>JBBQHA010000097.1:0-12351 GCA_038323475.1 Lysobacterales bacterium
ATGTGGTTCTTGAACTGGTCCTGGAACACCATGATGGTGTCGTGGGCGAGCGAACCGCAGATCAGTGCCGACATTGGATCTCTCTCTTTAGGAATTCAGCTGGACGGAAGCCGCGCCCGGGATGGCCGGATCCTGGCGACGAATCGCCGAAATCGCGCAAAACCGCCGCATCGGGCAACGCGGGGCGCAATGGTAGCCTCCCGCGGCCGCTGGCGACACCAGCAGCAGCGCGGGCCGCGTGGCAGGGTCGCCGTCCTGCCGGTTTTTACCTTGTCCGGACTGGGGTCGGTTGCTACGCTAGTGGACTTTCGTCCGCTCCACCCCATCCCCCTTTCACGGCTTGCCTGCATGCTCCCCAAGTTCCTCCGTGGCATGTTCTCGACCGATCTGTCGATCGACCTGGGAACGGCCAATACGCTGATTTACGTCCGCGGCCAGGGCATCGTGCTGAACGAACCTTCGGTCGTGGCGATCCGCCAGGATCGCACCCCGGGTTCGCAGCGATCGGTCGCGGCGGTCGGCATCGAGGCCAAGCAGATGCTCGGCCGCACGCCCGGCCACATCACCACGATCCGGCCCCTGAAGGACGGCGTCATCGCCGACTTCACGACCACCGAGGAAATGCTGAAGTACTTCATCCGCAAAGTGCACAAGTCGCGTTTCCTGCGGCCGAGCCCGCGCGTGCTGATCTGCGTGCCCTGCGGCTCGACCCAGGTCGAGCGCCGCGCGATCAAGGAATCGGCCGAGGAGGCCGGCGCGCGCGAGGTGTTCCTGATCGAGGAGCCGATGGCCGCGGCGATCGGCGCCGGCATCCCGATCCACGAGGCGCGCGGCTCGATGGTCATCGACATCGGCGGCGGCACCTCCGAGGTCGCGGTGATCTCGCTCAACGGCATCGTGTACGCGCAGTCGGTGCGCATCGGCGGCGACCGCTTCGACGAGGCGATCATCAGCTACGTGCGCCGCAGCCACGGCACCCTGATCGGCGAGTCCACCGCCGAGCGGATCAAGATCGAGATCGGCTGCGCGTTCCCGCAGGCGAACAACAAGACCATGGAAGTGTCCGGCCGCAACCTCGCCGAAGGCGTGCCGCGGATGATCCAGCTCAACGCGAACGAAATCCTCGAGGCGCTGCACGAAACCCTGTCCGGGATCGTCGCGGCGGTGCGGCAGGCGCTGGAGCAGACCCCGCCGGAACTGTGCGCGGACGTCGCCGAACGCGGCATCGTGCTGACCGGTGGCGGCGCGCTGCTGCGCGACCTGGACAAGCTGATTTCGGCGGAAACCGGCCTGCACGTGTACGTCGCCGACGATCCGTTGACCTGCGTCGCGCGCGGCGGCGGCCGGGCGCTGGAAATGATCGACATGCACGGCAACGACTTCTTCACCCCTGAGTAAGGCCGTGGATGGGGATGCAACCCCTCTCCCATCGGGAGAGGGTGCCGAAGGCGGGTGAGGGGAGCATCGGAGCGCGCCGCTCCGGATTACCCCTCACACCAAACCCCTCTCCCGGAGGGAAAGGGGCGTTTCACAGTCCCTCGATTCCAGTCAGAGATCCAACCGAGGGAACTCCGAGCAGCGTGGCCTATTCCGGTTCCAGCACTCCGCGCTATGGCGACAGCCAGGGCGGCACGCTCAAGCTGCTGGCCTACCTGGCGCTCGGGGTCGCGCTGATGGTGTCCGACCATCGCGGCGGCGTGCTCGCGCGAGTGCGGCAGGGTGCTACGGTCGCGGTGGAACCGGTCTGGTGGCTCGCCTCGCTGCCGGCGCGCCTGGTCGGTTTCAGCCAGGCCGCATTCTCGAACCAGACCCGGCTCAACCGCGAGAACATCGACCTGCGCCAGCAGTTGCTGCTCGCGCAGGCGCGGATCGAGCGGCTGCAATCGCTCGCCCAGGAAAACGAACGCCTGCGCGGACTGCTCGGCGGTACCCGCGGCTACCGGCTCGCGGTGCAGCTCGCAGGCATCCTCGACATCGACCTCGACCCGGTCCACCAGCGCATCGTGCTCGATGTCGGCGCGAACCAGGGCGTGCACGTCGGCCAGGTCGTGATCGACGCGGGCGGCGTCCTCGGACAGGTGATCGCGGTCACCCCGACGCGCGCGACCGCGCTGCTGATCACCGATCCAGACCATGCGATCCCGGTGCAGGCGGTGCGCAGCGGCCTGCGCCTGATCGCCTACGGCACCGGCCACAGCGACCGCCTGACCGTGCCGAACATCCCGCAGAGCGGCGACATCAAGGTTGGCGACGAACTGATCACCTCGGGGATCGGCGGACGCTTCCCGGCCGGCTTCCCGGTGGGGACGGTGGTCGCGGTGCAGCCCGATCCCAGCCATGCGTTCGTCGCCGCCGCGCTGACGCCGGCGGCGCGGCTCGATCGCAATGGCGGCGTGCTGCTGGTCTGGAACCTTCCCGACGAGGCTGCTCCGGTCGGGCCGCCGGCACCGGCCGACCTGCCGACGCGCCGCGCCGAGGCAGCGCTCGCGCAGCGCGCGCCGGCGCCAGCAGTGTCGCCGCAACCGGCGCCGGCAGCGCAACCGTTGTCGCGCCAGCCATCGCTGCATCCGCCTTCGGGGCAGCGCCGATGAACCGCACGCATGCGGGTTTCTACTGGCTGCCGGTCAGCGTGCTGCTCGCGGTGCTGCTCGGGCTGGTGCCGCTGCCGGACATGCTCGCGCCGCTGCGTCCGTACTTCCTGGGACTGCTGCTGGTGTACTGGCTGCTGGAAACGCCTGATCGGGTCGGTATGGGCGCTGCGTTCGTGATGGGCCTGGTCGGCGATCTCGCGTTCGGGACCCTGATCGGCGAACAGGCGCTACGGTTGACCGTGCTCGCGTTCATCGTCCAGCGTTTCCGCGCGCGGCTGCGATTCTTCCCGCTGTGGCAGCAGAGCCTGGCGGTGTTCGCGTTGCTGGTGAACGACCGGGTGATCGCGGCCGCGGTGCGGATCGCGCTGGACGAGGGCGCGCCGCGCTGGTCGTTCTGGCTGTCGCCGTTGCTCGCGCTGCCGTTGTGGCCCTGGTTGGTGGTGATGTTCGACACCCTGCGGCTGCGCGCGCGCGAACGCCGTTCGTGATGGCGGACGCAACGGGCACGGCAGCGCGATGAAGCCAGCACGCAGCCGACTGCTGAAGAACCTGCCCGCCGAAGCCGCGTTGTTCCGCGCGCGCGCGCTGCAGGGCTTCGTCATGATCGCGGCCGCCTTGCTGCTGCTGGCCGGGTGGTATTTCCGCCTGCAGGTGGTCCAGCACGCCGAATACAGCAGCCGCGCCGAGGCGAACCGGATCAAGCTGCGGCCGATCGTGCCCGCGCGCGGACTGATCTTCGACCGCAATGGCAAGCTGCTCGCCGACAACGTGCAGGCCTGGCGGCTGGAAATCACCGCCGACGACGTGCCCGACCTCAAGGACACGCTCGCGCGGCTGGGGCAGATCTTTCCACTGTCGGACGACGACCTGGTCGCATTCGAGAAACTGCGCCACGCCACCCGCGGCTTCCGCGCGGTGCCGCTGAAGCTGGGCCTGAGCGAGGCCGAGGTCGCGCGCTTCGCGATCGACCGCCACCTGTATCCGGGCGTGGACGTGACGCCCTACCTGACCCGCCGCTACCCATACGGCGACCTGTTCGCGCACGTGCTCGGCTATGTCGGCCGCGTCGATGCCGACGATGTCGCGCACATGGGCGACAGCCGCTACGCGGTCATGAGCCAGCTCGGCAAGTCCGGCCTCGAGCGCTACTACGAGGAGCGCCTGCGCGGCCAGATCGGCTACGAACAGGTCGAGACGAATGTCGAGGGCCGCCCGCTGCGCGTGCTCGGACGCATCCCCGCCAAGCCCGGCGCCGACCTGCGCCTGAGCATCGACGCCGACCTGCAGCGCACCCTCGTCGAGGCGTTCGGCAAGTACGACGGCGCGGCGGTGGTGGTCGATCCGCGCAACGGCGAGGTCCTCGCGATGGTCAGCTTGCCCGCATTCGACCCGAACCTGTTCATCAACGGCATTTCGCACGCCGACTACGACGGCTTGATCAACAACGTCTCGAAGCCGCTGTTCAACCGCGTGCTGGTCGGCGGCACCCTGCCGGGATCGACGATCAAGCCGTTCGTCGGGCTGGCCGGGCTGGAATCGGGCGTGCGCAAGGCCAGCGACCGCACCCTGTCCACCGGCGAGTTCCATATCCCCGGCCAGAAGCGCGGCTATCGCGATGCCGAGGCCGGCGGCGCGGGCTGGGTCGACCTGCGGATGTCGATCGCGCACTCGGTCAATACCTACTACTACAAGCTCGCGATGGACATGGGCATCGACCGTTTCGACGATTACATGCGCCGCTACGGTTTCGGTGCGAAGACCGGGATCGATCTTTCCGGCGAAAGCATCGGCGTGGTGCCGTCGCCGGAATGGAAGCGCAAGCGCTTCAAGCAGGACTGGTTCCTCGGCGAGACGATCATCGCCGGCATCGGCCAGGGTTACTGGGTGGTGACGCCGCTGCAACTCGCGCAGGGCACCGCCGCGCTGGCGGCCGACGGCGTGCGCCATCGGCTGCATCTCGTGCGCGAAACCCGCGACGGCTTCACCGCACCCTGGCTGGCGATGGCGCTGCCGGCGGGCGAGCCGATCTCGACCAATCGCGCCAATCTCGCCGCGGTCCGCGACGGCATGATCGCAGTCACCCAGATCGGCACCGCGAAAGCGATCGGCCTGCACGCGCAATACCTGATCGCGGGCAAGACCGGCACCGCGCAACGCGTCGGCCGCAAGGGCAACGTCAGCATGGATCCGCGTGCGCTGCCGGTGAACCTGCGCCACCAGTCGCTGTTCATCGCCTACGCGCCCGCGAATACGCCGACGATCGCGATCGCGGTCGTGGTCGAGCACGGCGGCTACGGTGCGACCGCGGCGGCGCCGATCGCGCGCACCGTGCTCGACGCGTGGCTGCTCAAGCGCTCGCCCGAGCAGGTCGCGGCGGACCTCGCGCACGCGCCGCCGGCCGACGTGCAGGACGTTCCGGACGACGAGACGCCGGCGCTCGCGCCGCTGCCGTCCGCGAATCCACCGGCCACGACCCCCGATTCCGCACGCCAAGGGCCATCGCCATGAACGCACCCACGCGCTGGTTGCGCGGCCTCGGCACGCGTTTCGCCGACACCATCGACATCCCGCTGCTGATCGCCCTGGTCGCGGTGATGACGATCAGCCTGGTGGTGCTGCACAGCGCCGGCGACAGCAGCATGGCGCTGGTGTACGCACAGGGCGCGCGTTACGCGGCCGGGCTCGGCGCGATGTTCGTGTTCGCACAGATCGCGCCGTCGAAACTGCGGATCTGGACGCCGTGGCTGTTCATCGCGACGCTCGGCCTGCTGCTGCTGGTGCCGCTGATCGGGACCGGGCAGAGCGCGCGTTCGTGGCTGAACCTGGGCGTGTTCTATCTGCAACCGTCCGAACTGCTCAAGCTGACCGTGCCGATGATGGTCGCCTGGTACCTGCACCGCGAACCGCTGCCGCCGGGCTGGAAGACGCTCGCGGTGTGCGCGGCGATCATCGGCGTGCCGAGCGCGCTGATCGTGATCCAGCCCGCGTTCGGCACCGGCGTTCTGGTCGCGGCGAGCGGCGTGTTCGTGATCTTCCTCTCCGGCCTGGCGTGGTGGCGGATCGGCCTGTTCATCGGCACCGGCGCGGCGGCCGCGCCGCTGGTGTGGTTCTACGTGCTGCACGACTTCCAGCGCGCGCGCATCTTCAACTTCCTGGACCCGGAGCACGATCCGCAGGGCACCGGCTGGAACATCATCCAGTCGAAGATTGCGGTCGGTTCCGGCGGCCTGTTCGGCAAGGGCTGGGGCCACAGCACGCAGGCGCACCTGAACTTCCTGCCCGAGCACACCACCGATTTCATCTTCGCGGTGCTGTCCGAGGAGTTCGGCTGGGTCGGCGTCTGCACATTGCTCGCGCTGTACCTGTTCATCGTCGGGCGTTGCCTGTGGATCGCGGCGAACGCGCGCGAGACCTATGCGCGCCTGCTTGCCGGGGCGCTCGCGATGACCTTCTTCGTGTACGCGATGGTCAACGGCGGCATGGTTTCGGGACTGTTGCCCGTGGTCGGCGTGCCGATGCCGCTGCTGAGCTACGGCGGCACCTCGGCGGTGTCGTTGCTGGCCGGATTCGGCATCGTGATGTCCATCTATGCCCACAGGCGGTTCATGGGGTGAGGCGATGCGTTTGCGAGCCATTGGCTCGCACATCGCCGAACGCCAAGGCGCAAGTCCTGGCCGGGGAAGATGCGTTTGCGAGTGGAAGGCGCATGCGACTTCGGTGGCTCGCGCATTGCTGAACGCCAGCGCGCAAACCTTCGATGGGTAGATGCGATGCAGGCATCAGGGACGCGTCGCGGGCGCGATGGCCGTGCTAGATTCGCGCCCATGAAATCATCCCTCCTGCGCAACGGCGCGCTCGCTGTCTCGGTGTCTTTCTCCCTCCTGGTTGCCCCGGTCCTGCATGCGCAGGACAAGCCTGCGCCGGCCGACCTGGCCGCATTCGCGCAGCAGACCGCGAAGGCCTATGAGCTCGACGCCAAGGCCGTGCAGGCCACGCTCGCGCAGGCGCACTACCGGCAGAGCACGGTGGATGCGATGTCGCGCCCGGCCGAGTCGGTCAAGACCTGGAAGGATTACCGCCCGATCTTCGTGACCCCCAAGCGCATCGCCGGTGGTCGCGCCTTCCTCGCCGCGAACCGCAAGGCGTTGATGAAGGTGCAGGCCGACACCGGCGTGCCGGCCGAGATCATCGTCGCGATCATCGGCGTGGAAACCGGATACGGCGGCAACACCGGCTCCTACCGCGTGCTCGATGCGCTGTACACGCTGTCGTTCTGGTATCCGCGCAGCGGCGATCCGGCCAAGGCCCAGCGCGAGGACGAGCGCCAGGCCTTCTTCCGCGACCAGCTCGCGCAGTTGTTCGCGCTGGCGAAGGAAGAGCGTTTCCCGGTCGAATCGTTGACCGGCAGCTACGCGGGCGCGATGGGATGGGCGCAATTCATGCCGTCGAGTTACCGGCAGTACGCGAAGGACGGCGACGGCGATGGCCGCGCCGACCTGTTCGGCGGTTCGATGCCCGACCTGTTTTCATCGGTCGCGAATTACTTCGTCGGCTACGGCTGGCAGAAGGACCAGCCGGTCGCGGTGCGCGCGTTCCACGACCCGGCGACGATGGCATTCGCTCCCGACGACCTGCTGCCGAACTACACGCTCGGCGAACTCGGCGAGAAGGGTTATCGGCCGCAGCAGTCGCTGGGCCACGAGATCAACGGCTCGCTGCTGACCCTGGATGGCGCGCAGGGCACCGAGGACTGGATCGTGTTCCAGAACTTCTACACGATCACCCGCTACAACCACTCGCCGATGTACGCGATGGCGGTGTACCAGCTGGCCGAAGCGATCGCAGCGAAAGATCCGGCCGCCATGAAGGATCCGAACGCATCGCCATGACGTCGGGCCGCGCATCCGCAACGGTGTTGCGCCGCGCGTTCGTTCTGTCGACCGCGTTGCTGCTCGCGGCCTGTGCGGAGCAGCCGACGAAACCAGCGCCGGCAGCCCCGGCGGCGCATCCGCCAGCTCCCGCGCGCGCGCCGGCGCATCCGGCACGCAAGCCGTGGAAGCCGCTCGGTCCGTACACCGCGGGGGGGCTGTACGCGCCTGGCGTCGCCGATGGCACGCCCGAGATCCCTCCCGATATCGCCAACCTGGCCGAGCCGGTCCCGCGCGCCGAACCGCGCTCGCATTACGGCAACCGATCGCCCTACGTGGTGCTCGGCAAGACCTATACCGTGCTGCCGAGCGCGAGCGGTTACCTCGAACGCGGCGTGGCGTCGTGGTACGGCACCAAGTTCGATGGCCGCGCGACCTCGAGTTTCGAACCCTACGACGTTTACCAGTTCAGCGCGGCGCATCGCACGCTGCCGCTGCCGAGCTATGCGCGCGTGACCAACCTGGACAACGGGCGCAGCGTGATCGTGCGGATCAACGACCGTGGCCCGTTCCACGAAGGCCGCCTGATCGACCTGTCATATGCGGCTGCGGTGAAGCTCGGCGTGAACGTGCATGGCACCGCGAACGTGGAAGTGCGCGGGATCGATCCTGGCGAGCCGTTGCCGCCTGCCCCGGCAGTTGCTGCCGTGGGCGCGGATGCAGCAGGCACGGCCCATCCCGTAGCGCCTCCGAAACCCGCGGCGCCAGTGACCAGGCCAGCGCCTGCCGCTCCGAAACCGGTCGCCGTTGCGCCGAAACCCGCGGCGGTCGTGGCATTGCCCGCGCCCGTTCCGGGAGTGGTAGCGACGGCGCAGGATCCGGCGGGCGTGCCGTCGGCGGCGCTGCATCCGCCGAAGGAGTCCACGCCAGCGCCAGTTTCGGCCGGCACGACTGCGGCGCAGGCGCCCGTCACGACGACCACCGCGCCTGTGGCCGCCAGCCAGCCATCGTCCACTGCAGCATCCGCGCCAGCCGCACTGCCACCGCCCCCGGGATCGGCCAGGACCGCACCGAACGTCGCCATTCCCGATGTCGCGCATGCGCTTCCGCAAGCGGTGATCGAACGCCCCTTGATCGATCCTTCGACCCATGGCTTCCTGCAGGTCGCCAGCTACAGCGATCGCGCGAATGCCGAACGCATGTTGCAGCGCCTGTTGCAGGCCGGCGTGGACAAGGTGGAACTGGTGACGGTGCAGGTCGCGGGCCAGGTCCTGTGGCGGGTGCATGTCGGCCCGCTGCGTGCGGACGAGGCCGAGCGCGTCGCTGCGCACCTGGATGCGCTGGGTTTCGGAAATCCGCCGTTCTTCAAGGATTAGCGGTCCACAACGATTAAACTTGCGGCTTCCCGGCCGGTCGAACGGTCGTCAATGTCTTCAGTCATGTCGCATGTTGAGTCCCAATGATGAGAGTCGCATTGACATGACTACCCTCACCCCACCACCGGCTCCGCCGGTGGGTCCCCCGCACCCCGGCCTTTGCGTCGGACGCTCAGGCGTTCGCGTACGCGCGGACCGTTGGTCCGCAATCGCGTCCTCTCACCCCGCAGCGCGGGCGACGGACATCGGCGTCGCTTCGCGACTTTCCCGTTAAATGGAGCACTCTCCCCACATGCGCCTTCGCCGTTCCGTGTCCGCCATCGCCATCGCCCTGCTCGCTGCCGGCTCCATCGCGGCGAACTCGATCGCCGCCGCACCCCAGCCGACCCCGCAACCGCATCCGGCTCCGCAACCCGTGGCGCCGCATCCGGCCGCCGCGCCGCAGCCGCACCCGGCGATGCCGACTCCGGCAGGCGCCGCTTCCGTGGCGCCGGAGAACATGCCGATCCCGCCGGCGCCGCCGACGCCAGGCAAGGCCTGGGTCCTGCTCGATTACGAGACCGGCCAGATCATCTCGGGCAACAACTACGACGGCCGCATCGAACCCGCAAGCATCACCAAGGTGATGACCTCGTACGTCGTCGCTGCGGAACTCGCGCACGGCAAGATCGACCCGAACCAGCCGGTGACGATCAGCGAACGCGCGTGGAAGGAAGGCGGCGCGGGCACCGATGGTTCGTTCAGCGCTTTCGACCTGAACTCGAAAGTGCCGCTGATGGACGTGCAGCGCGGGCTGATCATCCAGTCCGGCAACGACGCCGCGATCGCATTGGCCGAACATGTCGCCGGCAGCGAGGAAGCGTTCGTGTCGCTGATGAACACGTACGCGCAGAAACTCGGCATGAAGAACTCGCACTTCGCGAACGCGCACGGGTTGTCGAACCCGGACCATTACTCGACAGCGCACGACATCGCGATCCTTTCGCGCGCCCTGATCCACGACTACCCGCAGGAATACGCGATCTACAAGGAACGCGAATACACCTACAACAACATCCGCCAGTACAACCGCAACGAGCTTCTCGGCCGCGACCCGACCGTGGACGGCATCAAGACCGGCCACACCTCGGCCGCCGGTTTCTGCCTTGCCGCATCCGCCAAGCGCGGCGACCAGCGGCTGATCTCGGTCGTGCTCGGCATCGATGCGAAGGGCGACAAGGAGGGCTTCCGCCTGCGCGAGGACGCGAACCTCGCGCTGCTGAACTGGGGCTTCCGGTTCTTCGAATCGCACGCGCTGTACCAGGCGAACACCCAACTCGCCCACCTGAAAGTCTGGAAGGGCAAGGCCAACGACCTTGCGCTCGGCCTTGCCCAGCCGATCAACATCGTGATCCCGCGCGGTCGCTACGGCGCGCTCAAGCCGTACATGGACGTGCCCAAGCAGCTCGTCGCGCCGATCATGAAGGGCCAGCAGATCGGCACCCTGCGCGTGACCCTCGACGGCAGGCCGATGCTCACGCGTCCGCTGGTCGCGCTCGCCGACGTCCCGCAGGCCGGTTTCTTCGGCCGCATGTGGGACGACATGTGGATGTGGTGGGAGAGCTGATCGGCCGCCGCACTCCGCAGGATGGGTTGAGCGCTGCAAGACCCATCATTGGCTGTCACGGCAACTCGCGCCCCGAGTGCGGATCGATCGCATAGGGATGCACCTGTGCGAGATGTCCGGGTTGCGCCTGCACGCGTGCGATCCATGCGCGCAGCGCGGGGAAATCCGCCAGCGCGATTCCGGCGTCCTCGGCCAGGTGTGTGTAGGCGAACACCGCGGTGTCGGCGATGGTGTAGTCGCGGCCGACCAGGAATCCGTCGGTCGCTTGCGCATGTGCGGCCAGATGCCGTTCGAGCATGCCGATCACCTTGATGCCCGCTCGGCGCTTGCCATCCACCAGAGCCGGATCGCGGCGCGTGGTCTTGCCGGTCAAGCTCCAGTGCCGCAAGGTCGCGACGGTCGACTGCACGTAGTCGGCTTCGAAACCCAACCAACGCATCACCTGCGCGCGCTGCCAGCGGTCGTCAGGCAGATAGCGCGTGCCTTCGGCGAGATACGAAAGGATCGCGTTCGATTCGGCGAGGCATTCGCCAGATTCCAGTTCGAGCACCGGCACCGCGCCGGCCGGATTCTTCGCAAGGAAAGCGTCCGTCTGCCCTTCGCCATCGAAGATCGCGATGAAGACTTGTCGATGCGGGATGTCGAGGTGCGCGAGCAACTGGCGCACCTTCCACGCGTTCTGCGACGGAAGGTAATCGTGCAGGGTCAGCATGGCGTTCTCCGGGTCGGGATGACGCCATGGTGATGGTGCTGGATCGGGTTCGCTATCCGGATCTTGCGCGACGTGAATGTCGTGGCTGCGTTCGCTGAGAGCAAAGGCGAAGCTTTCGCGCGTCAGCGTGAAAGCTCTGGGTGGCTCAAGCCATATATCCGCCATACACCGGCAAGCTGATCCCGGTCACATAGCTCGCCGCCGGCGAGCACAGGTACAGCACCGCGGGCGCGATCTCCGATGGTTGCGCGACGCGGGCGAGCGGGATCATCTTCGTCATCATCGCCATGAGTTTCGCGTCGGCGATGATCGAACTTGCGAACTTGGTGTCGGTCAATCCGGGCAGGACCGCGTTGACGCGGATGCCGTGCGCGGCCATTTCCTTCGCCATGCCTTCGGTCATGTTGACGATGCCGGCCTTGGTCATCGAATAGATGCCCTGTCCCGGTGCGCTGCGCCTGGCGTTGACCGAGGCGATGTTGACGATCGCGCCGCCGCGTTTCGCGCGCATGCGCTTTGCTGCCTGCACCGAGGTCCAGAAATAGCCGCGCAGGTTCACCGCGACGGTCTTCTCGTAGCTCGCCAGGTCCATGTCGAGCATCGGCCCGAAGTAAGGATTTGCGGCGGCGTTGTTGACGAGGATGTCGGGCGCGCGGCCGGTCGCGTCGAGCGTCGCGAACAGCGCCTCGATCGCCTCGGTGTCGCCGACGTGCAGCGCATGCGCCTGCGCTTGGCCGCCGTCGTCGCGGATCGCCTGCGCGACCGTTTCGCAGGTTTCGACCTTGCGGCTGGTGCAGACCACGTGCGCGCCGTGGGCGCCGAGCAGCCGGGCGATCGCCTCGCCGATGCCGCGCGATGCGCCGCTGACGAGGGCGGTCTTGCCGGACAGGTCGAAGAGGTCGGCTGTCATGCCTGGAGCCTTTGGCGTTGTATGCTGGAAACGCTACCACGTGCTGTGGTGTGAGGGTTTGAATCCCATCTCCCAACGGGGGTGCCGATGGCGGGTGGCGGGGCGATCAGAGTACGAAATATACCCCGCTGCGATTCGCCCCTTGCCCCAACCCTCTCCCGTCGGGAGAGGAACTTTGAGCATTTTGGCCCGAGTCATTGATAGGAATGCCAGGACCCAACGCAAAGTCCTGATCACCGGCGCCGGCAGCGGCCTCGGCCGCGCGCTCGCGCAGCGTTACGCGAACGC
>JBBQHA010000098.1:0-12054 GCA_038323475.1 Lysobacterales bacterium
GCCGACGTGCGCGCCCTGCTCGAGCGTTTCGACTTCCTGCCGCGCTGGCGCATCGACGACGTGATGATCAGCTTCGCCGCGCCGGGCGGTTCGGTCGGCGCGCACGTCGATCAGTACGATGTATTCCTGTTGCAGGGTCAGGGGCGACGTCACTGGCAGATCAGCACCGATCCCGATGCGCCAACCGCGTTCCGCGACGATGCGGAGTTGAAACTGCTGCGCGAGTTCACGCCAACCCATGCGTGGACGCTCGAACCCGGCGACATGCTCTATCTGCCGCCTGGTCTTTCGCATCACGGCGTCGCCGTCGATGCCTGCCTGACCTATTCGATCGGCATGCGCGCGCCATCGCAGGCGGAATTGCTGGTGGATTTCGCCGAACATCTCGCCGAGAAGAGCTGCGATGAAGCGCGCTACGCCGACCCTGACCTGAAACTTCCGTCCGACCGTTACGAAATCGACGACGCTGCACTGGCCCGCGTGCGGCGTGCGCTTTCTGCGCTCCAGGCCGATGACGCCGCGCTGGCAGCGTGGTTCGGCGCCTATATCAGCGCCTATCGCAGCGCCGATGCCGCCGCGCCGCCGAAACCACCTGGCGCCGACAGGATCCGCAAGACCCTTGCCGACGGCGGCGCGCTGGCGCGTCATCCGTTCGTGCGCAGCGCATGGGCGCGGCAAGGCAAGCGCGGATTGCTGTTCGTCGGTGGCGCGGCATATCCGATGGACTTGCCGTCGGCGCAGGAACTCGCGGCAGCGACGACGATCGGCAGGGCGCAATTCGACGCGTTCGGCATCGAAGCGCAGGCGGCGGTGATTGCGCTGACGACCGGTGGCAGCTACGTACTGCAACGTCCACGCAAGGGGAAGCCGCGATGAGCCATCCCTTGACTGCGGAATTCCGGGTCGAACCGGCCGACTACCGCACCGACTTCCAGGATCTGCGCCGCGTGCGCGAGCCGGTGTTCGTGGTCGAACAACAGGTGCCGATCGAGCTGGAATGGGACGCCCTGGATCCGTTCTGCCAGCACGTGATCGCACGCGACAACGCGAACCATCCGATCGGCACCGGCCGGCTCACCCCGCAGCGCAAGATCGGCCGCATGGCCGTGCTCGCCGAATGGCGCGGGCGCGGGGTCGGCGAAGCGATGCTGGTCGCGCTGATCGATGCCGCGCGCGCGCAGCGCTGGCCCGAGATCGAACTCAATGCGCAGATCGATGCGGTCGGGTTCTATGCCAGGTACGGATTCCTGCCGTTCGGCGACGAATTCGAGGAGGCCGGAATTCGACACCAGGCCATGCGACTCCAGCTCGAAGCGATCGCGGAGCGGCCGCCATCGACGCCACGACCCGCGCTGGCCGTCGTCGAAACCTTCGACGATGCGATGCGGGCGGCAGCGTCGGTGTTCGCGAACTCGCGCCGCGAAGTCTGTGTGTTCAGCCGCGACCTCGACCACGGGCTGCTGTCCGCACCGATGGTGATGGATGCCATGCGCAGCTATGCGACATCCGGCGTCGGCGCGACCGTGCGCGTGCTGCTGCTGGATCCGCTAATCCCGATGCAGCTCAATCATCCGTGGCTCACGCTCGCACAGCGCCTGACCAGCGTGTTCGCGTTCCGCGCCTGCGAGGAGGAACACGATCGCCAGTACCCGTCGGCGTTCGCGGTGGGCGACCGCGGCGGGTTGTATTTCCGCCCGATCGGCGGACGCATCGAAGGCGAAGCCAGCGATGCGAGCCCGGCCCGCGCGCGCCAGTTGCACGAGGGCTTCGACCGCATGTGGGAGCGCGCGCGGTCATGCACGGAATACCGTGCCATAGAAATCTGACCATGGAGGACCGTCCCAGGCCCGAACGACGATGGTCGATGCCAGGCGGCCGGAGGCCCCTTCCATAGCTCGGGTTCCGAAGCGCAGCAGGCTCGCGCTATACTGTGCAGCCGTTTTGACGCGCTGCAAAAAACGGCGTCAAAGCACTATAAATCAATTACTTGCCAGACAAACCTCACCGCCGGGCGAACACGAGTGGAAAGCCTGATCAAGCAGTTTGCCGCGACCTCGCAGAA
Organism: Lysobacterales bacterium; assembly: GCA_038323475.1. Lineage (GTDB taxonomy): Bacteria > Pseudomonadota > Gammaproteobacteria > Xanthomonadales > Xanthomonadaceae > SZAS-103. The sequence continues at coordinate 2,063 of JBBQHA010000098.1, forward strand.
TTCCGGCGGCAACGCCGCGTTCATCGAAGACCTCTATGAGCGCTACCTTGCCGATCCGGCCAGTGTCGGCGCGGACTGGAAATCGTATTTCGATGCGTTGAAAGGCCGCGAAGCGGACGTACCGCATTCGGAAGCGATGGCGCGTATCCAGCAGGCCGCTAAAGCCGGTGCCAGTGTTTCGTCCCCCTCCGCTGCCAATGCTGTTCCGGATGCGGTCTCGCAGAAACAGGCCGCCGTTCTCAAGCTCGTCACCGCCTATCGTTCGCGCGGCCACCTGCGCGCGACGCTGGATCCCCTCAGGCTCACCGCGATCGGCGATACGGCGGACCAACCGGAAAAACCGGCCGCTCCCGACCTGGACCTTGCGGTCCACGGCCTCTCCGATGCCGATCTCGACAGCCGCTTCAACACCGGCCTCGCCGGCGGCGCTCCCACCCTGACCTTGCGCGACTTGTTCGCCACGCTGCGCGCGACCTACAGCTCCACCATCGGTGCGGAGTTCATGCACATCAGCGACGCGATCCAGCGCCGCTGGGTGTACCAGCGGCTGGAGCAGGCCGCAGGGAAATTCGGTTTCGACGCGAAGACGCGGACGCGCATCCTCGAGCGCATCACCGCCGCCGAGGGACTCGAGCGCTACCTGCATACCAAATACGTCGGCCAGAAGCGTTTCTCGCTGGAAGGGGGCGATTCGCTGATCCCGATGATGGACGAGCTGTGCATGCGCGCGGGCGCGGCGGGCGTCAAGGAGATGGTCGTCGGCATGGCGCATCGCGGGCGCCTGAACGTGCTGGTCAACACGCTCGGCAAGCCGCCGGAAAAGCTGTTCGCAGAGTTCGAAGGCCGCTACGAGCACCACGACGATCCCGCGCATTCGGGCGACGTGAAGTACCACATGGGCTTCTCGGCCGACCTCGCGACGCCGGGCGGCCCGCTGCATCTCGCGCTCGCGTTCAATCCCTCGCACCTGGAAATCGTCAACCCGGTGGTCGCCGGCAGCGTGCGTGCGCGCCAGCAGCGCCGCGATGACGGCGAGCGCGACGAGGTACTGCCGGTGCTGATCCACGGCGACGCAGCGTTCGCGGGCCAAGGCGTGGGCATGGAACTGCTGCAGATGTCGCAGGCGCGCGGCTTCAAGGTCGGCGGCAGCGTGCACATCGTGATCAACAACCAGGTCGGCTTCACCACCAGCCGTACCGACGACGCCCGTTCCACCCTCTATTGCACCGACGTCGCCAAGATGGTCGGCGCTCCGATCCTGCACGTGAACGGCGACGACCCCGAGGCCGTGGTGTTCTGTACCCAGCTCGCATTCGACTTCCGCCAGGAGTTCAACAAGGACATCGTCATCGACCTGGTCTGCTATCGCCGCCACGGCCACAACGAGGCCGACGAGCCGGCCGCGACCCAGCCGGTGATGTACCAGGTGATCCGCGCGCACAAGACCCCGCGCGAGCTGTACGCCGAGCGCCTCGTCGCCGACGGCGTAGTCGATGCGGCGGCCGCGGCCGCGCTTGTCGACGGCTACCGCAAGAAGCTCGAAACCGGCGCTGTCACGACCGAACTCGCGGACAAGCCCGGCGAGATCTTCGGCGTGGACTGGAAGCCCTACCTCAACGGCAACATGCGCGATCCGGTCGATACCGGCGTGCCGCGCGCCGACCTCGATGCGCTGGCCAAGGGCATCAATGCGATCCCGGACAACGTCAAGCTGCATCCGCGCGTTGCGAAGATCTACGACGACCGCCGCAAGATGGCGGCCGGCGAGCAGGCTGCGGATTGGGGCTTCGCCGAGAACCTCGCCTACGCGACGCTGCTGAAGAACGATTTCAAGCTGCGCCTGGTCGGACAGGACGCCGGTCGCGGTACCTTCTTCCACCGCCATGCCGTGCTGCACGAACAGACCGGCGGCCCGGACTACCTGCCGTTGCGCGCGCTGTTGCCGGAAGGCGCCGATCCACTCGACGTCACCATCATCGACTCGCTGCTCAGCGAAGAAGCAGTGATGGCGTTCGAATACGGATTTGCGACCGCCGACCCGACCACGCTGACGATCTGGGAAGCGCAGTTCGGCGATTTCGCGAATGGCGCGCAGGTGGTGATCGACCAGTTCATCAGCTCGGGCGAGTCGAAGTGGAACCGCATGTGCGGGCTGGTGCTGTTGCTGCCGCACGGCTACGAAGGCCAGGGCCCGGAGCACTCCTCCGCGCGGCTCGAACGCTTCCTGCAACTGTGCGCGCTGGACAACATGCAGGTCTGCGTGCCGACCACGCCGGCGCAGATCTTCCACCTGCTGCGCCGGCAGATGCTGCGCAAGACGCGCAAGCCGCTGATCGTGCTGACGCCGAAGTCGCTGCTGCGCCACAAGCTCGCGATCTCCTCGCTCGACGAACTCGCAACGGGCAGCTTCCACGACTTCATCGGCGATGCCGCCGCCGACGCGAACAAGGTCACCCGCGTCGTGGTGTGCGCCGGCAAGGTCTATTACGAACTCGTCGAGCAGCAGGCGAAACGCGGACTCACCGACGTCGCGATCGTGCGCGCCGAGCAGTTGTTCCCGTTCCCGCGCGCCGAGTTGTCCGATGAACTCAAGCGCTTCCCGAACGCGAAGAATCTGGTGTGGTGCCAGGAAGAGCCGATGAACCAGGGCGCGTGGTACCAGATCCAGCACCACCTCTCGCGTTGCCTGCAACCCGGCCAGACCCTGTACTACGCCGGACGCACGCGCTCGGCCGCACCGGCCTGCGGACATCTGTCCACCCACCAGGCCGAACAGGCGAAGTTGGTCGATGACGCACTGGCCGGCAAGCTCGGCGACAGCGTGGTCATCGAGTGAAGGGCATCGTGCGTACCTGATCCAGCCATTCCGTTTCCTGCCATTCCATTGCAAGCCGGAATGGCACCGAACCAAATCAAGCATCAAGGACCAACCATGAGCATCGAAGTCAAAGTCCCGGTTCTTCCCGAATCCGTTTCCGACGCGACCATCGCGGCCTGGCACAAGAAGCCCGGTGACGCGGTCAAGCGCGACGAGAACCTGGTCGACCTCGAGACCGACAAGGTCGTGCTTGAAGTCCCCGCGCCCGCCGACGGCGTGCTCAAGGAAATCACGTTCGAGGTCGGCAGCACGGTGACCAGCTCGCAGCTGCTCGCGATCATCGAGGAAGGTGCTGCGGCTCCTGTGGGAGCGGCCTCCGGCCGCGATCGGGCCGAGGACGGCCCTCCCACAAAGGCAGCGGCTCCCGCCCCCGCCGCGAAGGGAGACACATCCGCGCTCTCGCCAGCCGGCCGCTTCACCGCCGAGCAGAACAAGATCGATCCCGCGGACGTCGCCGGCACCGGTCGCGGCAACCAGGTGACCAAGGAAGACCTCGTCAACTTCATGCGCTCAGGCGGTGCAACGCAGCCAGCCGCGAAGGCGCCGGTTGCAGCGTCTTCAGCTCCCGCGATGCCTGCTGGAGCGCGTCCTGAAGAGCGCGTGCCGATGACCCGCATGCGCGCGAAGATCGCCGAGCGCCTGATGCAGTCGAAGAACTCGATCGCGATGCTGACCTCGTTCAACGAGGTCAACCTCAAGGCCGTGATGGACATGCGCAAGTCGCAGGGCGAAGCGTTCGAGAAGTCCAACGGCGTCAAGCTCGGCTTCATGAGCTTCTTCGTCAAGGCCGCCGCGAACGCGCTGCAGCGCCATCCCGTCGTCAATGCGTCGGTCGATGGCAACGATGTGATCTACCACGGCTATGCCGACATCTCGGTCGCGGTGTCCACCGACAAGGGTCTGGTCACGCCGGTGCTGCGCAATGCCGGATCGATGAGCTTCGCCGAGATCGAGAAATCGATCGGCGGCTTCGCGAAAGCCGCGCGCGAAGGCGGCCTCAAGCTCGAAGACCTGCAGGGCGGCACCTTCACGATCACCAATGGCGGCACGTTCGGTTCGCTGTTCTCGACGCCGATCGTGAACCCGCCGCAATCGGCGATCCTCGGCATGCATGCGATCAAGGAACGCGCGATCGTCGAAAACGGCCAGGTCGTCGCCGCGCCGATGATGTACATCGCGATCAGCTACGACCACCGCATCATCGACGGCAAGGACGCGGTGCTGTTCCTGGTCGACATCAAGAACCAGCTCGAGAATCCGCACCGGATGCTTCTCGGGCTGTAAGCCCGAGAAGCGGGAACGGGGAACAGGGAACAGAAGAGCAGGCTTTCTGCTCCCCCCCCCCGTTCCCTGTTCCCCGTTCCCTGTTCCCCGTTCCCCTGCTTCATTTCTGGAATCGCACTCATGAGCGCTGCCTCTACCAGTGAAACGTTCGATGTCATCGTCATCGGCGCCGGCCCGGCCGGCTATGTCGCCGCGATCCGCTGCGCGCAACTCGGGCTGAAGACCGCCTGCATCGACGATGCCCTCGGCAAGGACGGCAAGCCCGCGCTCGGCGGCACCTGCCTGCGCGTCGGCTGCATCCCGTCGAAGGCGCTGCTGGATTCGTCGCGCCAGTTCCACAATCTGCAGAACGGTTTCGCCGTTCACGGCATCACCGCGAACAACGCGGCGATCGACGTCGGCATCATGATCGGCCGCAAGGACAAGATCGTGAAGCAGTTCACCGGCGGCATCGCGATGCTGTTCAAGGCGAACAAGGTCGCCGCGTTCGCCGGATTCGCGACCCTGCATCCGAACCGCGTGGTCAAGATCAAATCCGCGGACGGCAAGGAAACCGAACTCTCCGCGACCAACGTGATCCTCGCGCCGGGTTCGACGCCGATCGAACTGCCATTCGCGAAGTTCGACGGCAAGACGATCGTCGACAACGCAGGCGCGCTGGATTTCACGGCGACGCCGAAACGCCTCGGCGTGATCGGCGCCGGCGTGATCGGCCTCGAGCTCGGCAGTGTCTGGCGCCGCCTCGGAGCAGAAGTCACGATCCTCGAAGCGCTGCCGGATTTCCTCGGCGCGGCCGATCCCGATATCGCAAAGGTCGCATTCAAGGAACTCACCAAGCAGGGCCTCGACATCCAGTTGCATGCGAAGGTCAGCAAGGCCGAGGTCAAGGGCAGCGAAGTCGTGCTGACCTACACCGGCAAGGACGGCGAGAAGTCGATCACCGTCGACAAGCTGCTCGTGTCGGTCGGCCGTCGCGCCGCAACCAAGGGCATTCTTGCGCAAGCAACCGGCGTGCAACTCGACGAGCGCGGCCGCATCCAGGTCGACGAGCATTGCCACACCGGCGCCGATGGCGTGTGGGCGGTCGGCGATTGCGTGCGCGGCCCGATGCTCGCGCACAAGGGCAGCGAGGAAGGCATCGCGGTCGCGGAACTGATCGCCGGCCTGCCCGGCCACGTCAACCTCGACACCGTGCCGTGGGTCATCTACACCGAGCCGGAAATCGCGTGGGTCGGCAAGACCGAAGCCGAACTCAAGGCCGCGGGCATTCCCTACAAGGTCGGCACGTTCCCGTTCGCCGCGATCGGTCGCGCCGTCGCGATGAACGAGCCCGCCGGCATGGTGAAGATCATCGCCCATGCCGAAACCGACCGCCTGCTCGGCGCGCACATGGTCGGCGTCTGCGTCTCCGAACTCATCCACGAAACCGTGGTGACGATGGAATTCAAGGGCGCCGCCGACGACCTCGCGCGCATCTGCCATGCGCATCCGACCCTGAGCGAAGCCGTGCACGAAGCAGCACTCGCGGTGGACAAGCGGGCTATCCACAAGGCGAATTGACTGTGATGCGCGCGCTGGCGTCAGCCCTGACCGTCATGGCATTCACGATGGCGCATGGAGCGGCGGCAGTTGTGCCCGGAGCCGGGACGTCTGCGACAGTCCCGGCGATGCCAGCCGCGAACAAGGCCATGAAGAGCGTCGAAGCAACCGACGCCCGGCGCGAGCCGTCTCACGCACAGCGAAATATGCTGATCCGGCTCGAATACCTGGGCGCGTTCGGCCCGGATGAGCTGGTGCACTACGCAACGACGATCCTTCCGGACCGAAGCGCAATCACCATAGGCACCAGCGGATCGTCCGGTTCGATCTCATGCTGCGATCGCGTCAGGAAGAAAGTGCTTTCGATCGACGAGTACACAGCATTGGTCAAGCAATTGGATGCCACCGGGCTTTCCCGCATGCAGCCCTTGTATCCATGGCCTCCGGATTCTTCCGTCGTGACGATTACCCTCATCGATGAACCGTCCGCCTTCTACCATGTTTCTTTCAGCGACAGCTCCTGCGGAGCAGATGGCAGCGCAGCGCCCGCCCGCACCCATGGCATTCCTTCAGATCCGCTCGAACAGATCTGCAAGCTGGCATCGAAGATCCAACACGTAACCGGCGCCGACAATTGGCACAGGGATACCGTCGGCAAGGCACGCCAGCGGTGACATTGCTGATTCGATCAAGGACAGATCGCGATGAGTGACCCCAACCCCATCCGCAACGTCTCCGACACCGCGCTCTGGGTCGCGATCTACCGCGCAATGGAAACCGAACGCCCGGATGCGTTGTTCAACGACCCCTATGCACGTCGATTGGGTGGCGAACGCGGCGAAGCGATCGCCAGGACGATGCCGAATGGCAGCTGGCCGATGGTGGTGCGCACCGCGGTCATGGACGAGATCGTGATGCGCTGCGTGCAGGACGGCATCGCGACGGTGCTGAATCTCGCCGCCGGCCTGGACGCGCGTCCGTACCGGCTGCCGTTGCCTCCATCGCTGCGATGGATGCATGTCGATCTACCGGACATCGTCGATTACTTTTGTAACGGGATGGCGGGGGAAACACCGCGGTGCGACATCGAATTCATCGCCGCCGACCTGCGCGATGCAGGCGCACGACGCGATGTCTTTACCCGCGCCGCGATGCATGGCCCGGTCCTGGTCATCACCGAAGGCCTGCTGATCTACCTGACCGCCGAACAGGTCGCCGACCTCGCAGGCGCACTGCGCGACATCGCCAGGGCAAGGTACTGGCTGAGCGACCTTGCCTCACCAATGCTGCTGAAGTTCCTCGAAAGGCAATGGGCTCCGCAGCTCAAGGCGGGCAATGCGCCATTCCAGTTCGGTCCCGCCGAAGGCACCGCGTTTTTCGAACCATTCGGCTGGCGCGAAGCGGAGTTCCGTTCGACCTGGACCGAATCCTTCCGCCTGCAGCGCACGATGCGTGGTGCGTGGCTGTGGAAGTTTTTGTCGCTGCTCCAGTCAAAAAAACGCCAGGAAGCAAGTCGCCGCATGTCCGGTATCGTCCTGCTGGAGTCCGCCTGAAACGTTTGGGTCGCTGGATTTTCCGGCCCGTCAGCGTAGCCGCCGGGCGTTCCTCACAGCGCAAGCTGCCACTGGCAGCTTGCAATCGGTGCTCGTCACCCCTGCCATTGGTCACGTTGGCCCGGTCCTTCGCAGCGTCTATGATCACAAGGTTAAGCCGCTTGCACCCAGCCCCGCCCTGCCCACGACCCGAGGATTCCCTCTGATGTCACGTTCCCGCGCCCTGCCCCACATTCTGACGATCGCGATCGCCGCCAGCCTGACGCTCTCCACCGGCGCATTCGCTGCCGACGCCAAGTCCACGGACAAACCCGCCATGCAACCCGCCGCCATGTCCTTCAACGCATCCAATCCGTTCTACGCGCCGAGCAAGCTGCAATACCAGGCGCCGATGTTCGACAAGATCAAGGACAGCGACTACACGCCGGCGCTCGACGAAGGCATGCGCCAGCAGCGCAAGGAAATGGATGCGATCGCGAACAACCCGAAGCCGGCGACCTTCGACAACACCATCGTCGCGATGGAGCGCTCCGGCCAGTTGCTCACCCGCACGGGCAAGGTGTTCTTCAATCTCAGCCAGTCCACCACCAACGACGCGATCCAGAAGATCGAAGAGGAGATGGCGCCGAAGATGTCGCAGCACCAGGACGCGATCACCCTCGACGCGAAGCTGTTCGCGCGCGTGAAGGCGGTCTACGACCATCGCGCCAAGCTCAAGCTCGACCCTGAGTCCAACCACCTCGTCGAGCGCTACTACGACATGTTCGTGCGCGCGGGCGCGCTGCTGAATGATGCCGACAAGACCAAAATCAAGGCGCTGAACGAGAGACTCGCTTCGCTCTCCACCGAATTCGGCAAGAACGTGCTGGCATCCACCGCCGCAGGCGCGGTCGTCGTGGACAACAAGGCCGACCTCGATGGCATGTCGGACGAGGACATCGCCGCCGCAGCCGAAGCCGCGAAAGGCCGCAAGCTCGATGGCAAATGGCTGCTGACCCTGCAGAACCACACCACCCAGCCGCAACTCGCCTCGCTGACGAACCGCGCATTGCGCGAGAAGCTCTTCAAGGCATCGCTCAACCGCAGCGATAGCGACGGTCCGAACGACAACCGCGCGATCATCTCCGAGATGGCGCAGTTGCGTGCGCAGCGCGCGAAGCTGCTGGGTTACCCGACCTACGCCGACTACACGCTTGAAGACCAGATGGCGAAGAACCCGACCGCCGCGAACGACCTGATGAAGCGCGTCGCCGCGTCCGCCGTGGTCAACGCGAAAGCCGAGGCCGCGAAGATCCAGGAACTGATCAACGCGCAAGCCGCCAAGAAGCATGCCGTCGGATTCGTGTTGCAGCCGTGGGACTGGGACTTCTACGCCGAGCAGGTGCGCAAGGCCGAATACGACCTCGACCAGGCGCAGATCAAGCCCTACTTCGAACTCGACCGCGTGCTCAAGGACGGCGTGTTCTTCGCCGCGCACCAGATGTACGGCCTGACGTTCGAGGAGCGCAAGGACCTGCCGGTTTACCAACCCGACGTGCGCGTGTTCGAGGTGTTCAACGACAAGCACGAGTCGATCGCGCTGTTCTATTGCGATTACTACTCGCGCGACAGCAAGCACGGCGGCGCGTGGATGGATACGTTCGTCGACCAGAGCGACCTGCTGCACCAGCGCCCGGTCATCATCAACGTCGGCAACTTCACCAAGCCGGCGCCAGGCCAGCCGGCGCTGATCTCGTTCGACGACGTGACCACGATGTTCCATGAATTCGGCCATGGCCTGCACGGCCTGTCGTCGAACGTCCACTACCCGTTGTTCTCGGGCGCGAGCACGCCGCGCGATTTCGTCGAGTTCCCGTCGCAGTTCAACGAGAACTGGGCGCTCGAACCGACGGTGTTCGCGAACTACGCGAAGCACTACAAGACCGGCGAGCCGATGCCCGCCGACCTGGTCGCAAAGATCAAGAAGTCGGGCACGTTCAACCAGGGCTACGAGACCACCGAGTACGTCGCCGCCGCGCTGCTCGACATGGCATGGCACGAACTGCCGGCGGACGCGCCGCGCCAGGACGCCGATGCGTTCGAAGCCGCCGCGCTGCAGAAATACGGCGTCGCCGTCAACGAGGTTCCGCCGCGCTACCGCAGCACCTATTTCCAGCACATCTGGAGCAATGGCTATTCGGCCGGCTACTACGCCTACACGTGGACGGCAGTGCTGGCGCAGGATGCGTTTGAGTGGTTCAAGGAACACGGCGGCATGACCCGCGCCAACGGCCAGCATCTCGAGGACACCGTGCTTTCGCGCGGCGGCACCAAGGACGCGCACCAGTTGTATCTGGACTTCCGCGGCAAGGAGCCGAGCGTCGAGCCTTATCTGGAAAAGAAAGGCCTGACCGAGATGCCCGCACAGCCTGCAAAGCAGTAACACGCTGCAAAGAGATAGATGCGGTCACGCAGACTAGCGGCAACACGACAGGCGGCTTCGGCCGCCTGTTTTTTTCGTAACCGTGAACGAAAAACCGTCTTATCGTGGATTTGCCTTCATCGCATCGGCTGCATCTCGCGTGCAAACAGGGCGCCGTCAACATCGAGCGCCAATCCGCAACTACGCGTCCTGCGATAATGCTGGCGAACTCAATTCGCGGCTGAGGATATCCCATGACAATCCCCGCAAACTTTCGCGCCTTCCGCATCCACAGCGACGACCGCGTGCATCGCGCCGGCATCGAAGACGTCGCGCT
>JBBQHA010000099.1:0-11949 GCA_038323475.1 Lysobacterales bacterium
GAGCACCATCGAAGAACGCGTCAAGAAGATCGTCATCGAACAGCTGGGCGTGAAGGAAGAGGACGTCACCACGAACGCCTCGTTCGTCGACGATCTTGGCGCGGATTCGCTGGACACCGTCGAACTCGTGATGGCGCTCGAAGAAGAATTCGAATGCGAGATTCCCGACGAAGATGCCGAGAAGATCACCAGCGTCCAGCAGGCGATCGACTACGTCAAAGCGCACGTCAAGTCTTGACGGTCGACCCCTGACCAGGGGCCCGGCCATCCGTGGCCGGACTTCCAGATGGAAAACTGCCGTTTGGTCGGATGGACATTCACCGGGGCCGCGCATTCGCGGCCCTGCGTGTTTGTGCAGAGTGCGTGTTGGGACCTTGCGAACAGGCGTGCGCAAGCGCGCATCAGGAGTATCGAATGAACCAGCGTCGCGTCGTGGTTACCGGAATGGGCATCGTGTCGCCGGTCGGCAACGACCTGCCCACCGCCTGGGACAGCATCGTCAATGGACGTTCGGGCATCGGTCCGATCACCCATTTCGACACCACCGGTTTCGCGACCACGATCGCCGGTGAAGTCCACGGCTTCGATCCGACCGCATTCGTGGCGCCGAAAGACGTCAAGAAGATGGACCCGTTCATCCATTACGGCGTCGCCGCCGGGATGATGGCGATGGCCGACGCGGGCCTGGAAATCACCGACGCGAACGCCGAGCGCACCGGCGTGATCATCGGCTCCGGCATCGGTGGCATCGCCGGCATCGAGAAGACCTCGATCGCGTGGCACGAAGGCGGTCCGCGCAAGATCTCGCCGTTCTACGTGCCCTCCACGATCATCAACATGGTTTCGGGCCAGCTGTGCATCCTCAAGGGCATCAAGGGGCCGAACTTTTCGGCGGTGTCGGCCTGCGCGACCTCGAACCACAGCATCGGCACCGCGATGCGCATGATCCAGTACGGCGATGCCGACATCATGGTCGCCGGCGGCGCCGAATACGGCGCGTCGCCGACCTCGGTCGGCGGCTTCTGCTCGATGAAGGCGATGTCCACCCGCAACGACGATCCGACCCGCGCGAGCCGTCCATGGGACCGCGACCGCGACGGCTTCGTGCTCGGCGATGGCGCGGGCATCCTGGTGCTCGAGGAATACGAATCGGCGAAGGCGCGCGGCGCGCGCATCTATTGCGAGCTCGCCGGTTACGGAGCGAGTTCTGACGCCTACCACATGACCGCGCCGAGCGAGAACGGCGAAGGCCCGGCGCGCTGCATGGGCGTCGCCTTGCGCGATGCGCAGCTCAATCCGACCGACGTCGACTACGTCAACGCGCACGGCACGTCCACGCCGTTGGGCGACCTCGCCGAAACGCTCGCGCTCAAGCGTGCGCTTGGCGACCACGCGTACAAGACGATGGTGAGTTCGACCAAGTCGATGACCGGCCACCTGCTAGGCGCGGCTGGCGGCGTCGAGGCGATCTTCAGCGTTCTCGCGCTGCACCACGGCATCATTCCGCCGACGATCAACCTCGACAACCCAGGCGAAGGCTGCGATCTCGACTACGTGCCGAACGTCGCGCGCGAAAAGAGGATCTCCGTCGCGGTGTCGAACGGTTTCGGTTTCGGTGGCACCAACGGCACGCTGGTGTTCCGCGCGATCTGAAGGAGCACCCTTCGGCAGGATCGGGGCAGGCGTCGCGATCGTCGACTTTCATGGGCGTACGTGAGTGATCGAGATGCAAACGCTGCCGGGCGACACCGATCTGCTCGCGTTGCATCGCTGTTTCCCGGAACGTTATCCACTGCTGCTGGAAAGCGTCGCCGACGGTACCCCGCGTTCGCGCTGGGACCTGCTGTTCGTCGCCGACGGTACCGGGTTCCGCAGCGATCACGCCGGGACCGTCACGGCGCTCGACGGAAGCGCGCTGGCCGGAGGGTTTTTCGACCAGCTCGACAACGCCTGGCGCGCCCAGCGCAGCGACCATGGCGACGACGAACTGCCGTTCCATGGCGGCTGGGCGTTGTACCTCGGCTACGAGATCGTCGGTGAGATCGAACCGACCCTGCATCTGCCATCGCCCGATACGGACGCGATCCCGACTGCGCTCGCGTTGCGCTGCCCGGCCGTTCTGCTCCGCGACCGCGAACATGGCACGGTGGTCGGCGTTGCCGAACCGGGCTCTGAAGCGATGCTCGGGTCGATCCGCGAGGACATTGCGACGGCGGGGATGAGCCGGCCTACCGCATGGACATCGCCGGTCGCGCTCGACGAGGACGACCCGACGCATTTCCTCGACGGCGTCGCACGCGTGCACGAGCATCTCGTCGCCGGCGACGTGTTCCAGGTCAATCTCTCGCGTGCATGGCGCGCGCGCTTCGCGACAACGCCGGCGCCCGGCGCGGTCTACCACCGACTGCGCGGAGCGAATCCGGCTCCATTCGCGGCATCCTTCATCCAGCAGGGATGGGCGCTCGCGAGTTCGTCGCCGGAACGCCTGATCAGCGTCCGCGACGGAACCATCGAAACGCGTCCGATCGCCGGCACCCGCCCGCGCCTGGTTGCCGACGACGAAGCCGCGCGCGTGCGTGAGCTGGTCGGACATCCCAAGGAGCGCGCCGAACACGTGATGCTGATCGACCTCGAGCGCAACGACCTCGGCCGCGTCTGCGTGCCCGGCAGCGTCGAAGTCGACGAGCTCATGGTGGTCGAGAGCTACGCGCACGTGCACCACATCGTGTCGAACGTGCGCGGCAGGCTGCGTGGCGATGTGACGCCGGCCGACGCGATCCGCGCTGTCTTTCCCGGCGGCACGATCACGGGATGCCCGAAGGTGCGCTGCATGCAGATCATCGCCGCGCTCGAAGGCATCGGCCGCGGCGAATACACCGGCGCGCTCGGCTACCTGGACCGCAACGGCGACATGGATCTGAACATCCTGATCCGCAGCTTCCGCCAGGTCGGCGACAGCCTGCATTTTCGCGCAGGCGCGGGCATCGTCGCCGATTCGGTTGCTGCGCACGAGCTCGAGGAAACCCGCGCGAAGGCCCGCGGCCTGCTGCGTGCGCTCGACCCCGAAACATGACCACCCACATCTACAGCGGCGAGCAACGCGTGGACGCGATCGACCCGCGCGACCGCGGACTCGCGTATGGCGACGGCGTGTTCGAGACCATCCTGGTCCACCACGGCGAGCCGGTGTGGTGGGCCGAGCACCTCGAGCGCCTGGCGCGTGGCTGCGAAGCCCTCGGCATCCGCTTGCTGGATCCGGGTTTCCTGCGGGTCGAAGTGGATGCCATCGCCGACGGCTGCGTGCGCGGCGCGCTGAAGCTGACCGTCACCCGCGGCGTCGGAGCACGCGGCTATGCGCCGCAATCCGACAGTCCCCCGACACTCCTGATGAGCCTGTCGGATCCGCCGCCGCCACCCATCAAAGGACTGGTGCTGCGCTGGTGCGATACGCCGCTCGCGATCCAACCGCGACTGGCCGGCATCAAGCACCTGAATCGGCTGGAACAAGTACTGGCACGCGCCGAATGGACCGACGCGGCGGTCCATGAAGGCCTGCAGTGCGACACCCGCGGGCGCGTGGTCTGTGCGACCTCGGCGAACCTGTTCGTGCTGCGCGATGGCCGCTGGCTCACCCCGCCGGTCGCCGATTGCGGGATCGCAGGCATCTGCCGCGCCTGGGTGCTGGCCTGCGTATCGGGCTCCGCACAGGTCGTGCTCACCCGCGCCGATGTCGAATCGGCCGATGCCGTCGTCCTCTGCAACGCGGTGCGCGGTATCCTTCCGGTGGCCGTACTGGGGTCGCGGCGCTGGCCGTTGCACGCGCAGACGATCGCGTTGCGGCAGCGGCTCGCCGAAGCCGAACCGGCATTCGACACGATGCACGACATGCAGGATCCACCGGAGGACGCGTGACCGAAAAACCAACCCGCGGCGTATTTCGCCGCATCGTTTCCGGCTTGTTCAAGCTGGTCTTCCTGGGCGCGCTCGTGCTCGCGGGCGTGGGTTACTGGCATTACCACCGTTTCACGACAACGCCGCTCGGCGGCAACGCTGCCCAGGTCGAGATCCAGCGCGGCGAATCGCTGCGCAGCGTGATCGCTTCGCTGCGCGCGGCCGGCGTCGATACCGGCAACGACCTCGAATGGCAGGCGCTCGCGGCGCAGATGGGCGTGCGTTCGAAGATGCAGGTCGGCGAATACGGGATCACCCCGGACATGACGCCGGAGATCCTGTTGCGCAACATCTCCACCGGCAAGGTCATCCATTACAACTTCACGATCGTCGAAGGCTGGAACATGCGCGAGCTGCGCGCCGCGTTGAAGGCTGCGCCGCACATGCAGCACGCGCTGGCGATCACCAGTGACAACGCGCTGATGCAGCAACTCGGCCGCTCGCGGGTCCATCCGGAAGGGCGGTTCCTGCCAGAGACGTATGCGTACACGCGCGACAGCAGCGACATCGACCTGCTTGCGCGCGCCGCCAAGGCGATGGACAACGCGCTCGCCAATGCCTGGACGCAGCGCGATCCCGCGCTGACATTGAAGTCTCCCGACGAGGCCCTGATCCTCGCCTCGATCGTCGAGAAGGAAACCGCCCTGGCTGAAGAGCGGGACAGGGTGGCTGGCGTCTTCATGCGCAGGCTGCAGACGGGCATGCGCCTGCAGACCGATCCGAGCGTGATCTACGGGCTCGGCGGCAGTTACGACGGCAACATCCGCAGGCGCGACCTGATCACCGACACGCCGTACAACACCTATACCCGCGACGGCCTGCCGCCGACGCCGATCGCGATGCCCGGACGCGCCGCATTGCAGGCGGCGACCCATCCCGCGCCTGGCGACGCACTGTATTTCGTCGCGAGCGGCGGCGGCGGGCACGTGTTCTCGGCGACCCTGGGCGAACACAATGCGGCGGTCGCGCGCCTGGTGAAACTGCAGCGCGAGAAGCAGGCGCAGTGAGGGGTCGCCTGGTCAGCGTGGAAGGCGGCGAGGGGGCAGGCAAGTCCAGCGTGATGGGCGCCTTGCGCGCTGCGCTCGAGCGTCGCGGGATCGAGGTCGTGCAGACCCGCGAACCCGGCGGCACCAGCACGGGCGAGGCGATCCGTGGCCTGCTGCTCGATCCAGCGCGTTCGTTGTGCGCGGAAACCGAATTGCTGCTGATGTTCGCAGCGCGCGCGCAACTCGTGCGCGAACTGGTTTTGCCCGCGCTCGAGCGCGGCGCCTGGGTCCTCAGCGATCGCTTCACCGATGCGAGTTTCGCCTACCAGGGCGGCGGCCGCGGCCTCGATCCAGGCGCCATCGCCGAACTCGAGCGCTGGGCCGCCGGCATCAAGCCCGACCTGACCTTCCTGCTCGATGTGGATGTGCGCCAGGGTCATGCGCGCCTGTCCGGCCGCGCTGGCGGCCCCGACCGCATCGAACGCGAGCGCGAGGATTTCTTCGAGCGCGTGCGCGCGACCTACCTGCAGCGCGCGGCCCTGGAACCGCAACGCTTCCGCGTGATCGACGCCAGCGCCGGCCAGGATGTCGTATTGCGCGCGGTACTCGAACAAACCGACCAAGCCTTCGCCGCATGGACCTGAGTGCGCTGACATCCTGGCAGTCGGCGCCGTTGCGACGCGCACTGGATGCGCTCGCGAACGAACGCCTCGCGCATGCGCTGCTGATTTGCGGGCCGCGCCATATCGGCAAGCGCGCCGTCGCCGACGTGCTGTCGCAGACGTTGCTCTGCCGCGAGCGCGTCGATGGGCTTGCCTGCGGACGTTGCCGGAGCTGCACGCTGTTCGTGGCCGGCACGCATCCGGACTGGCGTTACGTCAGCTTCGAGGAAAACGACAAGAAGGTCCTGCGCAAGGAAATCGTGGTCGACCAGATGCGCGAACTCGGTGGCTGGTTCGCGCTGACGCCGCAGCGCGGCGGTGCGCAGGTTGCGTTGATCGAACCGGCGTTCGCGATGAACCAGAACGCATCCAACGCGCTGCTCAAGACGCTCGAAGAGCCGATGCGCGACCGTTACCTGCTGCTGCTCTGCGAATCGCCGATGCAGTTGTCGGCGACGATCCGCAGCCGCTGCCAGCGCATCGAACTGCAACCGCCGCCTTCGCAGGAAGGACTTGCGTGGCTGCGCGCGCGCGGGCATGCCGAAGCTGTCGCGGCAACCGCTTTGACCGCAGCGCGCGGTCATCCCGGGCTGGCCGCGCACTGGATCGAGGAGGGACTGCTGGCGTTGCGCGAATCCGTGCGGACCGACCTGTCCGCGCTCGCGGCGGGCCGCGCGCGGCCGCTCGACGTCGCCGCTGCATGGCTGGCCGACGACCAGGCCGACCAGCGGCTCGCATTCGCGGCCGATGTCGCGGTCGATCTGCATGCGCAGGCGCTCGGTGCCGTCGCATCGCCTTCGGCGCATCGCGCCACGACCCCCGATTTCCTGAAGCTGTCCGCATGGTTCGATGCCGCCAACCGGACCCGCGGACTGCTGCGCACTCCGGTCCGCAGCGACCTCGCGCTGGCCGGGCTGTTGCGCGACTGGCGCGTGGCGGTCGCGGCGCGTTCGGCCTGATCGGCCGGCAGCATGCGCACGCACGGCCCCGCCAGCGGTACACTCCACCGCATTCGCCGAAGGGCCACGACCATGACGGGAGCAGGACCATGATGGGAGCAGGCGGTGCGAGGCAGGGCATCCTGTCGCTGGCGTTGAAGGACAAGAACGCCCTGTACAACGCGTTCCTCTCGTTCGTGAAGGGCGGCGGCATCTTCGTGCCGACCCCGAAACGCTACAACCTCGGCGACGAGGTCTTCGTGCTGATGACCCTGCCCGAGAGCAGCGAACGCCTGCCGGTCGCCGGCAAGGTCGTCTGGATCACCCCTGCAGGTGCGCAGGGCAATCGTCCTGCCGGCATCGGCGTGCAATTCGCCGATTCCTCCGAAGGCGAACTCGCACGCGGCAAGGTCGAAGCGCTGCTGGCGGGCATCACCAATTCGGACAAGCCGACCGGGACGATGTGATCGTTCCGATCAGCGGAAACTTTCACTGTATTTCATCCAATCCGGACGGGCAGTGACAATTCCATTTGCTGATCGCCATGCGCCCGGTTCGCGAAGATTCGTGATTGCTTGCGCCTTGTCCGTTGTCGCGACACTGCTATCGATATTGCTGCTGGGCGACATCAGGGCTGTTGATCCCACGCGCCCTTGGTTTTGGGCAATAGCGATTCCGTTCTGGCTTGTTTGTTCGAGCTGGGTGTTGCTGTTCAAGGCCAGAACGGCCGGTGGATTTGTACACCTGTCGCCGATGCGCATTCTGGCCGTCACCGCCAGTCTCGGTCTGGCCATGGCATTTGCCTTCGTGGTAACGGGGATGCTGGTTGTTCTGGTATTGCCTGACTAACCCGGAAGGCGGATTACGCCGCGTTGCGGCTATTCCGCCCTACTGGATCAACGCAAGGCCGCCGCATCCCAACCGGGCCTCGGCGCAAACCGATCCCCGTACTTCGCCTGCAACCCCTGCAACTTCGCCACCAGCGCATCCGCCCCGACACTGCGGATGTAGGTGATCGGACCGCCGCGAAACGGCGCGAACCCGGTGCCGAAGATCACCCCGGCATCCAACAGGTCCGCATCCGCGACCACGCCGTCGTGCAGCGCCGCGACGGACTCGTTCAGGAGCGGCAGGATCAGGCGATCCTCGAGGTCGGCCGGAACCTGGTAGCCCGCCGGCACTTCGGGCTTGACGGCCTTGCCGCTTTCCCACTTGTAGAAGCCCTGGCCGTCCTTGCGGCCGCGCTGGTTCGCTGCGAGCTTTTCTTCTAGCCCTGAAGGAATCGGCAACCTCAGGAATTCGGCGAGGATCTTGCCGACGCTCGCGGCGACATCCAGGCCGACCGTGTCGGCGAGTTCGATCGGGCCCATCGGCATGCCGAATTTCACCGCGGCCTTGTCGATCGCCGGGCCGGGGATGCCTTCGGAATACGCCCGCATCGCTTCCATCATGTACGGCATCAGGATGCGGTTGACCAGAAAACCCGGCGTGCCCGCGACCGGTACCGGCAGCTTGTCGATCGCGCGGCAGAACGCGGCCAGGCGCTGTCCGGTTTCCGGCGCCATGTCGTCGTGGCGGACGATCTCGACCAGCGGCATCAGTGCGACCGGATTGAAATAGTGCAGTCCCGCAAACCGTTCCGGTTGCAGCAGCTTCGCGCCGAGGTCGGCGAGCGGAATCGATGATGTGTTCGATGTCATCAGCGCATCGGGCGCGATCTGGGATTCGACGGAATCCAGCAGTTCCTGCTTGGCTTCGAGGTTCTCGTAGATCGCCTCGATCACGAGTTGCGCCTTCGCGACGCCCGCACCGCCGACGTCGGATTGCAGGCGGGCGCGGGTTTCGGTGCGCTTCGTGTCGTCCTTGATCTTCTTCGCGTACAACGCGTCCGCGCGTTGCAGGGCGGGTTCGATGTAGCGCATCTCGCGATCCTGCAAGGTCACGTCGAAACCCTTGTAGGCGCACCACGCCGCGATGTCGCCGCCCATCACGCCGGCGCCGATCACGTGCACGTGCCGGATGCCGCCGCTCTTGTCGATTCCTTCCTTGCTGCCGAGTCCCTTCAGCCGTTCCTGCAGGAAGAACACGCGGATCAGGTTGCGGGCGGTGTCGGTCTTGGCGAGTTTCGCGACCGAACGCGCCTCGGCCCGCAGTTTCGCATCGGTGCCGCCGCCCTGGCGCTTCCATGTCGCGATCAACGCGAACGGCGCCGGGTATTGTTCCTTGCGTGCCTTGCGCGCGACCTGTTTCAGCAGCATCGGCGCGAGGATCTGGCGGGCGATCCAGGTGTTCGTAGCCCACGCCAGCATGCGCGTCTTGAACGGGCGCACGCTGCGACGGCCGGCCTGCGCGATCGCCGCATCCAGCAGCAGAGCCGGTTCGGCCAGCCTGTCGACGATGCCGAGCGCGAGCGCCGCCTGCGCTGAGACCGTGCGTCCGGTCAGCATCAGGTCCATCGCCGCGGGCGCGCCGATCAGCTGCGGCAGCCGCACGCTGCCGCCCCAGCCAGGATAGATGCCGAGCTTGATTTCGGGCAGGCCGATGCGCGTGCTGGATGCGTTGCTGGCGACGCGATAACGGCAGGCGAGCGCGAGTTCGGTGCCGCCACCCATGCAATGGCCGTGGATCGCGGCGACCGTCGGCATCGTCAGGTTCGCGAGCTTCTGATAGACGCCCTGGCCGCGGCGCAGCACGTCCTCGACGCTGCCGGTCGCATCGAACCCCTGGAATTCCTTGACGTCGGCCCCGGGCGCGAATCCGCCCGGCTTGCCGGAACGGATCACCACCGCCTTCGGCTGGTCGATGGCGATGCGTTCGACGATCTGGTCGAGTTCGTCGAGCACGGCCTGGGCGATCGCGTTGACCGGCGCATCGGCGCGATCCAGGGTCAGCACCACAATGCCGTCGGGCCGCAGTTCGGTCTGCCAGTGCTGGAAGCGGAGTCCGTCGAAGAGCATGACGTGTGGTCCATTCGATGCGGAAAGAATGACCGTATCATCCGGGTTGGGTGAGGCGCCATGCTTGCGAGCCATGGCTCGCATGGCGTCGAACGCCCGAAGGCTGTGCATGAGGGCCGGAACACGCGGCCACAAGCGTTTGAGCCCGATGCGGATGTCGCGGAACTTTTTCCGCGTTCCTCGGTCATTACCTGCGGCCCAAGGCCGCGCGCAAAAGAGAACCGGTGCGGATGGGCGAGAACGAACTGGACCAGGCATTGGTCAAGCGCGTACAGCGCGGCGACCGGGCTGCGTTCGATCTGCTGGTGCGCAAGTACCAGACCCGAATCGCCGCCCTGATCGGACGCTATGTGCACGACTGGAGCGAATGCCAGGACGTTGCGCAGGACACATTCATCCGCGCCTACAAGGCGCTGGCGAATTTCCGCGGCGACGCCCAGTTCTACACCTGGCTCTACCGGATCGCCGTGAACACCGCCAAGAACCATCTCGTCGCCAGCAACCGCCGCCCCCCCGCCGACGACATCGACGCGGTGGACGCGGTGAACTTCGCCGGAGCGATGCGCCTGCGCGACGACGACACGCCAGAACATGAACTGTTGCGCGGGGAAATCGAGCGCACCGTCGCCGATACCGTCGCTGCGCTGCCCGACGAACTGCGCATCGCTGTCACCTTGCGCGAAATGGATGGCCTGAGTTACGAAGAGATCGCCGAACGCATGCAGTGCCCGATCGGCACCGTGCGCTCGCGCATCTTCCGCGCGCGCGAGGCGATCGACCTGAAATTGCGCCCGCTGATGGATTCCGACCGGGTGCGCCCATGAGCGACAAGCCGATGAACGAGCAGGGCATGAGCGAACAATTGCACGAAGATCTGTCCGCCTTCATGGACGGCGAACTCGATGCCGAACGTGCCCGCTTCCTGCAGCAACGACTGGCGCACGACGCGGACCTGCGTGCGCGCTGGGAACGCTGGCAGCTGCTCTCGTCGAGCATGCGCAGGCAGGCTCAGCCATTGCCGGCCGGTTTCGCCGACAGGGTGGCGCGCGCGCTCGACGATGAGGCGGCACATGCAGCACCAACGCACAACCGCGCATTGCGCTGGGCCGGCGGGACCGCGCTGGCGGCTTCGCTCGCAGTCGCCGGCGTGTTCGTGTTCGACACGATGCAGCGGCCGCAGTCCGCCACTCCCGCGACGGAACTCGCCACGGCGCGCACCGAGCCTGCGGTGATCGAGCCGATCCAGCGCACCGTGCTGCCGCTGCCAGAGCCTGTCATCAAGTTGCCGATCCCGCTGCAGTCCGGCGTGGTCACGACGTTCCGCTCGCCGTTGCACCCGGTATTGCTGCGCGAGCAGCCGCAGCGCGCCACGTTCGCACCGTTCCCGCAGCCGTATCCGATCGATCCGGAACTCGAGGCCTACCTGCGGCGTCAGAAGTCCGGCGCCACCCACGACGTGTTCGCCGAGGATGCCGCGAGCCATGGTGACGGCGCGATACGCACCGTCGCATGGCCGCAGGACGGCCAGCACTGAGGCGCGCGCACGGATTTCCGTGCCACATTTCCACCACCACCAACGCAATCCAACCGCCATGAATCCAACGCACACACGAATCCCGACCCGTTTCGTCGCGCTGGCCGTTGCCGCCATCGCGTTCGCCACCACGAGCCCGCATGCGCGTGCCAGCGCGCTCGCCTTGCCGGATTTCACCGATCTGGTCGAGCAGGACGGCCCCGCCGTCGTCAACATCGAAGCCATTCACGAAGGCGGCAAGCGCAAGTCGTCGGCGCCGGCTGCGGACGACGACCAGGTCCCGGAGATCTTCAAGCGCTTCTTCGGCAATCCGCGCATGCCGATGCCGCGCGACGACGACGAGGGGACTGCGATCGGGAGCGGCTTCCTGATCTCGGCCGATGGCAAGATCCTGACCAACCACCACGTCGTCGATGGCGCCGACCGCGTGATCGTGCACCTCGCCGACCGCCGCGACTTCACCGCGAAGGTGATCGGCAGCGATCCGATGTCGGACGTCGCCCTGCTGAAGGTGCAGGCGACCGGATTGCCGTTCCTGAAGCTCGCCGATGCGAAGACGCTCAAGCCGGGGCAGTGGGTGGTCGCGATCGGTTCGCCGTTCGGGCTGGATCACTCGGTGACGGCAGGCATCGTCAGCGGCGTGGGTCGCCGTTCGCTCGATCCGGGCCAGCAATACGTGCCCTTCATCCAGACTGATGTACCGATCAACCGCGGCAACTCGGGTGGGCCGCTGCTGAATACGCGCGGCGAGGTGGTCGGCATCAATTCGCAGATCTTCATCAATTCCGGTGGTTACATGGGCGTGAGTTTCGCGATCCCGATCGAGACCGCGATGAACTCCGTGCAGCAATTGCAGGCGACCGGAAAGGTCAGTCGTGGCGTGCTCGGCGTACGCATCCAGGACGTTACCAGCCAGCTAGC
>JBBQHA010000100.1:0-11895 GCA_038323475.1 Lysobacterales bacterium
CCCGGAATCGTCCTCGTGAACACCATGAAGACCCTTCACAGCAACGGCAGCCGACTGGATTCGGAGGCGAGCGTGGTCGAGAAATTCGGCGTGCGCCCGGATCAGATCATCGACCTGCTCGCGCTGATGGGAGACACGGCCGACAACATCCCCGGGGTCGAAAAGTGCGGCCCGAAGACCGCGACCAAGTGGCTCGCCGAATACGGCACGCTCGACAACGTCATGGCGAATGCCGACAGGATCGGCGGCAAGGTCGGCGAAAACCTGCGCGCCGCCCTCGGACACCTCCCCCGCAGCAGATTGCTCGCAACGATCAAGACCGACGTCCCGCTCGAACTGCCGCATCATGCATTGAAGTTGCGCGAACGCGACACCGCGCAATTGCAGGCCTTGTACGCGCGCTACGGATTCAAGCAGGCGTTGCGCGAACTCGATGGCAAACCCGTGGAATCGCGCGCGACCGAAGATACGATGCGCAATACCGCAGCCGGACATGTGCGGTCCGGGACTGCCGAGGAATCTGCGCCCGCTGCGGCGCTGGCGATCGCAGGCGAATACGAATGCGTCACCACGCGCGGGCAGCTCGATGCGTGGATCGAAAGACTCCACGCCGCCGAACTGGTCGCGTTCGATACCGAAACCGATGCGCTCGATCCGATGCGCGCGAACCTGGTCGGGATGAGTTTCGCGGTGGAGATCGGTCGGGCCTGCTACATCCCGCTCGCGCACATGTATCCGGGCGTACCGGAACAGCTCGATCGCGCCGCCGTGCTCGATGCGTTGCGGCCGATCCTCGAAGACGCGGACAAGCCGAAGGTCGGCCAGCACGGCAAGTACGACCTGCACGTGCTGCGCCGGCATGGCGTGGCCGTGCGCGGCTATGCGCAGGACACGATGCTCGAATCCTTCGTCCTGAATGCGACGGCGACGCGGCACGACATGGACTCGCTCGCGGCGCGCTATCTCGGTTACACCACGGTCAAGTACGCCGAGGTCGCCGGCAAGGGCGCGAAGCAGATCCTGTTTTCGCAGGTCGCGTTCGACGATGCGACGCGCTACGCGGCCGAAGACGCCGACGTCACCCTGCGCCTGCATCGTGCGCTGCATGCGAGGCTCGCTGCCGAGCCGACGCTGGAACGCGTCTACCGCGAGATCGAGATGCCGCTGGTGCCGGTGCTCGAGCGCATCGAGGCGAACGGCGTGCTCGTCGATGCGGCGGAACTGCGCCGGCAGAGCCACGATCTCGGCAAGCGCATGCACGCCACCGAGCAGCAGGCGCACGCGATCGCCGGACGATCGTTCAACCTCGATTCGCCGAAGCAATTGCAGGCGATCCTGTTCGATGAACTGAAGCTCGACGCGGTGCTGAAGACGCCGACAGGCCAGCCTTCCACGAACGAGGAGGCGCTCGAAGCGATCGCCGAAGACCATGCGTTGCCGCGGCTCATCCTCGAGTACCGCGGCCTCGCGAAACTGCGCAGCACCTACACCGAGAAGTTGCCGGAGGCGATCAATCCCGACACCGGTCGCGTGCATACCAGCTACCACCAGGCCGGCGCCGCGACTGGACGGCTCGCGTCGTCCGATCCGAACCTGCAGAACATCCCGATCCGCACCGAGGACGGGCGTCGCATCCGCAAGGCGTTCATCGCGCCGCCGGGTCGCAGGATCATGGCCTGCGACTATTCGCAGATCGAGCTGCGGATCATGGCGCACCTGTCGGAGGACGCAGGGTTGCTGCGCGCGTTCGAGAGCGGCCAGGACGTGCATCGGGCGACGGCGGCGGAGGTGTTCGGCGCGAAATCTCCGGAGGACGTCACCGGCGACCAGCGGCGCGCCGCGAAGGCGATCAACTTCGGCCTGATGTACGGCATGAGCGCGTTCGGTCTCGCGCGTCAACTCGGCATCGCGCGCGGCGAGGCGCAGGACTACATCGCCCTGTATTTCGCGCGCTATCCAGGCGTGCGCGCCTACATGGACCGCACGCGTGCGCAGGCGAAGGAGCAGGGCTATGTCGAGACGGTGTTCGGTCGAAGGCTGTACCTGCCCGACATCAACGCAAAGAACCAGGGCTTGCGCGCGGGCGCCGAGCGCGCGGCGATCAATGCGCCGATGCAGGGGACCGCTGCGGACATCATCAAGCGCGCGATGATCGCGGTCGACGCGTGGTTGCGGCCGCACGCGGCGCAAGCGCTGATGATCATGCAGGTGCACGACGAACTGGTGTTCGAGGCCGATGCGGACTTCATCGAGACGCTGCGCCCGGGAATAGTCGGCCTGATGCAGGACGCCGCCGAACTTCGGGTGCCGCTGGTGGTCGATACCGGGGTCGGCGACGACTGGGATCGCGCGCATTGACGCCGGGTGGCTGCAAACGCTGCATTGCTAACGATGTCGTAACGATCATCCGTGCCAGAAGTCATGCTTTGTGCGCTGGTCGCGTTTTTGGCATGAATGCATCCTGAATTCGCACCCCAAAACGCGTTCTTCTTCACGAACTCTAAAGGTGAGTGGTGGTCAACTAGCTTGCAACGGACGCAACGTCCGTTGTCGGATGACTCTCTCCCCTGAGTGCATCCCGGAAGCCTTCCTCTCCCCAAGGCCGGCTTCCAACCCCTGGCCCCGCGAGCCTACCCCTGGCTCGCGGGGTTTTTATTTGTGGCGTCGCTTGCCTGATCCAGCCAATCCCGTGGTTTCAGGTAGTCGGTGAGTAGCGCTTCCGCGCTGCCCGGTTCCGGCGTGTAGCCGACCTCCCAGCGCACGCGCGGCGGCATGCTCATCAGGATCGATTCGGTGCGCCCGCCCGATTGCAGCCCGAACAGGGTGCCGCGATCCCAGACCAGGTTGAACTCGACGTAGCGCCCGCGCCGGTAGAGCTGGAACTCCCGCTCGCGCTCGCCGTACGGCGTGTCCTTGCGGCGCTCGACGATCGGCAGGTAGGCGTCAAGGAAGCCGTCGCCGACCGCACGCATCAGGCCGAAGCCGCGCTCGAAGCCGCCGTCGCGGAAATCGTCGAAGAACAATCCGCCGACGCCGCGCGCCTCGTTGCGGTGCTTGAGGAAGAAATACTCGTCGCACCAGCGCTTGAAGCGCGGATAGAGCTTTGCCCCGAACGGCGCACAGGCCGCCTGCGCGGTGCGGTGCCAGTGCACCACGTCCTCATCGAACGGATAGAACGGGGTGAGGTCGAAACCGCCGCCGAACCACCAGACCCGTTCGGCGTTTTTCGGATGCGCCGCGAAGTAGCGCACGTTCGCGTGCGCCGTCGGCAGATACGGGTTGCGCGGATGCACCACCAGCGAGAGTCCCAGCGCGCGCCAGGGCGCACCGGCGAGCTCGGGGCGATGCGCAGTGGCGGACGGGGGCAGGGTCGCGCCACGCACGTCCGAGAAGCCCACGCCAGCCTGTTCAAAGACCGCGCCTTCGCGCAGCACGCGCGAATTGCCACCGCCGCCCTCGGCGCGTTCCCATGCGTCATTGCCGAATCGACCGGTGCCGTCGGCTTGTTCAAGCGCCGCGCAGATGCGTTGCTGCAGCTCGCGCAGATAGGCGTGGACGGCGTCGATATCGGGCGCTGCGGACATGGTCTGGCTCGCGGATGCAGGCATCGCATGATAGCCGCGTGGCGAGCCGCCCCGGGGCGTCGGCTATCATTGCGGCATCGTGAATCAGCCCGACGACGCCTCCACCTCCGCTGCGCATCGCATCGCGATCGACCCGACAACGCCGCCATTGCGCGTGGGGTTCTCTGCGTCGCCGGGTGCGTCGCTGGCATTCGCGTTCGCCGGTTCCACCGATGCGTTGGTGCATGTGCGTTGCGCACGACTTGCAGGGCCGCAGGCGCCGGAAACCTGGTACACGGGCGAAGCCTGCCGCGCGCTGGTGCTCGAACAATCCGAAGCCGGTGGCGACATCGAAGGCGCGGCGCGCAGCGTCTACGCCGACCTGATCGGATGCGTGCGCGGGTCGTCGCATCCCTACCTTTTGCGGATCTGGAATTACCTGGGCGACATCAACGCGGGCGAGGGCGACGCCGAACGTTACCGGCGTTTCTGCGTCGGTCGCGCCGCTGCGGTGGACGCCGCGTTCAACGACCCGCCGCCGGCCGCGACCGCGATCGGCAACGACGCCGGCGTCAGCAGCCTGCAGGTCATCGCGCTGTGCAGCCGCGAACCCGGCATCGCGCTGGAAAACCCGCGCCAGACCCCGGCCTGGAACTATCCGCGCGCCTACGGACCGGTCGCGCCCGGCTTCTCGCGCGGCGCGCTGCTGGGCACGGATAGCGATTCACCGCGACTGCTTGCGTCGGGCACGGCGAGCATTGTCGGGCATGTGTCGCAACACGTCGGCGACGTGGGCGAGCAGTTGCGCGAGAGCGTGCGCAACCTGGAAGCGCTGCTCACAGTCGGCAACGAACGTAGTGGGCGGGTGTTCGCGCTTGCTGGTTGCGAGGCGTTGCGGATCTACCTGCGGGATGCAGGCGACCTGGATGTCGCGCAGGAGGTGATCGCTGCGTCAGGATTGCCGGAAGATCGCGTGCTGTACCTGCGCGGCGACGTGTGCCGGCGCGAGCTGGATGTGGAACTTGAGGGCGTGTTTGCGCCGGAGTGATTGTCGTCCCGGGCGCAGCCTTTGTCGTCGCGAACGCAGCCTTTGTCATCCAGAGCGCAGCATTTGTCATCCCGAGCGCAGCCTTTGTCAGCCCGAGCACAGCCTTGGTATCCCGAGTGCAGATATTGTCATCCCGAGCGCAGCGAGGGATCTGTCGTTGGTTCTCTGGAAGTCGCAGCCAGAAGCAAAGCATTTCGCGAGGCCGCGCGTGCAATGTTCTTGTCTCGTGTTCTCGGTTCGGCTCCACCCCCATCACAACCGTCCCCCGCGAGCAGGGGAAGGAGTCAGACAGTTCATGCTTTCAAGAACTCGCCTCTCAGGGCGCTTTGCTACTTCAACGTCCTCTCGAACAACGCATCGATCCTCCGGTACTCGTCCAGCCACGCATCCGGCTGCACGAAGCTATGCCGTTCCAGCGGGAACGGCGCGAGGCTCCAGTCGGTCTTCTTGAGTTCGATCAGGCGTTGCGCGAGGCGCACCGAATCCTGGAAAAACACGTTGTCGTCCATCATCCCGTGCGCGATCAGCAGCGAGCCGCGCAGGCCGTCGGCGAATTCGATCGGCGAGCTCGCCTTGTAGGCTTCCGGGTCGATGTCGGGCGTGTTGAGGATGTCGGCGGTGTATTCGTGGTTGTACTGGGTCCAGTCGGTGACCGGGCGCAGCGCGGCGCCGGCCCGGAACACCTCGGGCGCGCGGAACAGCGCCATCAGCGACATGAAGCCGCCGTAGCTGCCGCCGTAGATGCCGACGTGTTGTCCGTCGCCGTGCTGGTTCGCGACCATCCAGGCGACGCCGTCGCGGTAGTCGTCGAGTTCCGGGTGGCCCATCTGCCGGTAGATCGCGGTGCGCCAGTCGCGGCCGTAGCCGGCCGAGCCGCGGTAATCCATGTCCATCACCACGTAGCCGTGCTGCACGAGCATCTGGTTGAACATCTGCTCGCGGAAGTAATACGGGCGGTGCGCCGACACGTTCTGCAGGTAGCCTGCGCCGTGCACGAACATCACGATCGGGTAGCGCTTGCCCGTTTCGAATTGCGCGGGGCGATAGAGCTTGGCCCAGATCGGCTTCGCGCCGTGCGTGGATGGCACCTGCACGTATTCCGGCTGCAGCCATGCGCGCGCCTTGTACGCGTCGGTGCGGGTATCGGTGAGCACGTTCGCCTTGCCGCCATCGGCAGGCACGGTTGCGATCTGCACCGGCAGGTAGCTCGCGGAGTAACGCACGAGCAGCTGTTTCTGGTCCGGCGACAGGACGAAATCCTCGGCGCCCTCGAGCGTGGTGATTTCCTTGACGCTGTCATCGGCCAGGTCGAGTTCGCAGACTTCGTAAGCCCCGGGCCACTTGCGGTTGCACAGGAACCAGGCGCGGTCGCCATCGGCCGACAGCTTCGGCTGCGAGACTTCCCAGTCGCCGTGCGTGCGCTGCCGCAGCGAGCCGCCAGGCGCCAGCGTGTAGAGCTGCGAATAGCCGGATTGCTCGGACAGCAGCCATAGCGTCCGGTTGTCCGGCATCCAGCCGAAGTCGGTGAAGGCGGAGGAATTGACCCACGCCGGGTCGGTCAGCCGGTGCGCGCCGCGCAACTGCTTCGTGGGAAAATCCACGGTCGCGATCCAGAGGTCCTTGTTGTCCATCGCGTGCAGTTCCAGCGCGGCATGACTGCCGTCGTCGCTCCACTGCATGCCGTCCACGCGCACCGCGCGATGGCCCTTGAGCGGGTCCTTGCCGGCGGCCTTGCGCATCGCGGCCAGGGGGTCGGTGTCGATGCCGGGCAACGCGTCGGGCTTGAGTTCGACGATGCTGCCGTCGCGCAGGTCGACCAGCTTCAGCGATTGCCCGGCGGGCACATTGCGGCCAACGCGCGTGCGCTCGTCTTCCTGTTCCTCGTAGCCGCTTTCGGTGACGTATTTCTGCAGCTTGCCGATGCGCCCGCCATCGGCACCCTTCGGCGCGACGACGGCGAGCAGCCAGCGGCCGTCCGGGGACAGCGACGAGCCCTGGATCGCGACATCGTCGCCGAGGTAGACCGGCTCGCTCGCGCGGGTCGGATCGGCGCCGCGCAGGGCCTTGTCCCGCGCATGCTCGTCGTCGCGCGCCTGCTTCTGCCGGCGCAGGGTGTCGATCAGGCGCAGTTGCATGGCGCGCAGGTCGTCGGGCTTGTCGGGTGCCGCGGCCGGATCCTTCTCGGCCTTGAGCACGGCGACGGTTTCGGCCAGGCGCTGGTCGAAACGGTAGCGGTACCAGGTGGTGTCCACATGCCAGGTCAGCGCGCCATCGCCCGCGGCGAAACGCGGATCGGCCGCTGCTTCGACATTGCGGGTGAGCTGGGTCAGGGCGCCGGATTGCAGGTCGCGCACGAACACGTCGCCGTTGCGCACGAACGCACTGCGCCGGTGGGCGCTGTCGTAGACGGGATCGGAACCGTCGATGCCGGCGCGCTCGGCATCCGCCAGCTTCGCCATCGGCGTGGCGCCCGTTGCATCCACCGCGTACAGGTCGCGCAGCGTGCTGCCGGTGCGCTTGAGCGGGAAGTACGCGCGCTTCCCGTCCCACGACCACCACGCCGATTCAACGGCCGGACCGATCCAGTCCGGATCGGCCATCGCCTGCTCGATCGTGATCGGGGTCGGGGCGGGCGGCGAAGAGTTGGTCGCTTGCGCCGCGGCAGTGGCGGTGACGAGCGACAGCGGCAGCAGGAAAGCGATGCGCATCGGGGTTTCCGGACTAGGTAAACGGCAAGCCTAGCAGGGGATCGCGCACACGCCGACAGCGTTCGCGCCGGAGCGGCACTTCCGCGCTGCCTCGATCAAGGCAAGTCGACGAGGATGCAGGCGTCCTGCCGGAACATGAAGCGCCGCCGCGGTGCGAGGGCACGCGGTACATGCGTCTTCCACCAGGCAGCTGCCTCGGGACTCGACACCTCGAGGATCGCGACCGCCGCGCCGGCATCGACCAGGAAACCGGACTCGCGCCCGAGCCGGCCGGACAGCCAGGCCAGGATCACTCCGAACCGCGTGCGCGGTCCGGACAGCACGCCCGAGGTACGCACCGTCACTGCGGTGGTGGAGCGCTGCGAGCGGCAGCTCCAGGCCCACCCATTTCTCGCGCACCCACAGCGGCGCTTCGCCCGGCGGCGTGACGACGATCCGGATCGTCCGTGGCGGCGGGCGGTTCGCGGAAGGCGCAGGCTTCGTTGTCATGGGAGTTGGGCAGGGAATGAGAGGGCCAGTCTAAGCCGCGACATCTTGCGATCCGGCGGCCGGCATCGCTTTATAACGGCGCCGTTTGCCGCCACAATCGTCGCCTGTGCCGCAGCGGACGCCCATGCAAGCCTACGTCTACAAAAGCCAACGCAAGTCCGATACCTATGTGTACCTGCGCGAACGCGACGGTTTCGGCCTGATTCCCGAGCCGCTGCGCGCATCGCTGGGTGGGCTGGTTTTCGTGCTGGAGGTCGCGCTGACGCCGGATCGCAGGCTCGCGCAGGCCGATCCGGTGGTAGTGCGCGCGAACCTTGCGGCGAGCGGATTCCACCTGCAATTCCCGCCTGGACCCGATGGCGCCGAGCAGGCTCCCGTCATCGAGAATCCAAGCGACATGGCGGCCTTTCGCGACACGCCTGTTCGATGGGACAACACCGATGGCGATGCCTGAGCGTCCGGCACGCCAGCCCGTGCGCGCGACGCTCGCGCTGATCGCAGCCCTCGGGCTGTCGCTGCTGCCGTTGTTGCCGCCACTGGCGAACGCATCGCTCGCGATACTCGGGCCGTGGCTCGCGCAGCCGCTGTTCGCGCTGGCTGCAGCATGGTGGCTGGGCAGCCGACCGGCCGGCGAGGATGCCGGACGCTGGCTTCCGGATGCGGTCGCACTCGCATTGCTATGGGGCGCGGCATGGCTGCTGGCCATGGTCGCGCTGGCGTGGCCGCTGCCGATGTTGTTGCGCGAAGGCAGCCTCAACGAAGCCCTCGGCACCAGTGCGGCGGTCGGCGTGGTGCTGATCCTGCTGTGGCGGCACTGGCCCGTGTTCGCGCGTGCCGAGCGCGATGGCGGTGGTTTGGCCGCGCTCTATGAAGCGGCCAGCGACGACGGCGATGTCGCGACCTGGCGCGGTTTGTCGGTCGCGCTCGCGATCGCCTTCGTGCTGGCGCTGGTGCTGTGCGCCGGCTGGACCGGCATCGCGGATCCGGGACTGCGTGCCGTACTGCTGGTCGCGCAGGCCGTGCTCGCGCCGTTCATGCACGCTGCGATCCATCGCCTCGGGCGCGAAGTGCCGCGGCTCGCGCACGTCGAGGAAAAGCCCATCCGCGCCGCGACCCAGCCCGCCGCGTCGCAGTTCCAGTTCGACGACATCGGCGACCCGAACCTGCGCATCTACGCTGCGGCCCGTGCCGGTCGCGCCGATGAAGCCGTGGCCGCACTCGCCCGTGGCGCCGATCCCAAGCGCCTGCCCGATCCCGACGACCGCGACCAGCGCAGCCTGCCGGTGCTCGCGGCGGTGATGGGCGACCTGTCGCTGCTGCGCCAGCTGATCTCGCGTGGCGTCGACCTCAACCGCATGCACGCCGGGCTTACGCCGCTGCTCGCCGCGACCCGCGACAGCTGGCACGGCCGCGTCGAGGCGGTCACGATCCTGCTCGCGAACGGGGCCGATGCGCGCGCCGCCGATGCCGAGGGCAACATGCCGCTGCACCACGCAGCGCGCAGTTCGGACCCCGGCGTCGCCGCGCGCCTGCTCGACGCGCATGCGCCGCTGGACGCGATCAACGCGGAAGGATTCAGCCCGCTCGGCGTCGCCTGCGAAGCCGGCAACTGGCGGCTCGCGCGGTTCCTGCTCGATCGCGGCGCGCACGGCGAACCGATGGCTGGCGATGCGATGCTCGGCATCCCCGGCAAGGGCCAGCCTGCGCTGCTCGCGGCCGCGTCGGGCGAGGACGATCCTGCCGGCGTGCAACTGCTGCTCAAGCACAAGGCGCGGGTGGACGCGCGCGGCACCAGCCAGCAGACCGCATTGATGCTGGCCTGCGAGGCGAACAACCCGGACATCGTCGGTGTCCTGCTGGATGCGGGCGCTGCGGTCGATGCGCGCGACGCCAACGGCATGACCGCGCTCATGCATGCCGCGCATGGCGGCAGCGAGTCGGTGCTGCAGCGGCTCGCGAAGGCGCGTCCGGATCCCGCGCTCGTCGACAACGACGGCCGCAACGCGCTCGCGATCGCCTGCGCGTCGGAAGACGCCGAGCCGTTGATGGTGCGCGCGCTGATCGGGATGGGCGTGGATCCGCAACTCGCCAGCAAGGACGGCCGTCGCCCGCTCGACCACGCGCTCGCCGCCGGACGCTGGCGGCTGGTCGCCGAGCTCGATCCCAAGCATCCCCTGCCGGAAAGCGTCGCCGAGGATCTCGCCGCCGGACCCAACGAACGCAGTCCCGCCGCGCTGTTGCGCGATGCGCTCGCCGCGCGCCGCTACGAGCGCGCCGAACCGCTGCTGCGCACCGGCGATGCGGTCGCGCTGGCGACGGCGCAGTTGCCGGAATTCGCGCTGGAAGCCGACCTCGACGTGTTCGAATGGCTGCTCGCGCACGGCGCCAATGCCGAAGCGCGCACCGCCGGCGCCGACAACGTGCTGTTCGGCTTGCTCGATCGCGGCGGCAGCGCGACCGGGGCTTTGCAGCGCCTGCTCGATCGCGCAGTGTCTCCGGCCGGTGCGGGCGGACTCGCACGCTACCTGCACGCCTGCGCGCTCGGGGAAGCGAGTTCGCGCGCGCAGGAACAACTCGCATTGAGCCTGCTCGATCGCGGCGCGGACCCGTTCGCCGCGACCGCCGGCACGCCGACCCTGCACCTCACGGTGCGGTTGGGCTGGCTGCGCCTGGCCGAACGCCTGCTCTCATCGGGATGCGCGCCCGACGCGCGCGACGCGCGCGGCATCACCGCGTTGCAACTC
Source organism: Lysobacterales bacterium (assembly GCA_038323475.1). Lineage (GTDB taxonomy): Bacteria > Pseudomonadota > Gammaproteobacteria > Xanthomonadales > Xanthomonadaceae > SZAS-103. The sequence goes on from JBBQHA010000100.1 coordinate 10,553, forward strand.
GCGTGCACGCTCGGTCGCGAAGCCGCAGTGCGCCTGCTCGTGCGCGCCGGCGCATCGCCGGAACTGCGCACTCCGAACGGCGAAACCGCGCTCGGCATCGCGCTCGCGGCCGATCGCCACGACCTTGTCGCATGGCTCGACTGGCGCGGCTGGCGCCTGCCATTGCGGCCGCTGCAACCGACCGACCTGCCGGCCGCGGCGATGGTCGGCGATGCGGGCGCGGTGCGTCGCCTGCTCGATCTCGGATTGCCGATCGACACCATCGATTCGCAGGGATGCACCGCGTTGCTGCGCGCCTCGGGCGGCGGCCAACTCGTCGTAGTGGGCATGCTGTTGCAGCGCGGCGCCGATAGCACGATCGCGGCCGAAACCGGCGCGACCGCGCTCAGCGCCGCGGTCAGCATGCGCCATCCGCAGATCGTCGAAATGCTGCTCGCGCAGGGCGCGGAAGTCGATCGTCCGTTGCCCGGCGGGATCACCCCGTTGATGCTCGCCGCAGCGCTCGGATTGCCGGAAATGGTTTCGCGACTGCTCGCGCGCGCCGCCGACCTGCAGCGCCGCGACGACCGTGGCCTCGGCGCACTGCATTGCGCCGCGAACTACGCATTCCAGGCGCGCGACCGCCAGCGCGTGCTCGCCCTGTTCGACGCGCTGCTGCTGTCCGGTGCGGAACCCGACGCGCCGACCCACAACGGGCAGACGCCGTTGCTGCTGTTGCTCGGCGCGGGCTTCGAACCCGGCTCGCCGTTCGAGGAGGACACCGTCCTGGCAGCAATGGAATACCTGCTCAACGAAGGCGTCGCCCTGGAAGCCCGCGACCACCGCGGTTTCACCCCGATGCACCTGGCCGCACTGCATGGCCTCGGCCGCGTCATCCAGCGCCTGCTCGCCGCCGGCGCCGAACGCCGCCCGCACGACATCCTCGGCCGCACGCCGTACGACCTCGCACTGAAGCGCGGATTGATGGACGTGGCGGCTGAGTTCGAACCGCTGCGGTCGAGCGCGCCGCCGATCGCGAGGTTTCTGCGCAAGGAATGATTTGCGCTGCGCTTGCTTGAACATGTCATCCCGAGCATCGCGAGGGATTTGCTGTTTCTCGGTTTAGAAGCGCATGAAAGATCAACTGAGAGGGGAAGATCCCTCGCCATGCTCGGGATGACAAAACACGACAGGTCTCTCGCCATGCCTGTCCTGAGCCTGTCGAAGGGCTCGGGATGACAAATACCGCAACCAACTATTTCGCAGACTCCCCAGCCGCATCCGATTCCGTATCAGCCTCGAACAATTGCTGCAAGTCCCTTCGCGATGCCTCCGCGCTCTGCAGCAGCGCGGCCTCGTCGTCG
>JBBQHA010000101.1:0-11856 GCA_038323475.1 Lysobacterales bacterium
CGGCATTGCTCGCGGCCGGATTCGACGTGTTCCGGCTGAATTTCCGCGACCATGGCGACACCCACCACCTCAACGAAGACCTGTTCCATTCCTGCCGGTTGCCCGAAGTGCTGAACGCGGCGCGCTCGGTCGCCGAACGGATCCCGGTGCGGCCGTTCCTCGCGGCCGGGTATTCGCTGGGCGGCAATTTCGCGCTGCGACTGGCGCTGCACGCGCCCGCAGCGGGGATCCCGCTGGCGCACGCCGCTGCGGTGTGCCCGGTGCTCGATCCGACCGCCGGCATGATCGCGCTGGAAACCGGGATGCCGCTGTACCACTGGTATTTCATGCGCAAATGGCGCGAGTCGCTGCGGCGCAAGCGCAAGCTGTTCCCGGCGCGCCACGATTTCGAGGACGCCGCCCTCAAGCAGCGCATGCGCGGCCTGACCACGTGGATGGTCGAGCGCTACACCGACCTCGGCCTGCTCGACAAATACCTCGACGGCTACGCGATCAACGGCAACCGCCTCGCCGGCCTGCAGGTCCCGGTCAGCATCCTCACCGCCGAGGACGACCCGGTGATCCCGGTCGCCGCCTTCCGCGAACTGCAACTGCCAGAGCATTCCCGCCTCGAGATCGCCCCCTTCGGCGGCCACTGCGGCTTCCTCGAAGGCATCAACCTGCAGGGCTTTGCGGAGAAGTGGGTGCGGGCGCGGCTGGTGGAGGCGGTGGATGCGATGGCGCCGGCGACCGGGCGAGCCGCCGCCGCAGGCTAGCTCAACAAGGGAATCCCGCCGGCTGTGCCATGGGATACAGACTCAGTTTTCCCTGAACAAGCGCCGCGCAATTTGCTCGCTCTTGGACATGGCGATCGCCCCGATCAGGGGGCCGATGACGACCATGATCGGCTGGAGCCAGAAACCGAGTCCGTGCCCCGGATAGGCCCAGTTCTGCAGGAGCGAAATATAGGTCAGGGCGATGGCGGGGATTCCGGCCAAGATCATGAAGAGGCCCACGACCTTGATGAGGACGTTTGCGAGTTCCTGCGGTGACATGATGCTCCGGGCGCTTGCGTTGCGTGGCCACGGCCGCGTTGCCGCGATCGTAGCAGCCAGTCGGATCGACGAAATAAGCCTGCCGCGCGGTCGCACCTTGTCGCGCGCGCCGTCGTATCGTGCAGGAGACCGACAGTCGCCCCGCACGGGCCCATCGCATCGTTCCCCTGCGCAAAGGGCCGGCCAAGGCCTCGCAACGCATCGCGCTACAATGCGCGCCTTTCCTGCTGCAGGTTAACCCGCATGTTGCAAGACGTGATCGACGCGCTGCGTCGGAATGCTCCCGAGGCCGTCGCGCTGGCCCGCGCCGAAGTCGCCGTCGCTCCCGCCAGCGCCGACGCGCACCACCTGCTCGGCATGGCGCAGCGCGATGGGGGCGACCGCGACGGCGCGCGCGCGAGCTTCGATCGGGCGATCGAGCTGGCGCCGGACGAGGCGCTGTACCACTTCAGCCGGGCGACGCTTGCGTATACCGAACGCGACTTCGCGACCGCGAACCGCGCCAGTGCGCATGCGATCGCGCTGGATCCGAACCAGTTCGGCGCCTACCTGCTGCGCATCCAGCTTGCGCTCGCGAATGGCGACCATGCCGAGGCAGCGCGTCAGCTGAACCTCGCCGAGCGCGTGAATCCTGATCATCCGCAGTTGTTGTTCGCGGCCGGGCAGGTCGCACTCGCGAAAGGCGACGGTGAGCACGCGATCGACATGCTGACCAAGGCCGCCGCCGCGCGGCCGCAGGATGCGCAGATCGTTGCGACCCTCGCCACCGCCTACCAGCACCATGGCCACGACGCGTTCGCCGAACAGGCCGTGCGCAAGGCGATGGCGCTGGATCCGGCCGCGACCGGGATGCGCCGCCTGCTGGTCGAATCCCTGCTCGGGCAGGACCGCGCCGACGATGCGGCAGCCGAACTCGCGATCTATCGCAGCGAGCATCCGCAGGATCCGGCCGGCATTGCGATGGAAGCGGAAGTGCAGATGCGCGCAGGCAATGCGACCGCCGCGCTTGCAGGGTTCCGCGCCGCGCTCGCACAGACGCCGCGCTACCTGCGTGCGCTGTCGGGCCTGCAGGGCGTGCTCGAGTCGCTCGGCGACCGCAACCTCGCACGGATGGTGTGGGAGGAAATCCTGCAGCGCGATCCCGGCTTCGATCCAACCTGGGCATCGCGCCTGGTCGTCACCGACGACGAAGACGACTACAACGACGTCCTGCGCCGTTGGCACGAGGCGATGCCGGAGAGCGCCGCGGCCGCGCTCAACCGGGCTCGGCAGGACGAGGTCGATGGCCGCGAGGCCGAGGCCGAAGCCGGTTATGACGCCGTGCTCGCGCGCGCGCCGTTGCAACCCGATGCGCTGTTCGGTAAGGCGATGTTCGAAGCGCGCAGGGATCCTGCCGCGGCCATCGCGCGGCTGGACGCGCTGGTCGCGAACGCGCCGAAGGTGCAGGCGAAGCCGGCGGTCGCCATGCGCGGGCAGATGCACGACCGCATGGACCACATCCACGAGGCCATCGCCGACTGGCGCCAGGCGCACGAGGGGCTCGGCAGCCTGCCGACCGCCTTGCCGATGCCGAGCGACGCGCTCGCCGCCTTGCCGCCACCGCCACCGGCGACCGGCGACAACCTGGTCGTGATGCTGTGGGGCCCGCCCGGCAGCGGTTCGGAACGGCTCGCCGCCGCGCTGCGCTTCAGCCCGAGCCGGCCGATCCTGCAGGACGCGCCGGAACCGCGTCCGCGCCTGCTGGAGTTCGATGAAGGCCTGCTCGCACGCGCGCAGGACGCTGTCGCACTGCCCGCATTCGCGAACGAAGTCGCCGCTGAATACGCGCGCACGACCGAGCCGTACCTGCGCCAGGGCAACCAGGGCGTGTTCGACTGGCTCGGCCGCTGGGACGCCCGGGTGGTGCCGTTGCTGCGGCATGCGCTGCCCGGGACGCGGCTCATCGCGGTGCTGCGCGATCCACGAGACCTGCTGCTCAACTGGCTCGCATTCGGGGCGCCGGCCGGGCCGACGTTCAACGATCCGATCGCAAGCGCCGGCTGGCTCGCGAGCCAGCTTGAGCAACTGCTCGCCACCCGCGATGCGCTTGGCCTGCCGGTGCTGATCGTCGACATGGACCGCTTCGATGCCGATCCGACCGCCGCGATGGAGGCGATCGTCGCGTTCGCCGACCTGCCGACGACGCCCGATCCGCAGATCGCCGTGCAGCGTGCGACCGGCCCCGGCCATCAGCCGATGCTGTTGCCGGCCGGGCGCTGGCACGCCTATCGGGAACCGCTGGCCGATGCCTTCGCCCTGCTGGCGCCGCTCGCCGAACGCCTCGGATATCCGCAGGGCTAGCCTGCGACGCGACGCGCTACGATCGGCTCCGGTCCTTCCACGGAGCCGTCCATGCGCTCGCGACTGCTGGCTTCGATCCTCCTGGGCTGCGCGCCCATGCTTGCGTCGGCCGCGCCAACGCCGGCCCAGCTTGCGGCAAAGCTGCAGGTACCGCCCGGGTTCACGGTCGGCCTGTATGCCGATGGCGTGGCGAGTGCGCGTGCGATGGCCTGGGGCGACCACGGGACGCTCTTCGTCGGCTCCTTCGACGCGGGCAAGGTGTATGCGCTGCGCGACGACGATCATGATGGCCGCGCCGACAGCGTCCGGGTGATCGCCAGCGGTCTGCGCATGCCGGTCGGGGTGGCGTTCCGCGACGGTGCGTTGTACGTCAGCGCGGTCGACCGCATCCTGCGCTTCGATGGCATCGAAGCGAAACGCGATGCGCCGCCGCAGCCGGTCGTCGTCGTCGACGATCTTCCGAAGCAGACACAACACGGCTGGCGTTACCTCGCGTTCGGACCGGACGGCAAGCTGTACGTGCCGATCGGTGCGCCATGCAACGCCTGCGACAAACCCGGCTACGCGAAGCTCATGCGCATGGACGCCGACGGCAGCGCTCGCGAGGACGTCGCGCTCGGCATCCGCAACACCGTCGGCTTCGCGTGGAGCCCGCTGACGAAACACCTGTGGTTCACCGACAACGGACGCGACCTGCTCGGCGACGAGGTGCCCGACGACGAGCTGAACGTCGTCACCAAACCGAAGCAGCACTTCGGCTTCCCGTATTGCCACGGCGGCGATGTGCCCGATCCCGAGCTCGGCAGGGGCAAGCCGTGCAAGGACTACACGCCGCCGGCGGCGAAGCTCGGCGCGCATGTCGCGTCGCTGGGCATCGCGTTCTACACCGGCAAGGCGTTTCCGGACGCGTACCGCAACAACGCCTTCATCGCCGAGCATGGTTCCTGGAACCGCTCCAGCAAGAGCGGCTATCGGGTGGTGCGGGTGGAGATCGACGGCGACAAGGTGCTCCGCGTCACCCCGTTCCTGACCGGCTTCCTCGATGGACAAACCGCGCTGGGCCGCCCGGTTGCGGTCGCCGTCGCGCCCGACGGCGCGCTGCTGGTGTCCGACGACCTGCAGGGAGCGATCTACCGCATCGCCTGGAAGCCCGGCGCGGAGTGAGCGCACGCGACGACGGCTGCCTGCTTGCGGGTCTACACTGAATCCGCGACCGCGACGGAAGCCACGTCGAAACGGTGCCAGGCATGGGGGCCGCATGGGTCTGGACGTCCACAGCGCGATCACGATCTCCGCGATGCTCTCGCTGATGATGGCTGCCAGCCTGCTCTACACCCTGCGCGACCATCCGCCGATGCAGCGGCCGAGCCTGCGCCTGTGGATCGCGTCGATGGGCCTGCAGCCGGTGGCGTGGACCCTGTACGGGATGCGCGGCACGAACCCGGACATGCTCTCGATCGTGCTCGCCAACGCCATGTTGGCGCTGTCCTATGCGTATCAACTGCAGGCCTTGCGGCTGTTCACTGGTCGCGCCGACCGGCCGGTGCTGGTCTATGCGTCGGTCGTGCTGGTCACGATCGCCGAACTCGTCTTCACGTTCGTGCTGCCGAGCATGCGCATGCGGACCGTGACCGTCTCCCAGCTGATGGCGATCCTGTTCGTGCTGTCGGTGTTCGTCCTGTTGCGCGGACCGCGCCCGTACCCGCGCAGCCATCTGCTGACGGCCGCCTCGCTGCTGCTGCCGGCGGTGGTGCTGTCGGTGCGCAGCGCCTACGAAGGCTTGCGCGCCGAGACGCTGGCGTCCGCATTCGCGGTCACGCCGATGCAGACGATGGTGTTCGGCATGGCCGCCTTCATGCCGATCATTGCCACCCTCGGCTTCGTGTCGATGTGCAACGACCGGCTCAACCAGGAGCTCGTGCGCCAGGCGATGCTCGACCCGCTCACGGGCATCAGCAACCGGCGCGCGCTGGACGCCGCGGCCGACCGCGCGATCGCGGTCGCTCGCCGGCATGCGCGCGGGCTGGCGGTGCTGCTGGTGGATGCCGACCACTTCAAGCAGGTCAATGACCGTCACGGGCACGGCGCCGGCGATTCCGCGCTGCAGGCGCTGGTCGCGGCGCTGCAGGCCGAGCTGCGGCCCAGCGACCTGCTGGGGCGGCTCGGCGGCGAGGAATTCGTGGTGATTCTTCCCGAGTCCGACGAGGAACCTGCCCATGGCGCGGCCGAGCGCCTGCGCGAAGCGGTCGCCGCGATCGATTTCTCGATCCAGCGCGAGAAGGTACCCTTGCGCGTCTCCATCGGCATCGCCTTGCTGGAGGACGGCGACGACCTCGTGACCCTGCTGCGGCGCGCCGACCACGCGATGTACGTCGCCAAGCGCAGCGGCCGCAATTGCGTCGTCGGTCCGCGCCAGTTGCGCCAGCAGGCAATCGGCGAAGGCGTGCACATGGCAGGCTGACCAGGCGGGACGCGGCGACGCAAGCTCGGCGCGCCCTGTCCGTCGACGGGAATTCAATCCACGGGAGAGTCCATGAAACTGCACAGCGACAGCTTCGCGCACGGCCAGCCGATTCCGCCTGCATTCGCGATGGGCCGCCCGGGGGACACGTTTTCCGACAACCGCAATCCGCACCTCGGATGGAGCGACGTACCCGGCGGCACGCTGTCGTTCGCGCTGCTGTGCATCGACCCGGACGCGCCGACGGTTGCGGACATGGTCGGCAAGCCCGGCATCGAGATCCCGGTCGACCAGGTGCGCTGCGACTTCGTGCACTGGGCGATGGCCGACATTCCGGCCGATGTCCGCGCCATCGCCGCAGGCGCGTGGTCGGACGGCGTGACCGTCGGCGGCAAGCGCGATCCGCAAGGCCCGCAAGCGGCGCGGCACGGGCTCAACGACTACAGCGGCTGGTTCGCGAACGATGCGACGATGGCCGGCGACTACTGCGGTTACGATGGCCCGTTCCCGCCGTCGAACGACCTGCGCATGCACCGCTATTTTTTCCGCCTGTTCGCGCTCGACGTCGCCAGCCTCGACCTGCCCGAACGATTCAGCGCCGGCGACGTGCAGCGCGCCATGCAGGGACACGTGCTGGCCGAGGCGCTGACGTACGCCACCTACAGCCTGCACATGGCGAAGTCCGCGGCGTGAACGCCTCGACCCCACCCGACGCCGCGACCGATTTCGAATTGCGCCGCAAGGCGGGATACAGCGTGACCCTGGTCGTTTGCGTCGCGATGCTGGTGGTCGCGTTCGTCGCCGCGCCGCACTCCTGCGAATGGGGCCTGGACACATATGCAATCGCCGGTGTCGTGGGCCTGGCGGTCCTGCTCACGATGCCGTTCGCATTGCGGATCGGCGGCAACAGCCTGCTCGTCCGCGCCGGCTGGGCCGCAGTCTTCGCCGCAGCCGGCGCCTGCGTCTGGTTCGCCGGACTGTTCGCGGCGTCGTTCCGGATCATGTGCCGGTTGTTCTGATTCCCGATGAGACAGATCGCCGCAGTCGTGGGCCTCACGCTGTTCATCTGGGTGCTGATGCTGCTGGGGGCGTACGCCGCGTTCAATGTGTACGTGGCGCACACGTACATGCCGGAAATCCGCAAGGCCCTCGCCGAAGCCGACCCCGAGGATCGCCATGCGCCGCTGGTTGTGCGCCGCGCGATCCACGCGGACTATCCGGGCGACTACGCGATCGCGTCGCAGGTGGCGCGCCAGCTCCACTCCCGGATCTACGGAGACAGGGAACGCAATGGCGCGCGCATGGTGCAGCAGCTCTCCATCGCATTGGCATGTCTCGAACTGACGGAAGACCAGCGCATCGGCCTGTACGCGACATTCGCTTACAACGGCGTCGACCGCGGACTGGACAGGCTGTCCAGGCGGCTGTATTCAAGGTCGCTCCATGAGCTGTCGCAGGACCAGGCGGTGACCATGGAAGTCGTGCTGCGGGCTCCGGCCATGTACCTCAAGAATCCGGAACGCATGGAGCCCTGGCGCGCTCGGCTGCTGGCGCGCCTCCGGAAAGGTGATCAACATGCAAGGTAAGCCTCGATCCAGCCAACAGACCGCTTCCACGAGGTGCATTGCATGAGCTTTGAAGTCTATTTGTTCTGGGGGCTGGTCTTCGGCTCGGTCGGGCTCGGCTATTTCATGTACGGCAAGAAACAACGCCGGCCGGTGCCGATGCTGTGCGGGATCGCGTTGATGGTGTACCCCTACGTGGTCAGCAACCTGTGGCCAATGATCGGCATCGGCGTGGTGTTGATGGCGATCCCGTATTTCGTCAGGACCTGAGCGCGGCGTGGCATTCGACCGACTCGTCCGCGCGGCCGACGCGCAGGCGACTGCACGTACAATCGACGCAGCGCTCGCAGCCGGCGGTGCGCACCGCAGGGGCGGCAACGCATGCCTCACAGCGTCACCCTGATCACCACCATCGCCGCGGGTCTCGGGCTCGCGCTGATCTTCGGATTCATCGCGGTGCGACTGAAACTGCCGGCGCTGGTCGGCTACCTGGTAGCCGGGATCCTGATCGGCCCGCATTCGCCGGGTTTCGTCGCCGATGTCGCGATCGCCGGCCAGCTCGCCGAGATCGGCGTGATGCTGCTGATGTTCGGCGTCGGCCTGCACTTCTCGATGGAGGACCTGCTGTCGGTCGGCCGGCTCGCGGTGCCGGGCGCGCTCGTGCAGATGCTGGTCGCGACGGCGATGGGTACCGGTCTGGCGCTGTTGTGGGGCTGGGGCATCGGCGCGGGCGTCGTGCTGGGGCTGGCGTTGTCGGTGGCGAGCACGGTGGTGTTCCTGAAGGCGATGGAAAGCCACGGCGCGATGGATTCGATCAACGGCCGCATCGCGATCGGCTGGCTGGTGGTGCAGGACCTGATCATGGTGCTGGTGCTGGTGTTGCTGCCGCCGTTGGCCGGCGGCAATGCACCGCACGCAACCGGCGCGCAAGGCTCGGGGTTGCTTGCCGCCCTGGCGGAAACGCTGGGGCTGGTCACGCTGTTCGTCGGCCTGATGCTGGTGGTCGGCCGAAGGGTGTTCCCGTGGTTCCTGTGGCAGGTCGCGCGCACCGGCTCGCGCGAATTGTTCACCCTGTGCGTGATCGCGGCGGCGGTCGGGATCGCCTACGTCTCGTCGGCGGTGTTCGGGGTGTCGTTCGCGCTCGGCGCGTTCTTCGCCGGGATGGTGCTGCGCGAATCGAACCTGAGCTATCGCGCCGCGCAGGAATCGCTGCCGCTGCGCGACGCGTTCTCGGTGCTGTTCTTCGTCTCGGTCGGCATGCTGTTCGATCCGCGTGTGCTGATCGAGATGCCCGGGCATGTGCTGGCGGTGGTCGGCATCATCGTGATCGGCAAGTCGATCGCCGCGTTCGCGCTGGTGCTGGCGTACCGCTATCCGCTGAACACCGCGCTGACGGTCTCGGCGAGCCTGGCCCAGATCGGCGAGTTCTCCTTCATCCTCGCCGGCCTCGGCACCGCGCTCGGCGTGTTGCCGGTACAGGGACAGAACCTGATCCTGGCCGGCGCGCTGATCTCGATCGCGATCAACCCGCTGGTGTTCCAGGCCATCGAACCCGCGCAGAAATGGATCCGTGCGCGTTCGCAACGCGCGCGCGACCTCGAGCTGCGCACCGATCCGCTCGCCGAATTGCCGATGACCGTGCATTCGGACTACGTCACCGGCCACGTGGTGCTGGTCGGTTACGGGCGGGTCGGCCGTCGCATCGGCGAAGCGCTGGCCGAACAGGGGCTGCGCTTCGTGGTCGCCGACGAGAACCGCGAGCTGATCGAGAAACTGCGCGCGCGCGGCGTGCATGCCGTCGCCGGCAACGCATCGGACCCGGCCGTGCTGATCCAGGCGCACATCGCGCGCGCCTACATGCTCGTCATCGCGACGCCGGACACTTTCCACGTGCGGCAGATGATCGAGATCGCGCGGATGCTCAATCCGTCCGTCGAAACCGTGGTGCGCACCCACAGCGACGACGAGGCGACGATGTTGCGCAAGGAAAACGCGGGCCAGGTGTTCATGGGCGAACACGAACTCGCGCTCGGGATGACGCGTTACGTGCTGGACAAGATCGCGAGCCGGGCCGGCGCTGGCGAACCGCGGCGGTAGCGTGCGTCGTGTGCCCGGCTTGATGGTTCGCCGATGTCGTGCGCACAACGCTGGCTACGCCCCGGTCGGCATCCACAGCAGCAGGGCAACGCCGAGCACGATGCGGTAGATCGCGAACGGCGTGAAGCGGTGGCTGCGGATGTAGCCGAGCAGCCACTTCACCGCGACGAACGCGACGATCGCCGAGACCACGAAACCGACCGCGAGCGCGGTCCAGTCCTCGTTCGCGGCGCCGCCGGCCTTCAAGACCTTGAGCAGTTCGTAGCCGGTCGCGGCGTACATGGTCGGGATGCCGACGAGGAACGCGAACTCGGTCGCGGCCGCGCGGTTGCTGGTGCCGGCGAGCATCGCGGTGAAGATCGTCGCGGCCGAGCGCGAGGTGCCGGGGAAGATGCCCGCGACTATCTGCGCCAGGCCGACCAGGATCGCGACCGGCCAGGTGATCGTGCTGCGGTCCGGCTGCTTCGCTGCGATCTGTTCGGCCCCGATCATCCACAGGCCACCGATCAACAGCGCCCACGCGATCGGTTTCACCGTTTCGGGCAGCTTGAAACCGAGCTTGACCGCGATGAAGCCAAGGACCGCGGTGATCCCGAACGCCACGCCAAGCTTGAGCAGGTAGTCGCGGTTGCCCGGCTCGCGCCATTGCGTCAACAGCTGCCAGATGCGCTTCCAGTAAATCAACGTGACCGCGAGGATCGCGCCGGCCTGGATGCCGACATTGAACAGTTCGCTGCGCGCGCCGAGGCCGAGTTTTTCCGCGATCAGCAGGTGACCGGTGCTGGAGATCGGCAGGAATTCGGTGATGCCCTCGACGATGCCGAGGAGGACGACGTGGATCAGGTCGGTCACGGGTGCTCGCAGGTTCGGGCCAAAACGCGGCAAGTGTACGGGCAAAACCGCTGGCTGCGGAAAGGCGCCGTGGCTTCATGTGCCCGTGACCGCGCCAGTGGCCTCGTCCACCTCTCCCGCCAGCCGTGGCGCACGTCACGTTGACCGCGCGGGGACATACCAGCAGCCACAGGCAGGAGACGAGAAATGGGTGCGGTGACAGATGTTGCGCAGAAGGTTTACGCGGCATTCGGGCGCGGCGACCTGGCCGCGATCGAAGGCCTGGTCGCGGACACGGTCGACTGGGAGTTCATCGGACGGGCATGGCCGTCCCTCGGGATGAACCGTCCGATTCGACCACAGGCGTCGCCTCGGCGCGCAGGCTGTCGTGTTCGACGCGAAAGTGCAGCCGAACATCGGCCAACTGCGGGGGCGATGCACCGCTCCCGCATCGCCTTTTCGCACCCCGTTTTCGGGGCTAGGCCTGGTGGATTAAACCGCGAAGTGCAATTTCCTTGAATTGAAGCGGATCAGGTGCCGTAGCCTGCGCCGCTTCACCGGCAAGTGGAGTTGCACATGAGCTATCGGCACCTGACCCTGGAACAACGCTACCAGATCGCCGCGCAGCACCGCGTGGGCTTTTCCCAAAGACGCATTGCCGAGACCATCGGCTGTCACCCCAGCACGGTCAGTCGCGAGTTGCGGCGCAACCGGCCGGGGAAGCTCTATGTTGGTTCGATCGCGCATGGTCGCGCCAAGCGACGACGTCATGCCGCCAGCGCCCGTGCACATCTGCCCGAGGCGGTGCGCCTGGAGTTGATCGCCCGCTTGCAGGAAAAGCACAGCCCCGATCAGATCCGCGGTCGTCTGGCCTTGCTCTGCGCCGGTCAGGTCAGTCACACCACCGTCTACCGCTATGCCCGGCAATTGGGTCTGCGCCATCATCTGCGGCACCCCAAGCGTCGTCGACGTTATGGGCATCGAAGCCCCGGTCGGTTTGCCGACCGTCGCTCGATTCACGAGCGTCCTGCGGATGTGACGGCGCGCAGTCGGTTGGGCGATTGGGAGGCTGACACCGTGCGACCAGCCTGCGGCGCGGGCGTCCTGGTGACCTTGGTCGAACGTCGAAGTGGCTTTGCCCGTGTCGGCTGGAGCCCGGACGGCACCGCCGAGGCGGTGGCCCTGAGCGTGTTAGACCGGCTCGGCCGCCTCCAACGCTTCGTGCATACCTTGACCTGCGACCGAGGCAGTGAATTTGCCGAAGATCATCTGCTGGAAAAACTGCTGAAGGCCCAAGTCTACTTCGCTGAACCGCACAGCCCATGGCAACGCGGCTGCAACGAAAACTTCAATGGCCTGCTGCGTCAGTTCTTCCCGCGCAAGCGCGACTTCACCACCATCACCGAACAGGAACTGCAAACGGTCGAAGACCAGTTAAACGACCGGCCCCGCAAACGACTCGGCTACCTGACCCCGAGCGAGGTATTCTTCAACTACGATCACGTTGCACTTCAAAGTTGAATCCGCC
>JBBQHA010000102.1:0-11596 GCA_038323475.1 Lysobacterales bacterium
GCGCGGACAGGGCGGCAGCGGCCTGGGCGCGAACATCGTCTACAACCTCGTCACCGCCAAGCTCGGCGGCACCATCGCGGTCGACAGCGCGCCCGGCAGCGGATTGCACTACCGCATCCGCCTGCCCCTGCAGCCGCCGCAGCATGCGCCCATCGCGGCCTAGCGATCCGCTGCCGGCCCGATGAGTTCAAAAAGCGTCGACCGCGTGACAGGATCGGCTTCGACCAACCTGACGCTGACATCCGCGCCGAGCGGCAGATCGGAATCCGACGTGACGGGCGCTTCGATGGCCAGGTCGCACAACATGACGATGCCGGCGTGGACATTGACGGCCTTGCCGCTTCCATTGGCGCGGGTGTCGTCGCGACCATGGTCCGCACGCACGGGCCGGAGGCCTGCGGATTCGATGATTGCGCCAGCGAATTTCTCGCCGACATGCGGCGCCAGGATCACCGATTCAGCGAGGTCGATCAGCGCGCGCTCGAACTGGTGCGCGCGACGGTCCGACGCCTCCATCGTGAGAGGCAGGCCGGGCAAGGCATCGAGCGCCCATTGCGGGACCGCTTGCCCTGCGCACAAGGCGACGCACACTTCGCTCGCATAACGATCCACCAGCCGGCGCATCGGTGCAGTCACATGCGCGTATTCCGCCGCGATTGCCGAATGCATCGGCTGGCGCGGCAACGATCCATTGAATGCCGCATAGCCCGCGCCGCGCAGCACGGTCGTGCACGCCATCATCATCGCGATGTGTTGCGGCTGCGCCGGATCGAGTCCGCGGATGAAGTCGGGATACGACGTTCCATCGGGCCACGCGATGCCGAGCGCGCGTGCGGCCAGGCGCAGGCGCGCGATCGATGCGGGATCGGGCGACGGCAAGGTGCGCAGCAGGCCGACCCTGCCCTGCACCATCAGTCGCGCCGCCGCCATCCCGGTCAACAGCGAGATCTGCGCATTCCAGTCTTCCACCGCGTGGTTGATGCGATATTCCAGCGCCCAGCGGCCGTCGGTGTTGTTGATCTCGGCTTCGGGCAAGGCGAGGCTCACGCCGCCGCGCGCCCGTTCGCGCTGCTGGCGCAAGATCCCGACTTCGCGCAGCAGCGTCCACATCGGATCGGCGGTGCCGGCATCGATCGCTTCCTGCATGCCCGCATAGTCGTGCTTCGAACGACTCCTCACCCGCGCGCGCCGCACGTCGATCGCGGCGATTTCTCCGCTCGCATCCAGATCGATCGTCCACAGGATGGACGGCCGCAACTGGTCGGGCAGCAACGACGCGGCGCCTTCGCACAGGACCTTCGGATACAGTGGAATCGTTGTCGTCGCGCCGTACAGCGTCTCGCCGCGCTGGTTGGCTTCGACATCCACCGCATCGCCGGCAACCACGAATGCGGCGACGTCGGCGATCGCGTAATGCACCCGATAACCGCCCGCGCTGCGTTCGAGGAACAGCGCCTGGTCGAGGTCCATCGAACCGGGCGGATCGATCGTGACCAGCGCGATGTCGGTGCGATCCAGCTCGGGCAGGCGCGGATTCGCGGCAGCCTGCGCGGCGGCGGCTTCGACGCCTGGGGGGAATGCCGAAGGCAGCCTGAGTTCGCGCACGATCCGGGCGATCCCCTGGTCGAAGGTCGCGTCGTCGGAAGGCTGGATGCAGATGCGGCGCGTCGTCGGCACGGGTGCCTCCTCGATTCCATTGCGGGCAGATCGCGCCAGCGCGTCGATCCGGTCGCCGGCCGCGACTGCCACGGAATATACATGCCAGCGGGCAAGCCCAATCGGCATGCGCACGTCGCCGCGTTGCCGCGCTGCTTCGGAACGTGCGAATCTCGGCCGCTGGAATCGTCGTCGACCACTCCTCCTGGTGGTCGCCGTCGGCATGCGTCGCATGCACTGCGAACGCCCACGTCACCCGCATCGGAGAGTTTCGATGAAAGTCATCGGTTGCCTCGCCATCGCAACGGGCTGCGCATTGGCCTTGCCGCTTCCAGTCGGCGCTGCCACCGCGCCGGCCTTCCAACTCGAGGACCTGCGCAAGCTGGTGACCCTGAGCGAGCCGCAGATCGCGCCCGACGGCAAGCGCATCGCGGTCATCGTCTCGACGCCGGACTGGAAGTCCGACAAGCCGAAGCAGGAACTCAACCTCGTCGATGTCGCCAGCGGCACCCGACGCGCACTGACCATGAACCGCAGCGGCCTGTCGTCGCCGCGCTGGTCGCCGGATGGCGCCCGGCTGGCATTCGTCGCCAGGGACACGACGCCAGCCGACGATTCGGATTCCGACTCCAGCGAGGAGCATGGCGACGATTCCGCGGAGAAGCAGGACCAGGTCTTCGTGATGCCGATGAATGGCGGCGATGCGGCGCGCATCACCGATGCGAAGCACGGCATCGAGGCCTTCAGTTGGAGTCCGGACGGCAAACAGATCGCTTTCGTGACCGCGGACGACGCGGTCAACCAGAAAGCGATCAAGGCACACGACGATGCGTTCCAGGTCACCGACAACAATTTCCTGATGCGCGCTGCGCTCACGCCCTGCCACCTGTGGGTCGTGGCCAGCGAGGGCGGCAAGGCGAAGCGGCTGACGCGTGGCGCGTACAGCCTGCAGACGGACGAGCAGGATGGCTCGCCCGTCCTGGCGTGGAGCAAGGATGGCCGGAGCATCGCGTTCACCCGGTTCCCGGGCCCGTACTGGGGTCCGTCGTTCCATTCGGTGATCGCGTCGGTGGATGCGAACGGCGGCGAGCCACGCACGCAGGTGTCGGCGGAAGGCGCGATCAATGCCAGGTCTGCGCAGGACAGCGGCATCCTCGCGTTCATGCGCCCGCGCGACGGCGACCAGAACAACGGCATGGCGGTCTATGTGCAGGCCGACGGCAGCATCCGCGACGCAACCGGCGAACACCCGCGCAACTTCAAGGACTACGCATGGATGCCGCAGGGCAAGTCGCTGCTGCTGGCCACCGATGAAGGCACCCACACGGTGCTGTGGTTGCAGCCGTTGACCGGCGCGTTCAGCAGGATCGCACTCGGCGATGTGGAAGCCAGCGCGGACATGAGCGTCTCCGGCACCGGCGCGATCGCCTTCATAGGCAGCACCGCAGCGCATCCGAGCGAGTTGTACGTGCTCGACTCGACCAGGGCCAGGCCGCGCAGGCTGACCGACCTGAATGCATTCGTTGATGGCCTCGCGCTCGGACGCACCGAATCGATCGCCTGGCAGGGGCCGGGCGGTTTCCAGGAAGACGGCGTGCTGACGTATCCGGTCGGTTACCAGTCCGGCCGGACCTACCCACTCGTGCTGGTCATCCACGGCGGCCCGGAGGCGGCTTCCACCGTGCGCTTCCTGCCGTTGCCGCAACTGCTGTCGGCAGCGGGCTTCATCGTGTTCCAGCCGAACTATCGCGGCAGCATCAATCTAGGCGACATTTACCAGCATGCGATCTTCCGCGACACCGGCACCGGCCCCGGCAACGATGTGATGGCCGGCGTGGAAGCAGTCAAGAAGCTCGGAATCGTCGACGCGCAGCGCATCGGCGTGTCGGGCTGGTCGTACGGCGGCTACATGACGGCGTGGCTCACCGGCCACTACCCGGTCTGGAAAGCCGCGGTCGCGGGTGCGGCGCTGACCGACTGGGTGATGGACTACACCGTGTCCTACTACCAGCAGGGCGACACTTACTTCTTCGGCGGCTCGCCATGGACCGGCAAGGACCGCGACATCTGGCGCGAGCAGTCGCCGATCGCCTATGCGCGCAACGTCACCGCGCCGACCCTGATCATGGGTGATGTCGGCGACCCGAACGTGCCACTGGTGAACAGCTACGAATGGTTCCACGCTCTGCGCGACAACAACGTCCCGGTCGAGTTCTACGCCTACCCCGTCGACACCCATTCGCCGAAGGACATCGTGCGCATGACCGACGTGTACCGGCGTTGGGTCGGCTGGATGACCCAACACCTGAAATAATCCGCGCAGCACATGTCGCGCACGTCCGCCCACATGGGCCGAAGTCGGCACCACGCCAACCGAGCATCGCCCGCCCCGTTGCGGCAGGTTTCAAGACCTTGGGCGGCGCCATGCAAACTGATTCGACACTGGCGCTTGCGAAATCGGACAGACCACGGCCGGCAAGACCTGCGTGGGCGGGTAAAATGGAACCGACCTCCGTGTCCCGGGAAGAACCGCGTATGAACGAGAAGACCCTGCGGGCGCTGATCGATGCCGGCGCAGTGAAACGCGTGCGCATCATCGCCGATGGCTCGCGATTCCACGTCGAAGTGGATACCCCGAACGCGACGATCGTCGCGGCGACGCTCAAGGGCGCGGCGAAGACTTGGGGATCGCTGGATGCATCCGCGCGCTGGGTGCGCGGACTTGGGATCGGCACCGCGCAGCTCGATTTCGCCCGCTGGCAGCCAGAGCAGCGCGGACTGCCGCTTTGACGACGACAAGAGCCTACCCAACTTATGGCATAGGCGGTCTTAACGTTATAATGTAACCATTAACGCAATCGCTGCGGACTCCGCTGCGCAGGGACGATCCAGATCGCGTGCGCCTACAGGGCGTGCGTTCCATTCGATTCGGGAAGACAGATGCGCCAATCGATGCTTGCCCTGGGAGTGTTCGCTGCACTCGCTTCCACTGCGCACGCCGCAGATCCCGCCCAGTCTCACGATGCGAAGCCGCAGCACCATCAATCCACCGCGCTGACGACCCAGCAAAGGCTCGATGCGCTGGAAGCGCGGGTGGAAACACTGGAAGCCAACAACGCGACCCTGCGCAAACAGGCGAGCGATGCGACCGCCGATGCCCAAGCCACGCACGCCGAACTCGAGCAGATCAAGACTGCGCAGGCTGCGACACCAGCGCCCGAGACCGCCGCCGAGGCTCCTGCATCCGGCGCGCCGGCGAGCGCGAACGGCAACGCATTCAACCCGGCGATGAGCATCGTCCTCAACGGCGCCTACGTGCACGGATCGCTCGATCCGGCCCGCTTTTACCGCTCAGGATTCCCGCTGGCCGGCGCTGCGGGGCCACCGCAGCAGGGTCTGTCGATCGCGGAAAGCGAGGTCACCCTATACGCGAACATCGACGAGAAGTTCTTCGGACAATTGACGCTGACCGCGTCGAACGACCATGGCCAGGACCAGATCGGCGTCGAGAACGCGTTCATCGAGACCACCTCTTTGCCGAACGGCCTCGGCGTACGAGCAGGGCGTTTCTTCTCGGACATCGGCTACCTCAACGGCCACCATGCGCATACCGACAACTTCTACGACCGCCCGCTGGCCTACCAGGCATTCCTCGGTAGCCAGTACGGCGACGATGGCGTGCAGGTGCGCTGGCTTGCGCCGACCCCGTTCTTCCTGCAGTTCGGCGCCGAAGCGTTCGCCGGCAACCAGTTTCCCAGCGGGGGCGGCGCCCACGGTGGCGTCGGCGTCAAGACCGCGTTTGTGAAAGCCGGCGGCGACATCAACGACAACACGTCGTGGCTGGCCGGCCTGTCGATGCTCGATTCCTCAACGGTTGGCGCGGACGACGGCTTTTCCGGCAAGGACCGGCTCTACATGGCCGACGGCACCCTGAAATGGGCGCCGAACGGCAACCTCAAGGACGGTGGCGTGACCGTGCGCGGCGAATACCTCGTCGACAGGCGCCACGGCGACTACACCGTGCCCGCCGAACCCAAACTTGGCGATCCGCTGACCGACCAGGCGTGGGTCGGCACGCGGCGCGGCGGCTACCTCGAGACCGTATGGCGGATCAATCGCACGTGGGAACTCGGCTACCGGCGCGACAAACTTTGGGCCGATCGCAGCGGCCCGTTCGCGAGCGCCTTCGATCCCTCGCGGAACAACGTCGAACTGACCTGGCTCAACAGCGAGTTCAGCCTTGTGCGGCTACAGTTCAGTCGCGAATTGCCCAACCCGTTCGACGCGGACAACGTATGGACCTTGCAGTACCAGACCGCGCTGGGCGCGCACGGCGCACACGCGTTCTAGAGCCCAAGCGTCCGTTGGTGGTGAGATGCCCTGCCCCGGGCTCGTCGAATCGAACGATGGACGCATTCCGAAACTCCTTACGGGAAACATCATGAACAAGATCTTGGCAGCGGCAGTCCTCGCGGCAGGCATGGCGACCGTACCGGCGCAGGCGAAATTGCAGGTCTTCGCGTGCGAGCCCGAATGGGGTTCGATGCTGCAGGAACTCGCGGGCGACAAGGTCGACGTCGATGTCGCGACGACCGCGCTGCAGGACGTGCACCAGATCGAGGCGAAGCCGAGTCTGATCGCGAAGATCCGGCGCGCCGACCTCGTCGTCTGCGACGGTGCGGAACTGGAGATCGGCTGGCTGCCGAAACTGATCCAGCAATCGGGCAACCAGAAGGTCGCATCGGGCGCGGGTTCGTTCATGGCCGCAAGCCAGGTCGCGACGCTGGAGAAGCCCACCGCGCTCGATCGCGCGAACGGCGACGTGCATCCGGAAGGCAATCCGCACATCCAGATGGACCCATACGGGATGCTGGCGATCGCCAAGGCGCTCGACGCACGGCTCGCCCAACTCGATCCCGCGAATGCCGCGACGTACCAGTCCCGCCTCGCCGATTTCTCGGCGCGCTGGAGCGCGGCGACCAAGCGCTGGACCGCGCTCGCCGCGCCGCTGAAAGGCCGCAATATCGTCGTCCACCACAACAGCTGGATCTACCTGACGAACTGGCTCGGCATGCACGAGATCGGTTCGCTGGAACCCAAGCCCGGCGTGCCGCCGACGAGCGCGCACCTCGCCAGCCTGATCGACGTCACCAGGAGTTCGCATACGCTCGCGATCGTGCGGGCGGCCTACCAGGACGGGAAGCCCAGCGAATGGCTATCCGGACACACCGACGGCGTGCCGGCGCTCAGCCTGCCGTTCACCGTTGGCGGCGATGCGCAGTCGAAGGATCTGTTCGGCCTGTACGACGCGACGATCGACAAGCTGCTCGCCGCCGCGAAGGCCAGGCCGTGACGATCAGCCTCGAGGGCCTCGACATCCGCATCCTCGGCCCGGCCTGCGTGGCCGGCCTGATCGTGCTGTCGACGCACGTGCCGCTCGGCAAGCAGGTGCTCTCGCGCGGAATCATCTTCATCGACCTCGCGATCGCGCAGATCGCGGCGCTCGGGGTGATCCTGTCGCAGTTCTTCAGTGTCGACGCGTTCTTCGCCGCCCACTTCGGAGCGGCGTCCGCGGGCTACGGCGTGCAGTTGGTCGCAGTCGCCGCCGCGCTCGCGGGCGCTGGTCTGCTCGCATGGACCGACCGGCGCTGGCCGCAATACCAGGAACCGCTGATAGGCACGTTGTTCGTGCTGGCCGCAACCGGAAGCCTGCTCGTCGTGTCGCACAATCCGGAAGGTAGCGAACACCTCAAGAGCCTGCTCGCCGCGGACATCCTGTTCATCGAATTCAAGCAACTGATTCCGGCCGCGCTGCTGTCGGTGCTGCTGCTGGTCTTCATGTGGCTGCGGCGCGACCGCCTGTTCGGGCTGACGTTCTATGCCCTGTTTGCCGTTGCGATCACCGCGTCGGTGCAACTCGTCGGCGTCTACCTCGTCTTCGCTAGCCTGATCGTGCCCGCGCTTGCGACCGCAGGTATGCGCGGCGCGTCGCGGTTGGCTACGGCCTATGCGATCGGCGTGTTCGGCTATGTGCTCGGCCTGTGTCTGTCGGCGGTTTTCGACCTGCCCAGCGGAGCGTTGATCGTGTGGACGCTGGCGGGGTGTGCCCTGCTCGCCCAATGCGTGCCAGCCGTGCGTCGCTCGCACCCGGCGCGTCCTTCCAACGCGCCGGAAGTGGAGATCGGCCACGCGGAAGCATGACGGTCTGCGCCAGCCGCTAGCGTCCCAGCGCCACGTTCACACGCGCTGGCCGGCGACGAGGGCGTTGCGCGCGTCGGCCGTGCCGCCGGGGGCGATGATGTATTGCAGGTCGTGCTGGACGGTGACCGTGTCGTCGAGCGGCACAGTCAACGTGGCTTCGATGATGGCTTCATGGCGCAGTCGCTGTGGATTGCCCGGCGACTGCAGGTGGCCGTTGAGGTCGATGTAGGCCGCGGCGATGCCGAGCGTGTCGCGCGCACCCAGGACCGCGCCGAGGTTGAATCCGGTTTCGACCGACAACGGCACCGCGCTGCGGTCGGGTTCCGCGACGCCGATGCGGCTGAACCAGGCCACGCGCTTGTTGATGGTACGGTCGATCACGCCGACGACGCCCCAGTCCCCGCGCTCAGCCGCATCGCTGATATCGGCCGAATCGCGGCTGCGGAAGTGCGCGCCGAGCAGCGCGTTCGCGATCGGTGCGGCGACCTGGCCGAACACATGCTGGTCTTCGACGACAACCAGCGCGCCGTGATTGGGGTCGACGCGCAGTCCGTGCCGGTTCTCGCGGGTCGGATCGCCGCCGTCGCCATCGATCAGCGCGATCCGCAAGGTGTCGTTCTTGCCGATGTCGAAAGCAACGCGCGCGCCGAGCACGCCCTGCGGGAAAATCGCCGCGTGCTGCAGGTTGCCGCTGACCACGCTCGGCGCGCCGAACGCGCTGCTGACGAACAGCGCTGCGGTATCGCTACCCCAGAACTCGGTGTCGGCGGCAAGCAATCCCAGCCGCACCGAGGCGGAGCCGATCCGGCGCTGCCCCCACAGTTCGTGCAGGCGCAACTGGTGCACCGCATCGATGTTGCTGACCACGGAGAAAACGCTGACATCGCGCTGGCTCAGGCTGTCGCCGTGCGGCATGTACGCATCGCCATGCGCCGTCCACGGCCCGACGTGCCAGTCCAGCGTCACCTGCAACAAGCCCGTGTAAACGGTGCCTTGCCGCATGCCGCCATGGACGTCGGCGAACACCTCGCCGGTGTAGTTGAACCTGTAGAAGGCTCCGGACGCTTCGTCGGCGTTCGCAAGCGTCGCGCAACCCGCGGCAGCGAGCGACAGGGCGATCCGCAGCACCCGACGCCATGCCCTGCCATTGGTTTCTGGCAACGCCACGCGGTCGCATCGATCGCGCATGCAATCGCGACCTTCAGGGCATCGGCGACGACGTGCTGCGCTGGGCGTCGAGCTTCTTGTTCAATTTCAGGAACAGATCGTGCATCTCGGCGTAGATCCGGTCGGTCTTCTCGTGCAGGTGCGCGACTTCGAGTTCTGCCTTGATGTTGACGTCGTATTCGATGTCGGAACGCACGCGGTCCTTTTCGGCCTGGCGGTTCTGGCTGATCAGCACGATGCAGGACAGGAAGATCGCTTCCAGCGACACGATCATCGTGAGCAGGCCGAACGGATACGGGTCGAATGCGTTGATCCCGAGCGGCAGAGTGTTCAGCGACACCCACACGATGAACCACATCGCATGGATCGCGAGGAACATCATGCTGCCGCTGAACCACGATACCCAGTCGGCGATGCGCAGGATCAGGCCGCGTTGTTCCTCGGCTTCCTCGTTCGCATTGCGCGACACGCGCGTGCGCAGCAGGGCGTCGGCCTTGCGCGTCATGTGGCCCATCGAGGCGAGCATGCCGAGCGCAGCGGCCGGCGTCTTCTGGAACAGCAGAAGGAGGTCGTCGCGGTCGAGTTCCAGCAGTTCCGTATCGATCAGAGCGACCGCAGTCGCGGTGCGCGCGCCATTGTCGAGCATCGACAATTCGCCGAAAACCTCGCCGCGCCCGGCGATCGTCAGCACGATCTTCTGGCCGGCGGTGTCCTTGATGTACAACTCGATCTCGCCGGACTGGACGACGTAGAGCGAATCGCCCGGCTCACCAGCCTGGAAGAGCGTTGCACCCGCTGCCAGCGGCCGACGGTCGATCACCTCGGCGAGGGCGTGGCGGTCGTCATCGGTCAGGTGCTCGAACAGCTCGACGCCTTCCAGCATCTGCGGACCACATGGCATCGCATCTCTCCCCTGATGGCGGGCAGAGTGTAGCCGTTCGGGTGAGGGGCTTGTTAAAGCGACCTCGTTCGCAGGACGCATCATCTGCCGCTGCCAGGTCGATGGATGTGGCGCATCCTCGGGCCCGCCGACGCAGCCGTCGGGCATCCAGCAGCGCACGAGCCAATGGCTCATCAATGCGCCGCTTCACCCTCCGGCCGTCGCGCGCCGCTCGGGCGCTCTTCGCCGCACGATCTGCCGGCCCTACCGGGCGTTTTTCGCTGCACAAGCTGCCACCGGCGGCTTGTAATCCGAAGCTCAACACCCACCGGCAGATCGTCGGCGCCACTCATCCCGCCATGAAATCCTTCTTGCCGATTTCGATGCCCAGGTGGCGGAGGAGCGCATAGGCAGTGGTGTAGTGGAAATAGAAATGCGGCTGCGCGAAGCCCAGCAGGTAGTCGCTGCCAACCATCTCCAGGGTGCGGTCGCGCATCGGGATCACGATCTGCCGTTGCGCGGCGCCCTCGAACTGGGCCGGCTGGAAACCCCCAAGGAATGCCGCGATTCCGCCGATGCGGGCCTTCAGCGCGGCCAGCGTGGTTTCCTCGTCGGGGAATTTCGGCACCTCGACACCGGCGAGGCGCGCGGCCGGGCTCTTCGCGAAATCGGTGGCCAGTTGCACCTGCCTGGTGAAGTCGAACATGTCGGGCGCAAGGCGCGCGTGCAGCACGGCGCCCTCGTCGAGCTTTCCAGCTGCGACTTCGGCGGCGGCCTTGTCGAGGATCGCGTCGAGGTTGTGCAGCATCCGCAGCGGAAGAGTGACGGCGGCGTCGAAAATGGCGACATGCATGGCGATGGCCTCGGTTCGGGGGACCCAGATCATCCCATGCCAACACCACCGGCGAAGCCCAACCAGGGATGCAGGCGACACCACGGACGGTTCCCTGAGATAATTACGAGTCTGGCCCCGTAGCTCAGCTGGTGGCACTGCTTGCGTCAACGACAGTCCAGTGGACTGTCGTGCAAGCCGGGCCGGTGAGGCATGGATGCCGAACGGACGCTACACCACGGACGGTTCCCTGAGATAATTACGAGTCTGGCCCCGTAGCTCAGCTGGATAGAGCGCGCCCCTCCTAAGGGCGAGGTCACAGGTTCAAATCCTGTCGGGGTCACCAGGAGTCTTGCGAGCCGCTCGCATAACCCGCACTTCCATGTGCGACCTTACGTTCGCACCACTGTTCACCATTTGAAAAGCCAGCGCATTCGTGCGCTGGCTCTTAAACAAAATCAGGAGTTCCAATGACCCACCCCGTACTCTCCGCACTCGGCCTCGGCGCTGACGAATCCGGCACCTACCTTGGCCGTGGCGAATGGTCGAAAACCACCGATGCCGGCATCATCGAGCCCGTCAATCCGGCGACCGGCGAAGTGCTCGCCCGCGTGCATGCGTCCTCGCAGGCCGATTACGACACCATCCTCGTGCGCGCGCAGGAGGCGTTCAAGGTCTGGCGCACGACGCCGGCCCCGCATCGTGGCGAAGCGATCCGCCTGTGCTCGGACGCATTGCGCAGGCACAAGGACGCGCTCGGCTCGCTGGTCGCGCTGGAGATGGGCAAGAGCAAGCCCGAAGGCGACGGCGAAGTCCAGGAAATGATCGACATCGGCGAGTTCTCGGTGGGCCTGTCCCGC
>JBBQHA010000103.1:0-11577 GCA_038323475.1 Lysobacterales bacterium
GGTGCCGATAGCTCATGTGCAACTCCACTTGCCGGTGAAGCGGCGCAGGCTACGGCACCTGATCCGCTTCAATTCAAGGAAATTGCACTTCGCGGTTTAATCCACCGGCGTTAGGTGGCAAGGCAGGTTTACTTAGGATCCAATGTGATAAGAAAAATCGTCTCATTTTGTGGTTTTTTAGCAGCCGCCGCAGCCGCGCTGTGGCTCTATCTTATCCATCATCTTCTTGCCAGCAACCCTATGTTGCTAGGCGTTCAAGCATGTGCCGTTCTTCTCATGCTTTGGGCACGCGCAACGTTTGGCATTCGCAGCTTTCATGCCACTGCAAACACGACCAAGGGAGGCCTAGTTACAACTGGCCCTTATCGCTATTGGCGCCACCCCATATACGCTTCAATAATCTATTTCGTCTGGGCCGGACAAGTAGAGGCACCAACCACTCTTTCTATTGTCTTGGCATCAACAGCAACGATAGGTTTGGTTACACGGATGTTGATTGAGGAGCAGTTCCTCATCATCGCTTACCCCGAATACTCGGAGTACATGCGTCATGCGAAACGTCTGATTCCCTTCATCTTGTAGGTGTCGAGTTGCCACCTAACAATTCCGTAAGGAGCTTCCCGTCAATCCCGAGTGCATGACGCCCTGGCCTTGAGTTTTTGGCCGTTGCTTGTCCGCTGGTTGTACTTCTTGTTGCCCACTTCTTCCGTCGGTGCGATGCGGTGCAAGGGTGCCAGACTGCACTTCCGTAAACGGTCTTGTTGGATCGATGGCGCTGATCCGGACCTTGGTAAAAGCCGCGCCCGCAGGCCTCTCTCGCTTACTGGTCTCGCCCGTGTCCGGGGATCGGCCGGTACACGTCGATGGCGACCTCGTCGTTAGTCCGGCTCTCTGCGGGTGGGTCTGGACGCATTGCCACCTTTGCTCGCCGCGCTTCGCGATGCGCACCCGGATGGCTCGTGATCCGCGAACAGGGATGTGCACGCGCCGGAAGCGTAACCCCGGGAACCTCGTGCACCAGATGGAGGCTGACCGAACAGCTTCCCTGTCCTGCCGTGCTTACCAGATCTTCACCCGCGCGCCTTCCGGACGCCACATCGGCTGGCCGGGCTTGATGCCGAACGCCTCGTAGAACTCGGGGATGTTCGACATCGGGCCGAGCACGCGCCACTTCGCCGGCGCATGCACGTCCGACAGCAGGCGGTTGCGCAGCCGCTCCTCGCGCTGCTGCGACAGCCAGCCAAGCGCGTAGCCGAGGAAGTAGCGCTGCAGCGGCGTCAGCCCGCCGATCGTCTTGCCTTCCTTGTACTGCTGCGTCTTCTTGAATGCATCCAGGCCGAGCAGGATGCCGCCGTAATCGGCGATGTTCTCGCCCAGCGCCGCCTTGCCGTTGATGTGCATGCCGGGCAGTGGCTCGTAGGCATTGAACTGCTGGACCATCACGTCGGCATGCTGCTGGAATTTCTTCGCATCGTCCGCCGTCCACCAGTCGGTGAGGTTGCCGGCCGCATCGTACTGCCGACCTTCGTCGTCGAAACCGTGGGTGATCTCGTGGCCGATGGTCGACGCGCCCGCATAGCCGTAGACCACGGCGTCATCCACATTCGCATCCAGCATCCCTGGAATCGTGAAGGCCGCGGCCGGCAGCACGATCTCGTTGTTCGACGGGTTGTAGTAGGCGTTGTAGGTCTGCGGCGTCATGCCCCATTCGGTGCGGTCGACCGGCTTGCCGAACTTGCCGACTTCGTCGTTGAAGCGCCAGCGCGCGGCATTCTTCATGTTCTCGCAATACGAATTGCGGCCGACGACGAGCGCCGAATAGTCCTTCCACTTGTCCGGATAGCCGACCTTCGGGGTCACGGCCGCGAGCTTGGCCTGCGCCTTCGCCTTGGTCTCGGGACTCATCCAGTCGAGCTTCTCGATGCGGTCGTGGTAGGCGACGCGGATCGCCTCGACCAGGTCGACGTAGCGCTTCTTCGCGGCCGCCGGGAAATAATCCGCGACGAAGATCTTGCCCAGCACCATGCCCATGGCGCGGCCTTCGGAATCGAGCACGCGTTTCCAGCGCACCCGCTGTTCCTTCTGGCCGGACAGGACCTGGCCGTAGAAGCGGAAGTGCTCGTCGTCGAACGCCTTGCCGAGGGTCGAGGCATACGTGTCGACGAGGTGGATGCGCAGGTAGTCGCGCAACACCGCTTCGGGCGTGTGCTGCAGCAACTGGTCGAACGCGGAGAAATACTCCGGCTGCCCGACCACGATGAAGTCCGGATGCAGGTTCCACGCCGCGAGGCGCTCGCTCCACACGATCGACGGGGTGTATTTCGCGGTGGTTTCCGCCGGCGTCACCTTGTTGTAGTTCTTCTGCGGGTCGCGCAGGTCCTCGAGCTTGCGCGAGGCCTTCGCGAGCGCGGTCTCGAACTCCATCACCGCAGCGGCATCGGCCTTTGCATGTTCCGGATCACGTCCGAGCAGGCCGAGGGTGCGCGCCATGTGGGCGACGTATTCCTCGCGGATCTTCGCGACGCCCTTCTCGGGGTTGAAGTAGAAATCGCGCTCCGGCAATCCCAGGCCGCCCTGCGACAGGTGGACGGCCATCGTGTTGCTGTCTTTTTCGTCCTGGCTGACGCCATCGTCGAAGAACGCATCGACGCCCAGCGGCTGCATGTCGAACGCGACGTCGAGCGCGTCGTGCGCGTTGTGCACGCCGTCGATGCGCGCAAGTTCGGCATCGAGCGGATGCACGCCCAGCCTGTCGGCCTTCGCGGTATCCATCGCGGTCGCCCAGAAGTCGCCGATCTTCTGCTGGTCGCTGCCGGGCGCGTTCTTTTTCGCGGCGGCCTTCTCGTTGATCCGGCGCAGGCTCACGTTCAACTGGTCTTCCACCGCGTTGCCGATGCCCCAGGACGATTCCGATGCCGGGATCGGATTGCGTGCCAGCCAGCCGCCGTTCGCGTACTGGAAAAAGTCCTTGCCGGGATCGGCCGCGGTGTCGAGGTTCGACGCCAGGAAATCCTTTTTCGCGGGCGCTTTCGCGGCAGCCGTCGCGTGGCCCGGGAGCGGCGCGAGCGTGGCGATCAGGATGCAGGCGGCAAGCTGGCAGGAGCGAGGCACGGAGCGGGTCATCGGAAGTCCCTGGACAGAGGAAAGTTGGGTTGCACGATCAAGCCGACGATTCTCACCCGTCGGCGGCGGATGCGAATCGGACGAAAGCCATGCAGGCAGGCGTCGACCATCGGCGAACGGATGCCGACGCGCCCGCAATGGGTGCGGCGTCAGTGATACCAGCCGCCCATCCGCAGCCCTTCGACCAGCAGCCAAGCGATGCCGCCGGCGGCGGGAATGGTCAGGATCCACGCCCAGATGATGCGCTCGACCACGCCCCATTTCACCGCGTTCGGATTCTTCGCGCAGCCGGCGCCCATGATCGCGCCGGAGATGTTGTGCGTCGTGGATACCGGAATACCGAGCGAGGAGGCGACCGTGATCACCGTCGCTGCCGCGGTTTCCGCGACGAAACCGTCGATCGGATGCAGCTTGACCATCTTGTGGCCCATCGTCTTGATGATCCGCCAGCCGCCGGCGGCAGTGCCGCAGGCCATCACGGCCGCGCAACTGACCACGATCCACCTGTCGATGTCGCCCTTGGCCAATGCCTGCGCCGACGGCTGCAGGAAGTGCAGCCATTGCGGTAGCGCGTCGAGCTGCCCGGCCTTGGAAGCCGACACAAGCGCGAGCGCGATGATGCCCATGGTCTTCTGCGCATCGTTGGAGCCATGCGCGAAACCCATGTAGCCCGCGCTCACCAGCTGCGCTTTCTTGAAGAACGCATTGACCCAGCGCGGTCGCGCGAGCCGCGACAGCGGCCCGCCCAGGCGTGAGATGCCGACGATGATCGCGTACAGCACGCCGAGCAGCAGGAAGGCGCCGATGAATCCGAGCAGTGGCGACGACACCATCGGCAGCACCACCTTCCAGAACACGCCCGTCCCCTTGAACCACGGGTGCGCGGGCTGCGACCAGATGATCGCCGCCCAGTGCCCGTGCGACGCAGCGAGCGCCGCGCCGCACAAGCCGCCGATCAGCGCATGGCTCGATGAGGACGGCAGGCCGAGGCCCCAGGTGATCAGGTTCCAGACGGTCGCGCCCGCCAGTGCGCACAGGATGAATTGCGAGGTGACCTCGACGAGGTGGGTGTCGATCAATCCGCTGGCGATGGTCTTGGCGACCGCCGTCCCCCACAACGCGCCGATCAGGTTCGTCGCCGCGGCGAGGCCGACGGCCTGCATCGGCGACAGGACCTTGGTCGCGACGACGGTCGCGATCGAGTTGGCTGTGTCGTGAAAGCCGTTGATGTATTCGAACACCAGTGCGACCACGACGACAGCCAGGACCAGGGACAGCACGCGCGCGGCCTCAGGAGTTCTTGAGGACGATGCGGTAGACCACCGAACCGGCTTCGCGGCAACGGTCGATCGCTTTTTCGAGCAGCTCGAAGAAATCCTTGATCAGCAGCACCACCATGCCGTCGTAGTTGCCCGCGTAGAGGTCGCGGTAGAGCTCGAGCATGAGCCGGTCGGCCTCGTTCTCGATCGCGCCGAGGCGATCGTTGAGTTCCTTCATCGGTTCGAGCTTCAGCCCGCGCAATTGCCTGACCATTTCCAGCACGACCGTCGCGGCCTGCTCGAGCATCGCAGCGCGCGGCGCGAAATCGATGCCGCGCAGGTTGCCCGCCGCCAGCGCATAGCGATCGGCGAACTTCTCGATGGCCTTCGGTATGCGGTACAGCGCGCCCGCCAGGGACTCGATGTCCTCGCGTTCGATCGGGGTGACGAAGGTGTTGACCAGCGCGGCGTTGATCTCCTTGAGGATCTCGCGTTCGCGCTGGCGCGTGCGCTTGAATTCGTCGAGGGTCGGCGAACTGCCGCTCGGCGCGCGCGCGAGCACCTGCAGGGCGCGGGCGCTGTCGAGCGCGGCCGACGCGGCCGCTTCGAGCAGACCGTAGAACTGCTTGCCGCTACCGAAGATGGTCTGCAGGGAAAACATGCTGGCTCCAGGGTGGGCGCGCATGGGCGCCCGGGGGCAATGTGACGGCAATGTTACAATGCCCGCGATGCAGATGCCCTCGATATCGATCCGTTGCGTTGTGGCCCGTGATGGCGGATTTCGCCTCCGCAGCCATCCCGCGACGAATCACGGCCATGGCGCTCGCGTATCCTGAGCCGCCTCCCGCGCACCTGCCTGACCCCGATGCCTGAGCGAAAATCCCCGTCCAACCAGTCCGCATCCGGCGGACGCACCCTCGTGAGCCTGCTCGCCCTGCTCGCGTGCTGCGTGCCAGCGGCAGCGTTCGGGCAGGACTCCGCGTCGGCGCACATCGCGGCAACCGGCACTCCGCTCGGCTGGACCGTGCTCGCAGTGTTCGTTGCTTCCTACATCCTGGTGGCGCTGGAAGAACGCATCCATTTGCCGAAATCCAAGCCGGTGATGCTGGCCGCGGCGCTGACCTGGTGCCTGATCGCATGGTCGGTGCGCGGCGATCCGGCGCAGTCGGCGCTGGTATCCACTGCGTTCGAGCGCATGTTCCTCGAGTACGCCGAGTTGTTCTTCTTCCTCATCGTGTCGATGACGTACGTGGACGCTATGGCCGAACGCGGCGTGTTCGACGCGCTGCGCGCAGCACTGATGCGACGCGGCCTGGGCTATCGGACCCTGTTCTGGATCACCGGCCTGCTGGCGTTCGGGTTGTCGACCGTGCTCAACAACCTCACCACGGCGCTGGTGGTCTCGGCGGTGGTGCTCGCGGTCGGCGCCGGCAATGCGCGCTTCATCGCGATCTGCTGCGTGAACCTGGTGGTGGCTGCTAACGCCGGCGGTGCGTGGAGCGCGTTCGGCGACATCACCACGCTGATGGTCTGGCAGGCGCACCGCGCCGAATTCTTCGATTTCTTCCGGTTGTTCGTGCCGGCGCTGACGAACTGGCTGGTGCCGGCCGTGCTGATGGCGTTCGCGCTGCCGTCGGGGAAACCGGCCGGAGCCAACCCTGCGGCGAAGGTGAAATTCGGCGGCATCGCGACCTGCACGTTGTTCGCGCTGACGATCGTCATCACCGTCGTTTTCACCCAGACCCTGCACCTGCCGCCGGTGTTCGGGATGCTGACCGGGCTCGCGCTGCTGCAACTGCTGGGCTATGCGATCGCCCGCCGCGAACCGAGCTATTCCGAGCCCGACCTGTACCACGACGGCGCCGGCTACAACATCTTCAACATCATCGCGCGCGCCGAATGGGATACGCTGCTGTTCTTCTACGGCGTGCTGCTGTCGGTCGGGGGCCTGGCCACGCTCGGCTACCTGCACCTAGCGTCGGCGCAGCTGTACGGCCATCTCGGGCCGACCGCGGCGAACACGATCCTCGGCATGCTCTCGGCAATCATCGACAATATCCCGATCATGTCCGCCGTGCTGCAGATGAACCCGACGATGGACCATACCCAGTGGCTGCTGATCACGCTGACCTGCGGTGTCGGCGGCAGCCTGCTGTCGATCGGTTCCGCGGCCGGCGTCGCCCTGATGGGCGCGGCGCGCGGACAGTACACCTTCGCCAGCCACCTGCGCTGGAGCTGGGCGATCGCGCTCGGCTTCGTCGCCAGCGTGCTCATGCACATGGCCATCAACGGCCGCCATGCCGTCGATGGCCATGCCGCTGGTCAATCGCAGGATCGTGCAGGTTCCAGCGGAGCGCCCTTCCTCTCTGCTCCACTGGCTCCGCCGGCAGTCCTCCCCGGCTCCGGCCTGGATGCGCGCCGCCCAGCCGTTCCCGGACGCGCGGACCCGTCGTCCGCAAGCGCTCCCGTCCCCCCCCTCGAAACAGGGACGCAGGTGCCGCGACGCGACCTCCATATGATGAGCGCACCATGACCCGCCTGTTGATCGTGTTCATCCTCGTCCTGTTCAACGGCTTTTTCGCGATGTCGGAAATGGCGGTGATGACCTCGCGCCGCAGCCGTCTCAAGCAGATGGCGCAACACAGCCGACGCGCGAACAAGGCGCTGTACCTGGCCGAACACCCGGAAGGGTTCCTGTCCGCGGTGCAGTTGTGGATCACCCTGCTCGGCCTGCTGACAGGTTATTTCGGCGGCGAATCGGTGGCCGGAGAAATCGAGGGGCCGATCGCGCAGATTCCATTTCTGGCGCAGTACGCGCACAGCATCGGTTTCGTGATCGGCTTCCTGGTGATGGTGTTCCTGTACGGCGTGATCGGCGAACTCCTGCCGAAGCGCATCGCGACGCTCGCCCCGGAACTGCTCGCGACCCATGTCGCCTATCCGATCCACGTCCTGGCGACGGTCGCCAAGCCCGGCGTGTGGCTGCTGTCGCTGTGCACGCGCTCGCTGCTGCGGCTGTTCGGTCTGCGCAAGACCGACGGCGACAAGGTCAGCACAGAGGAAATCCGCCTGCTCGTCTCCGAGGGCCACGAGCAGGGCGCGCTCGCCGAGGACGAGCGGAACATGATGCATCGCGTGCTGCGGCTCGGCGACCGCACGGCCGGCAGCCTGATGACGCCGCGCACGCAGATCGCATGGCTGGATGCGAATGCGACCGTCGAGGAAAACCTCGCGGTCATGAAAGAGACCGCCTATTCGCAATATCCGGTCTATCGCGACAACGACCGCGACGTGCTCGGCATGCTGGAAATGAAGACGCTGGCCGTGCGGATCGGCGAGACCAACGCGGACCTGTTCCACGAACTGAGCCCGCCGGTGTTCGTGGCCGAGTCGACGCGCTCGCTCGCGCTGCTGGAGATCTTCCGCGACGAACAGCAATCGCTCGCGCTGGTGGTGGACGAATACGGCGAGATCCAGGGACTGGTGACGATCGAGGACTTGATGGACGCGATCATCGGCCGCCTGCAATCCGGCGATACCGGCGACCCGGCCGACATGCCGATCGTCGAGCGCGAGGACGGTTCATGGCTCGTCGACGGCGGCCTGGCGACCGACGACCTGCGCGAATTGCTCTCGCTCAGCGAACTGCCGGACGAAGACGACCACGACTACAACACCCTGGCCGGCATGGTCATCGCCCACTTCGGCCGCATCCCTCACGTGGGCGAGCATTTCGTCTGGAAGGGCGTGCGCTTCGAGGTCGTGGACCTCGACGGGGCACGGATCGACAAGCTGCTGATTGCGCGGACCGGACCCGTCGGAACGACGCCGACGCCCGAACATCGGTAACCCCATGCAGCAACCCGATTCCAGATCCACCTAAAGTCGAGGCTACGACAATGCTGATCCTCTCGCTGTGCCTGATTGCCCTGGTCAACGCCGTCGTGACGGTCGCGGTTGTGCGCAGCGCGTCCTATGAGCGCCAGCAGAAATCCATGCAATGCATTTTGATCTGGCTCGTGCCAGTCGCCGGCGCAGCGCTGGCCTGGTATGTGTTGCGTGAGGAACTTCGACAGGGCACGAGCAGGGGAAATGACGGCAGCGAATACGGCGGTTACCCCGGCGAAGGTCAGAGCCAGTCTCACCACGATGGAGGCGCGGACGGCGGGCATTAGAAGCAGCCCGAAAGGACGACGCCCTCCGTTCGATCGCGATGGCTAGGCCAGCAAGCGTCGCCCGATCTCGGCCGTGTTCACCGGCCTGCACAACACATAACCCTGCGCGAGTTCGGCGCCCTGCTCGCGCAGCACGTTGAGCTGGGCGAGCTCCTCGACGCCGACGACGACCGCGACGATCCGCAGCGCGCGGGCGGAGGCGACGATCGATGCTTCCTCGGCCACGTTGGCGGAGGACTTGCCGGCGATGCGGCTGCGACCGACCTTCACGCCGTCCACCGACATCTTCATCCAGCGCGCCTGGTCGGCCGCGTCGGCGCCGACCGCGTCGAGCCAGATGCGTACGCCGAGGCCGCGCAATTGCTCTATCGTCGCGGCGACCCCGCTGTCGTCGCTGCGCAGCGCCGACACCGGCATTTCCAGGTGCAGACGCGATGCGGCGAGGCCGGACTTGCGCAGCGCCTCGACGACTCCCTCGAACAACTGGTTGCCCTGCAACTGCCGCGGCGACACGTTGACCGACAGGAACGGCGTGGTTTCCACGGTGCCGCCGCAGGGCCACAAGCCGGCGTCGGAACAGGCCTGGACCAGCACATGGCGGCCGAGCGTCTCGATCAGGTCGCTGCGTTCGGCGAGCGGGATGAATTCGTCCGGTGCGATCGCGCCCTCGGCCGGATGCTGCCAGCGCAGCAAGGCCTCGGCGCCGCGCATGGTTCCGTCCGCAATGGCATGGATCGGCTGGTAAAGCACGCTCATCTCGCCACGCTGCCAGGCCTCGCGCAGGTCGTCCTCCAGCCGCAGCCGCCGCGCGGCGTCGCGCCGGATTGCGGCTTCGTCCTTCGGCGGAGTCACCGGGGCTGGCGAAAACAGGTCGGCGGGACGCAATGCCTTGCCGGCAACGGCGGGTTGCTGCAGCACCATCGTCGTACTGGAAGGTGCCGCCGGCGGCGGCTGCACCGGAGCCTGTGACGGCGGACGCGACGCGGCGTCGTGGTCCATGCGCTGGCGCATCGCGACGAGCGCGTCGCTGATCGTGCCGAACGCGCGGGTCAGTTCGCCGATTTCGTCGTTGCGTTCCTCGTCCGGAAGCGTTTCGACCTCGTCGCCGTCCTCGATGCGGCGCACCGCTTCAGCAAGGCGGCGGATCGGCTGCACCAGGCCATGCGAGGCGAGCAACGCCGTGCCGGCCAGGGTCACCGCCAGCAACATCAGCGTGAGCGTCAGCGTCAGCCGGTAGTGGTGGTTGGCGGCCTCGATCCGGGCCACGATCTCGCCCTGCTGCTGCTCGCTGTTCGGCTGGGCGCCGGCGTGGTCGAACAGCGACTGCACGGCTTCGGCGACTACCGCGTCGTGGGCCTGCTGCTGGCCGCGGATCGCAAACATTGCGACCAACGCGATGCTGCCGACGAGCAGCAGGATCGCGATGAACCTTGCTTGCAGGCCGAAGCGCATGTCATGTCCCCAACGGATCGACATGCATCGTAGCGCGATGTCGCGAGGCGTTCACCCAGCGCCCTGCCCGGCCAGCCGCGCCATCCGTTCGGCGTCGGCGAAGATGCCGCGCAGGATGCGCAGCTCGCGCTCGGCCGGCTGTGCGCGCAGGAACAGTCCGCGCAGGCGCCGTTGCACGGTCTCCGGAGAGCGCCCCTTGTGGAAATCGATCGCGTGCATCATCTGCTCGAAGTGGGTGAAGAACGCCTCCATCTGCGCCTGGTCGGCTGGCGGATCGTTACGCGCGTCCGCGCGCGCGGCGAGGTCGGTGCGCGCGAGCATCGCCAGCCGCAGCTCGTAGCTCAGCACCTGCACGGCGGCGGCGAGGTTGAGCGAGCTGAACTCGGGGTCGGCCGGAATATGCACGGTGACGTGGCAGCGCTGCAGGTCGTCGTTGGTCAGGCCCGAGCGTTCCGGCCCGAACACCAGCGCGACGGCGCCGGCGTGGGCCGCGTCCAGCAGTTTCGATGCGGCTTCGCGCGGCATCAGTTCGGGCAGCATCACCTGGCGCTGGCGCGCGGTGCAGCCAGCGACGAAGCGGCAGTCGGCCAGCGCTTCCTCCAGGGTGTCGCAGACCTGCGCGGCGGCGACCACGTCGTCGGCGCCGACCGCCATCGCGGTCGCATCGGGATGCTGCGGCGATTTCTCCGGCGCGACCAGGACCAATCGGCGCAGGCCCATCGTCTTCATCGCGCGCGCAGCCGAGCCGATATTGCCGGGGTGCTGGGTGCCGACCAGGACGATGCGTACATCCACCGTCGGCAGATGCGCTCCCGAGCCGTCCTTTTCCGACGCGTGCTTGTTCATGGGCGCGCTTCCAAAGCGTTTCCTCGCGCCGCTGGATGCACGCCAAAACGGCGTTGTGCAAGTCGCGCGCGGGAGGTGCGCACAAGCGACCGGAGCGCCTGCAACGCGCGGATTCTGGCAGTCATGGAGATCAAGCTGGTACC
Organism: Lysobacterales bacterium; assembly: GCA_038323475.1. Taxonomy (GTDB): domain Bacteria; phylum Pseudomonadota; class Gammaproteobacteria; order Xanthomonadales; family Xanthomonadaceae; genus SZAS-103. The sequence goes on from JBBQHA010000103.1 coordinate 10,999, forward strand.
CTTGTCCGCCGGTGGTTCTCCAAGTGTGTCGAAAAAAGGGCTTTCCTGCCCTCTTTTCGACTCACCGAGTCCGGTACACGCCCGTACTCGGTTCCGACGAACCGAACACTTGCGTATTCGATTCGCGTGCGATCCATCCGTGGATCGCTCCAAACAGGCGCCGCCGGCACCTGTTTGGAGGGCACCGCTCTTTCATAGCAAATCCGGACGCAAAGCGCATGCAGAAACCTGCCGTCAATGTCATGGTCAAGGCCGCCCGCGCGGCCGGCAGCGTGATCCTGCGCTACATCCACCGCCTCGACAGCCTCACCGTGGTCGAGAAGAGCCGCCAGGATTTCGTCAGCGAAGTCGATTCGCAGGCCGAGAAAGAGATCATCAAGGAACTCAAGCGAGCGCATCCGGACTACGCCATCCTCGGCGAGGAAACCGGGTCCAAGGGCAAGTCGCGCAACGTCTGGGTGATCGATCCGATCGACGGCACCAGCAACTACCTGCGCGGGCATCCGCACTTCTGCGTGTCGATTGCGCTGGTCGAGGACGGCGTTCCGATCCACGGCGTGGTGTTCGACCCGATGCGCA
>JBBQHA010000104.1:0-11444 GCA_038323475.1 Lysobacterales bacterium
CAGGTGAACAAGGCGCGCCTGATCCAGACGATCGCCGAGCTGCACAAGGACAAGAAGATCGAAGGCATTGCGCCCGACGGCTTGCGCGACGAGTCCGACAAGGACGGCATGCGCATCTACATCGAGCTCAAGCGCGGCGAATCTGCGGAGGTGCTGCTCAACAACCTGTACCAGCAGACCCAGTTGCAGGTCACGTTCGGCATCAACATGGTCGCGCTGGTCGACGGCCGCCCGCGCGTGCTGAACCTCAAGGACATGCTCGAGGCGTTCGTGCGCCACCGCCGCGAAGTGGTCACCCGCCGCACGATCTTCGAACTGCGCAAGGCGCGCGCCCGCGCGCATATCCTCGAAGGGCTGACCGTCGCGCTCGCGAACATCGACGAGATGATCGAGCTGATCAAGACCTCGCAGAATGCGCAGATCGCGCGCGAGCGGCTGCTGGCGCGCACATGGGACGCTGGCCTGGTGTTCGCGCTTCTGGCGGAGGCTGGAGACACCAGCGCTTCGCGTCCCGAAGACATGCCGGAATCCGTCGGCCTGCTCGATGTCGCGGGTCGACCGCACTATCAGCTCTCCGATGTGCAGGCGAAAGAAGTCCTCGAGATGCGCCTGAGCCGCCTGACCGGGCTGGAACAGGACAAGCTCACCGACGAATACCGCACGCTGCTCGACGCGATCGCGCACCTGATCGGGATCCTCGAGAACCCCGACCGTCTGCTCGCGGTGATCCGCACCGAACTCGCGAACATCAAGGAAGAGTTCGGCGACGCGCGCCGCACCGAGATCCGCGCGAGCCAGGAAGACCTCGACATCCTCGACCTGATCGTGCCGGAAGACGTCGTCGTCACGCTCTCCCACACCGGGTACGCGAAGCGCCAGCCGGTCAGCCTGTATCGCGCGCAGAAGCGCGGCGGCCGCGGACGCTCGGCGACCGTGGTGAAGGACGAGGATTTCATCGACCGGCTGTGGATCGCGAATACCCACGACACGCTGCTGACGTTCACCAGCGCGGGCCGCGTGTTCTGGCTCAAGGTCTACCAGTTGCCCGATGCGAGCCCCGGCTCGCGCGGTCGGCCGATCGTCAACTGGCTGCCGCTGGAAGCGGGCGAACAGGTGCAGGCGGTGTTGCCGGTGCGCGAATTCGCCGACGACCGCTACGTGTTCTTCGCGACGCGCGCGGGCACGGTCAAGAAGACCCCGCTGTCGGACTATTCGCGTCCGCGCACGACCGGCATCCGCGCGATCGACCTCGACGAAGGCGATGGCCTCGTCGACGTGCAACTCACCGATGGCGCCCGCGACGTCATGCTGTTCGCATCGAACGGCAAGGCCGTGCGTTTCTCGGAGGACGCGGTGCGTTCGATGGGCCGCACCGCACACGGCGTGCGCGGCATCCGCCTGGCCGCGGACGCGCAGGTGCAGAGCCTGATCGTGGTCGAAGGCGATGGCGACATCCTGACCGCGAGCGAGAACGGTTTCGGCAAGCGCACCCAGGTCGAGGCCTACCCGCGCAAGGGCCGTGGCACGCAGGGCGTGATCGCACTGGCCGCGAGCGCGCGCAATGGCTCGCTGGTCGGCGCCATCCAGCTCTCCGACCAGCATGAGATCCTGCTGATCTCCGACAAGGGAACTTTGGTGCGCACGCGCGCGTCGGAAGTCTCGCAGGTCGGTCGCAACACCCAGGGCGTGACCCTGATGCGCGTCGGCGACGGCGAAAAACTCATTGCGCTGCAGCGCGTGGATGCGCTCGTCGCGATCGACGGGCCTGACGACCAGGTGCTGGTCGACACCGGTGACGGTGCGACACCTCCTGCATAAGTTCCACGAACCGGACAAGGATCGCGAATGACGCGGATGCGTGTGTGGCAGTGCTCGGCGCTGTTGATGATGGCGATGTCTGGCGCCGCCATGGCGGCGGCTCCGCCTGGATCGATCGCGCCGGCCCCGGCGCGCGACGCGGGCGCCTCGCCCGCCGCGGTGCCGGAGACAGCGGGAAGCCGCATTGCCGCGGCGCGCGACGCGGTGCTGCCGTACGTGGTCAGCATCCTGACCGTCAACCAAAGTTTCGAGCAGGGCGAGCCCACCCTCAGCGTGTCCAGCGGCAGCGGCACCGTGATCACGCCCCAGGGTCACATCGTCACCAATGCGCACGTCGTCGAGAAGGGCAAGGCGTTCCGCGTCGTGTTCGCCGATGGCCACGAATTGCCGGCGAAGCTGATCGGCGAGGACACGTTGTCCGACCTTGCGGTGCTGCAGGCGATCCCGGTGAATCCCGAAGTGTTCAAGCACGCCGAGTTCGCCAGTACGAACGACCTGCAGGCCGGCGACACCGTGCTCGCGATGGGCGCGCCCTGGGGGTTGTCCAATTCGATGAGCGCGGGCGTGGTCAACAATCCGCGACGCCTGCTGGTGTCGCTGTTCGACGACGAGGCCGATTACGAGGACACGCTCGGTCCCGACCTGCCGACCGGGCGTTATTACTCGTGGATCCAGCACGATGCGGCGATCGCGCCCGGCAATTCCGGCGGGCCGCTCGTCGATGCGAACGGCCGCATCGTCGGCGTGAATGCGCGCGGCATGGTGTTCGGCGGCGACCTCGCATTCGCGATTCCAGGCCCGGACGCATCGCATGTCGCGCATGCATTGATCGAGCACGGTTTCGTCCAGCGCGCCTACCTCGGGTTCCGGTTGCGTTCGTTGAAGGGCACCAATTTTTCGACCGGCGTGCTGCTCAACGCGGTCGATCGCGATTCGCCCGCCGAGCATGCAGGGTTGCGCGTGGGCGACCTGTTGCTGACGCTCGACGGACGCGCGGTGGATGCGCCGCAGCCGATCGACGTGCCGGGCCTGCAGCGCGAGATCGCCGAATTGCCGATCGGGCGCGCGATCACGCTCGGGATCGAACGCGATGGCAAGCGTTCGGACGTCAAGCTGACGACCGCTTCGTATCCGCGCGACAGCGGCGATGAGCAGGGCTATTCGCCATTCGGCATCTCGGCGCGCGAACTCACCGCGCCGATGGCGCGCCGGCGCGGACTCGATTTCAACGATGGCCTGCTGCTCACCGGCCTGCGGCCCGGCGGCCCGGCGGCGAATGCGCGTCCTGCGCTGCAGGCGGGCGACGTGCTGCGCTCGGTCGATGGCAAGCCAGTGCGCGCGATCGGCGACCTGAAGCCCTGGAAGGACAAGCCGGCGAAGATCGAGCCTTTGCTGGTCGGCTTCCAGCGCCAGGGCGAGAACCTGCTGGCCACGTTGCGGCCGAGCTATGGCGATCGTTCGCGCACGCCGCTGCCGGAATTGCCGAATGCGTGGTCCGGCGTGGAAGTGCAGCCGGTGACGACGTCGCTCGCGACCGCGTTCGGCACGGGCGCGGAGGGCTACCGGATCAGCCGCGTGTATCCGGGCAGTCCGCTCGGTGCCACTGGCGCGCAGATCGGTGACCTGATCACCACCATCAACGACAAGCCGCTCAAGCCGGGCAGCGACAGCAATTCGGACGGATTCGACCAGGCGGTACGCGAACTCGAGGTCGGCCTGCCGGCGCGATTCGGGATCCTGCGCGGCGGCCATGCGAGCGTGCTGACCGTGAAGCTCTCCGCGTCCCCGATCGAGGCATCCGGCCTCAAGACGCTTCGGGTGTCGAAGCTGCGTATCCAGGCACGCGAGTTGAGTTTCTACGACCGCGTCGCCCGGCACCTGCCAGCCGACCAGAACGGCGTTTTCATCGACGGCGTCGAAAGCGGCGGTCCCGGCGGACTTGCGCACATCAAGGCGGGCGATATCGTTCTCTCGCTCGACGGCCACGCGACGCCGGATCTCGATGCGTTCAGTGCAGCATTTGCGCTCGCACTGCAATCGCATACGCCGGCGATACCGATCCGGGTCGTGCGCGGCGCCGAAGTCCGACTTCTGTTCCTCGACCGCAGCTGGATGCAGGAGAAGTCCCCGTGACGCGTACGCCATTCCGATCGATCGCCGCCGCCGCACTGGTCGCGACGATGCTGTCCGTTGCCGCCCAGGCCGCGTTGCCGACTCCTTCCGATGAAACCAGCCGCGGGTTCAAGCAGGTGATCCAGCGTCGCGGCGACACCGCCGTCCCGGTCAAGTTCGTGATGTCGATGTCGGGCATGGGCAGCGAGCGCCAGCAGGAAGGCCAGACCCAGGGCACCCTGGTGTCGGCCGATGGCCTGATCCTGGTGCCCGGTCGCGTGGTCAGCCTCGACCTGTCGATGTTCGGGCGCGGCGATGCCAATGGCGGGCTCGGCGGCGGCACCCCGACGGTGAAGTCCGGGCAGTTCCGCGTACGCCTGGCGGGTAGCGACGAGTGGCTGCCTGCCGACCTAGTCACCCGCGATACCGAACTCGGCCTCGCGTGGCTGCGCTTGCGCAATCCGCGCGGAAAATTGCCGTTCGTCGATTTCAGTGACGCGGCCAAGGTCGGCGTCGGCAGCGCGCTGTACACGGTGATGCGCACGTCCGACCAATTCGGCAGCGTGCCGGTCGTGCGCGCCGGCTATGTGCTCGGCGAAACCACGGTGCCGCGTCCGACGTTCCTGATCGACGGCGTCCCTGGCCTCGCCTTCGATGGCGACGGCAAGCCGGCCGGATTCGCGGATGTCGATCTTGGCGGAATGGTGCGCTCGCGCTCGTCGTCCGGCGGCATCGGCATGGATTTCGGCGACATGGTCTTCAGCATGGTCCCGGCCGACAGGGTCGGTCGCGTCACTGCGCAGGCCTCCAGATTGCCGGTGGTGAAATCGTCCGATGGCGACGATGCCGATCCGCTGCCCGATGCGAAGCCAGCGCAGTCCGGGCACAAGTCACAGCCGGCTCCAGCATTGCCCGCCAAGCCCGATGACTCCGAATCGCCGGTGCCGCCGGATGATGCCAAGGCGAAGGACGCAACGCCTTCCGATCCGGCGGATACGAAAAAACACTGAGGCCGCTGTCCGTTTTTTCCGGCGATTGCGTTCGCGCCAAAAACCTCCGGTCGTCGCTGCGCATTGCATCGTCCGTGCGCTCTATACTTCCTCCATCTCGGGGAGAGAGCAATGCACGCACGTTCGGATCGGTCGTTCGGTGTCGTTTCAGTGCGGGTGTGGATCGGGGCGCTGGTGCTCGCGCTCGCGCTGCTCGGCGGCTGCAAGCGGGGCGCCGAATCGGTGCCAGCGGTGCAGGGGACGCCCGCGCAGCAAGCGGTCGATGCGCGCGTCGTGCCGAAAGGCTTCGCCCTGTTGTCGGCTTACCCGGACAGCAAGGACGATCAGCTGGCGATCGCGCTCGAGTTCACTCGCCCGATCGTCGGCTCGCAGAATTTCGACAGCCTGCTCAGCGTGACTGATGCGAATGGTGCGCTGGTCAAGGGCAGTTGGTCGCTCGACGAAGGCGGCAAGGTGCTGCGCTTCCCGTACGTTCAGCCCGCGCTGAAATACACGCTGAAGATCGACGGCAAGCTCGCGGCGGCCGATGGCAACACCCTCGGCACCGACATCGTGCGCGAGGTGTATACCGGACCGCTCGATCCAGCCGTTGGCTTCGCATCGCAGGGCAGCGTGCTGCCTGCGCGCGATTCGCGTGGACTGCCAGTCGTGTCGGTCAACGTGCCGGAAGTCGACGTCGAATTCTTCCGCGTGCAGGACAAGCAGCTTTCCACGTTCTATTCGCAATACCAGCGCGGCGGCCAGCACGACGGCTACGACCTCGACTCCGACTACGAGAACCACACGCCGCTCTCGCGGATGGCCGATTCGGTGTACCTCAACCGCTTCGTGCTCGGCGGCAAGGAGAACGAGCGCGTCCTGACCTACCTGCCGATCCAGACCATCGACGAGTTGAACAAGCCCGGCCTGTATTTCGCGGTGATGAAGCCCGCGGGGCATTTCAAGAACGGCTACCAGACCGCGTTGTTCTACGTCAGCGACATCGGCCTGCACGCGCGCGCATACAAGGACAAGATGTTCGTGCACACGGCGTCGCTGCAGACGGGTGCGGCGATTTCCGGCGTCGAGTTGCAGGTGCTCAACAGCGCCGGCGATCCGGTCGTCAAGGCCACGACCGACGACGCCGGCAACGCGCTCATCGCGTACACGCTCGACAGCACGCAGGTGATGGTCGCGCGCCACGGCAGCGATACCTCGATGTTGCCGTTCAACCAGCCTGCGCTGGACCTGTCCGAGTTCCAGGTCGCAGGTCGCAAGCAGGCCTGGTTCGACGTGTTCACGTGGTCGGGTCGCGATCTCTATCGTCCCGGCGAAACCGTGCGCCTGTCCGCCTTGATGAGGGATTTCGACGGCAAGCAGATCGCCACGCCAGGCAAGAGCGGGCAGCCGCTGTTCCTCGTGCTCAAGCAGCCCGATGGCCGCGAGTTCCTCAAGACCAAGCTCGATCCGCAGGCGCTCGGCTATTACACGTGGACCTACACGATGCCGACCGATGCGCCGACCGGCAGCTACCAGGTCGAATTCCGCGCGACACCGGACGGCAAGGAAGTCGTCGACGCGTTCAAGCTGCGCATCGAGGAATTCCTGCCCGAGCGCATGAAGCTGGACCTCGCGACCGTGCAACCCGTGGTGCGTCCGGGCGAACCGCTCAAGCTCAAGGCGACCGCCGCGTACCTGTACGGCGCCCCGGCCGACGGCAACCGTTTCACCGCCAAGCTCGCCGTATCCGCGGACCAGCATCCGCTGGAGATGGACGCAGCGGTTCCCGGCAAGGCAAAAGCGGACGCGTTCAAGGGCTGGTTTTTCGGCGATCCGACGGTCGCGTTGCCGAAGGAAGCGAAGGACGTCGTCGACGAGAAGTTCGACGCGCAGGGACAGTTCGACCAGGACCTCGCGCTGCCGGCCGAAGCCGCCGCCGCGAAGGCGCCGGTCGCGATCGTCGTCTCCGGCAGCGTTTACGAGTCCGGTGGACGTACCGTCACGCGCACGCTCAAGCGCACGCTGTGGCCAGCGGGCAAGCTCGTCGCCGTGCGCCCGCTGTTCGACGACAAGGATGGCGCTTCGCCGAACGGCAACGCGAGCTTCGAGGTCATCCGCGTGGATGCGGACGGCAAGCGCGTGCCGGCGACCGGATTGAAGGTCAATCTCGTGCGCGAGCATCGCGATTACATCTGGCGGTGGAGCGACAACGCGTGGGACTACGACTTCACCAGCCGCTTCGACAACATCACCACCAAGACCGTCGACGTGTCCGCGAGCACCAGCGCGAAAGTGGATTTCCCGGTGGAGTGGGGCGAGTACCGGCTTGAGGTGCTCGATCCGGAAACCGGACTGACCAGTCGTTATCCGTTCCGCGCCGGCTGGCGCTGGGACGACCAGAACCGCGGCCTCGATGCGCGCCCTGACAAGGTCAAGCTCGCGCTCGACAAGACCTCGTACAAGACAGGCGACACGCTGAAGGTCACGGTCACGCCGCCGCAGCCAGGCAAGGGCGTGCTGATGGTCGAGAGCGACCACCTGCTGTCGGTCATGACGATCGATGCCAAGCCGGGCGCGACGTTCGAGGTTCCGGTCACCGCCGATTGGGAGCGTCACGACGTATACGTCACGGCGCTCGTGTTCCGTGGCGGCTCGGCGACCGAGAAGACCACGCCAGCACGCGCGGTCGGGGTGGCGCATGTGCCGATGGGCCGTGCCGATCGCGAGTTGCAGGTCGCGATGAGCGTGCCGAAGCAGATGCTTCCGGAGCGCCAGTTGCCGGTCACCATCAAGGTCCCGCAGCTCGCAGGCAAGCAGGCGTACGTGACGGTGTCGGCGGTGGATGTCGGCATCCTCAACATCACCCGCTTCCCGGTGCCCGATCCGATCGCGTATTTCTTCTCGCCGCGCCGGCTCGGCATCGATGCGTACGACATTTACGGTCGCGTGATCGAGAGTTTCGAAGGCGGCACCGCGAAGCTGCGTTTCGGCGGCGACATGGCGCTCGGGCCGTTGCCGCAGGCGCGGCGACCGACCGCGCACGTGCAGACGGTGGACCTGTTCTCCGGTCCGGTCGCGCTGGACGCTTCCGGCACGGCGCAGGTTCCGGTCACGGTACCGGATTTCAACGGCACGCTGCGCGTGTCCGCGGTGGTGTATTCGGCCGACCGCTACGGCAAGGCCGATGCCGAAACCCTCGTGCGCGCGCCCGTCGTCGCCGAGGTCAGCGCGCCGCGCGCATTGGCACCTGGCGACAGCAGCACGCTCACCCTCGACCTGCAGAACTTCACCGGCGCGAGCCATGAGTTCACGGTGAGCGCGGATGCGACCGCGCCGCTGAAACTTGATGGCGCCGCGCGCAAGATCACGTTGAAAGACGGTGCGAAGACCACGCTGAACTTCCCGCTGACGGCATTGCCGGGCAACAGCGTCGGCAAGTACAGCATCCTCGCGGTGACCGACGGTTATCGCATCGAACGCCACTACGAAGTCGCGGTGCGCCCGGCGTGGCCGGCGATCGTGCGCTCGCGGATGATCGCGCTCGACACGCTGGCGCCGATCACGATCGACACCGGCGACGCGGTCGGCATGATGACCGACTCGGTCAACGTGCGGATGACGCTGAGCGCGCTGCCGCCGCTGCCGTTCGCGACCGCGCTGCAGGGCCTGCTCGATTATCCGTACGGTTGCATCGAGCAGACCACCAGCAAGGGTTACGCGTCGCTGCTGCTGGACAAGGACACCGCGCGCAAGCTCGGCGTGTCCGGGCTCGACGATGCGACCCGCAAGCAGCGCATGGAAGGCGCGTTCGGGCGGATTGCGTCGATGCAGATCCCGTCCGGCCACTTCTCGTTCTGGGGCGGCGACAGCCAAGCGGTGCCGCAACTCACGCCGTACGTCGTCGAGTTCCTGCTCGATGCGCGCGACGGCGGTTTCGCGGTGCCCGACAGCGTGCTGCAGAAGGCGCTGGAGCGGCTGGGCGAGGACCTGCTCACGGGCGGCGAGAAGTACTACAGCTACGAGCATGCCGATGCGCTGCGGTTCGAGGTCAATGCGTATGCGGGCTATGTGCTCGCACGTGTGAACCGGGCGCCGCTCGGGACCTTGCGTGCCATGTACGACAGCGAGCGCAGCAAGGCGCTGACGCCATTGCCGCTCGTGCAGCTCGGCATCGCGCTCGACCTGATGGGCGATCATGAGCGCGGCCGCAAGGCGGTGGCGGAGGGCTTCGCGATGAAGTCCAAGCGCCCCTGGTATCTCGGCGACTACGGCTCCGACCTGAGCGATCTGGCGCGGATGGTCACCCTGACGCACCGGTTCAAGATGGCGAAGCCGGAGTACGACGCACGCATCCTCGCACTCGCGCGCGACGTGAAGGCGAAGACCGACGAACGCTGGTACTGGCTCAGCACGCAGGACCAGATCGCGCTGGCGGCGCTTGGCAAGGCGCTGATCGCCGATTCCGATGCGCGTCTTTCCGGCACGCTCTCGGTCGGCGGCAACAGCGAGACCATCGCGCCTGCAGCGATCTGGAGTCGTGGCTTCGACGCGGCAGCGCTGCGCCAGGGAGTGCGCTTCAATCCGGAGGGCAAGCCGCCATTGTACGGGCTGATCGACGTCGCCGGCGTGCCGAGCAGTGCGCCGGCGCCGGACGACAAGCGCATCAGCGTCGTGCGCACGTTCTACACGACCGACGGCAAGGAGTGGAAGGGCGGCGTGCTGAAGGAGGGCGACACGCTGATCGTCGGCCTTGCGATCGAGTCGCGCGAAAAGGTGCCGGATGCGCTGATCGTCGACCTGCTGCCGGCCGGCGTCGAGATCGAAAACTTCAATCTCGGCGATGCGAAGCAATGGGCCGATATTGTCGTGGACGGCATCACCCTGACCGAGCGCAGTTCCGCCGCCGAGGTCAAGCACGAGGAGTTCCGCGACGATCGCTACGTCGCTGCGCTGTCGCTCGACAAGGGCAGCAACGCGCACGTGTTCTACCTGGTGCGCGCGGTGACACCGGGTACCTATGGCGTGCCGCCACCGCTGGTGCAGGACATGTACCGTCCGGAAATCCGCGGCATCGGCAAGTCCACGCCGGCGACGATCAAGGTGATCCAGCCGTGAACGTCGCGAATTGAGAATCGGGAATTGGGAATAGCATCAGGGCTCGTCATTCCGGTGCAAGCCGGAATCCGTTTTGTTTTTGTCGACGCAAAGCGACGTCAGGATGGATCCCGGCTTGCGCCGGGATGACGTCGATCTTTCATGTCGGCATCCCCCAAATCGCTGGAACCCGTCGTGCATGCGCGATCCGGAAAGCTGCGCCGCTCGCTCAAGCGCATCGGCTGGGCGTCGCTGGCGATGCTTGCCATCGCATTCGTGCTCGACCGCATGTTCCCGCTGCCCTTGCCCGATGCCGGCGATGCGAGCGTGCTGGTCGTCGCGCGCGACGGGACGCCGCTGCGCGCGTTCGCGAACCATGAAGGCATCTGGCGCTATCCGGTCGTGCCCGAACAGGTATCGCCGCTGTACCACGAAGCTCTGCTGACGTACGAGGATCGCTGGTTCTGGCGGCATCCCGGGGTAAATCCGTTCGCGCTCGCTCGCGCTGCCTTCCAGTGGATGCGTTACCGGCACGTCGTGTCGGGCGGTTCGACGCTGAGCATGCAGGTCGCGCGGATCATCGAGCCGGCGGGAGCGAACGACCGCGGCGTCGGCGCGAAGTTGCGGCAAGTCCTGCGCGCACTGCAACTCGAAGCGCACCTGAGCAAGCGCGAGATCCTCACGCTCTACCTCAACCATGCGCCGTTCGGAGGAACCATCGAGGGCGTCGAAGCAGCGAGCTGGGCATACCTCGGGAAATCCTCGCTCCAGCTTTCGCACGCCGAAGCCGCGTTGCTCGCAGTACTGCCGCAGACGCCGAGCAGGTTGCGACCCGATCGCCATGCCGAAGCCGCACGCGCGGCGCGCGACAAACTGCTCAAGCGCATGGCCGACCTGCACGTCTGGACGCGCGCGGAAGTCGTCGACGCGCGCATCGAATCCGTCATAACCCGACGCCTGCAGCAACCGATGTCGGCGGCGTTGCTCGCCGAACGCCTGCGCGAACAGACGCCGCGCATGCCGCGCATCGTCACCACGATCGACGCCGGCCTGCAGCGTACGCTCGAAGCGCGCGTCACCGCGTATTTCTCGCGCCTGCCGGAACGCACGTCGGCCGCATTGCTGGTGGTGGACAACGCGTCGCTGGAGGCGCGTGCGTATGTCGGTTCGGTCGCTTTCGGCGACATCCCGCGGCTGGGTCACGTCGACATGGTGCGCGCCTGGCGCTCGCCGGGTTCGACGCTCAAGCCGTTCCTGTACGGGCTGGCGCTCGACGACGGGCTGATCCATTCCGAAAGCCTGCTCGTGGATGCGCCGCAATCGTTCGGCGATTACCGGCCGGGCAATTTCGACACGACATTCAACGGCCCGGTCGGCGCGGCCGAGGCATTGCGGCTGTCTTTGAACGTGCCCGCGGTGGACCTGCTGGAT
>JBBQHA010000105.1:0-11390 GCA_038323475.1 Lysobacterales bacterium
GTTCAATATTCAGTCGGCGCCGACACGAAAGGCGCTGCGACGAGGAAGTAGTGCTTTGCTTCCACGCAGCCGGTCGCACCGATCGTGCTGCCCGCTGTGGACGCCATCGTCGTGTACCTGCTGTGGCACGAATACAGCACGCGCAGCTTGATCGAAAGAATATCGTGGTCTGTCCCCGATACCCTCGACGTCAAGGCATACCACGGGAGCTGATCGCCATGACCCACCTCGACCTGGCAAAGCGTGCGACCGGCTGCGGACTTGCCCTCGTGGCCGCGTGTCGGGCCGTTTCCGCGATGGCGCGCTCCGGCGAAGTTGCCGCCAAGGCGCCAGCCGACAATTCCGATGCGCGTCCCCTGGTGACCGAAGTCGACCGGCGCATCCTCCAGCGTGCGCGGGAACTGCTCGATGCGCCGGCGCAATGGAATCGCAAGTGTCCCGCGCAGGCGCCAACGGTCAGCCTGTCTTGCGCGCTGGAACGGGCGACAGTCTGGATCGGTGGCAAGGCCGAGCACCGCGGCACGGCATTGCAGGAGGTGCGCTTCGTGATCGACAAGTTCGCATTTACGCGCAACAACGATCATCGCCTGATGGACTACAACATCGACCCGTCGACGACCTTCGCCGACATCCAGGAAGTGCTGCGCATCGCCGAGAGCATCTTCACGCGGCGCCTGAGCGGCGACGGCCCGGGGAAGGTCACGACCGGACCTGATGGCCCGACCGTGTCGAGATGCAGTGACATTCCGTCCAGGGCGTCGATGCCGACCCGTTGCGCGTCCATGATCGCCATCCGCGATCAGAATTTTGCGCCCGCCGTCGTGATTCCGCGTGCCAGCGGATCGAGCCCGCGCGCGATGTCGCGTATCTGGCCGTCGCTCGATTTGTCCAGCTGCACGAGCGCGCAAGAGCAAGGCCCGCCAATCGGCGGGCCTTGTCGTTTCATTGGCGCGGCGCGATGGGCGCCGCCCGGACCGCATCAGTTCGCATTGATCCAGGTGATGTAGTCGGACAGCTTCGTATACGTCTGGAGATGGTTGGCGGTGGAGTAGTAATTGATCATGCCGTTCACCGTGGTGTCGACGGTCGCGGTCACGAAGTCGCCGGGCGTGTAGGTGTAGCCCGCCGTGGTGGCCAGGGTCCACGGCGACACGATCGTCGTCTGCAGCACGTTGTGGTTGGTGCCATTCAGTCCGAAGCCGATCTGCTTGAACTGGGTGCCGACGGCATTGGAGAACGACGCGGCGATGAGCGCGCCCGACACGCTCGAGTTGAAGGTCAGCGCAGACACGTGGATGATCGCGAGGTCGTTGCTGTACGGCGCGCCGTTGATGTAGCTCGGGTGCCGCACGATGGACAGGGCGGTCCGCAGCTGGCAGGTCCCGCATGTCGTCACGGTACGATCGGAGGAGCCGGCCAGGATGCTGTAGCTGGCGATGGCTCCGCCGACGGCGTGCGCCGGGACGAGGATGCGGGTCGGGCTGAGGATCACTCCATACGCCGCGTGCGAGCCACTGACGCGCAAGGACACGAAAGTTCCGGTCGGTGCCATCCCGGGTTGCACGGTCGCGGAGGCGGCCGCAGTCAGCAGGAAGGCAGCAACGGCCAGGCAGGAAGACGACTTGATATTGAACATGGGAACCTCACTCGGGGGAAAGGCGCACGTGCAGCGTGCGCAAGGACCGCACGTGGATCGTGCGGGGTCGTTTCAAGCAACCGGATGTGTTTGTAGCACCGGTGCTGAAGGACCGAACGAGCATTTCGGGGGGGCCACCCAAAAAAGAAGTTTCGGTGTCATCAAGAAGTTTCGGGGTCAGGCCACGATTGCCTGGCAAACCACCGGACTCTTTTCAACGAACCCAACGCAGTGGCCTGCGAACGCGCCAGCGCGCCTGGCAATTGGCGCTCGCATCGGCATCGTCGAACGGTCGTTCGGCTGCCGGCGCACATCTTGCTTCATCCACGAACCACATGACCCGACCCGCGCAACGCTGCGCTCTTGCGGAGTCTAGAAAAGCGATCGTCGCGCGGAGACGTGGATGCCCGTTGCGGCCAAGCCAGCGCGGCAGATATCACACAGGTCGTGGCTGCCATCCACCGTGGCAATCCTGCTTTCCGCGTCGTGCATGATGCAGTGGGCGCTCGGGCAGTGGGAAAGCCCGAAGCAATGACCCAATTCGTGGACGGCCACTTTGACGAAGCGCTCGCTGGCTTGAACGGCGTCACGAGCGCCGTGCGCGCAGCGAAAAGACGAGACGACCCCGGAGGTGCCTGCGATGCGCGCGAGTCCCAATACCCCCCAGTCGTGGACGTCCCCCTTCGTGATCGATATGTCGGCGCTGGTCAGGCCCAATATCCTCGTGCCATTCGCAGGTAGACGGGTGCGCAGAACCTCGAGCAACCGGTCGGCCCTGTAACGGTTGCGCGGTGGATAGAAGGCACTTTGGGGCAGTGGCAGGCTGGGCAAGATCCGGACAGGGATGCCATACACGGCGAAGAGTGCTGCGCGGATGCGATCGCTATCCGGAAGCGGAGTTGCAGTGCCGAAAGGCTGGAGAAAGACGTGCTCCGGCTTGGTGTTGCGGAGCACATGCCAGGAAAGGGAAAGCGTGCCTGCGGTCGCAGCGGTCATCGCGATCGCTTTCAGGAACGAGCGTCGTGAAATGGCGATATCTCCCGTCATATGCGTTTTTCACTCCTGCCGAACGACAATTTCAGAAGATGCTTGCTGGCGCAAAGCACGTTTCCTGACACCGTTCGTGAGCCGCCTGTTCTTCTGCCTTGTCCGGATATATGGAGGAATTTCGGCGTCGACATGGCAGGCCAATGACGTTTGCCCCATCTGCTCCCCATCGCCGTCGACTATATTGCCAGCATCCCCGAGAACGATAGGTGACCCCGTGAAACGACATGGCCTCGCGCTTGGCGCGTTGTTCGCACTGACCACCACCGCCACCGCCGCCGTGCACGGCATCGATCCGGGCGACATGAATCAGGGAGCGAACGCCTGTACCGACTTCTTCGATTACGCCAACGGCGCGTGGCGCAAGGCGCATCCGATCCCCGACTACATGGATCGCTGGAGCCGGCGCTGGGAATCGGGCGAAGTGAACAAGGAACACGTGCGCGACATCCTCACCGGGGTGTCGGCGCGCACGGACTGGCCCGCCGGTAGCGCCGAGCAGTTGTCGGGCGATTTCTACGCCGCGTGCAGCAACGAGACCCAGGCCAACCAGTTGGGCCTGAAGCCGGTGCAGCCATTGCTGGACGAAGTCGCCGCGGTCAAGACGCGCGCCGACGTGCAGCGCGTGATCGGCCACCTGCACGGGATCGGCGTCAACGTCGGTTTCGCAATGTATGCGAACCAGGACCTGCATGAGCCGACGCAAATGGTGGCGCAACTGGACGCCGGCGGGTTGGGTTTGCCCGATCGCGACTACTACCTCAAGACCGAGCCCCGTTTCGTCGAGGCCCGCGCGAAATACCACGAGCACGTTGCGAAGATGTTCACGCTGGCCGGTTCGGCGCCGGCGGCGGCAGAGGCGTCGGCGAACTCGGTGTTCGATTTCGAAAAACGCCTGGCTGAGGCATCGCTCGACAACGTCGCCTTGCGCGATCCGGTACTGCAGGACCACAAGACCACGTTCGGCGCGCTGGTGAAGATGGCGCCCGATTTCGACTGGGCGGCCTATTTCGATGGCGCGCAAGTGCCGCGCATCGACTTCAACGTGACGCAACCGAAATTCGTGCAGGCCTTCGACCACGAGATGGCGAGCGCAACGATTGCGCAGTGGCGCGACTATCTGTCCTGGCACGTGCTAGACACCTTCGCCAACGAGCTGTCGGCGCCGTTCGTCGAACAGAATTTCGCCTTCTACAGCAAGTACCTGAGTGGCGCGACCGCGATGAAGCCGCGCTGGAAGAACTGCGCCGAAGCCACCGACAGCCAGTTGGGCGACGCGCTGGGCAAGGCCTACGTGGAGAAATACTTCCCGCCAGAGGCCAAGGCCCGCACGCAGGAGATGGTCAGGAACATCCTGCTCGCCATGCATGACACGATTGATGGCCTGAAATGGATGAACCCGGAGACCAGGACCAGGGCGCTGCAGAAACTCGCCACCTTCAACGTGAAAGTCGGCTATCCGGACAAATGGAAGGACTACGCCGGAGTGACGATCGGGCGCAGTTCGTATTTCGACGACTTCGTCGCCGCGATCCGCTGGAACACGCGCGACAACCTGTCGCAAATCGGCAAGCCGGTCGATCGCAGCCGCTGGGGCATGACGCCGCCGACATCGAATGCCTATTACAACGCGTCGATGAACGAGATCGTCTTCCCGGCCGGCATCCTGCAACCGCCAGCGTTCGACGTCACCGCTACCGATGCGGTCAACTACGGCGCGATCGGCGTCGTCATCGGACACGATATCAGCCACGGCTTCGACGACTCCGGCGCGCAATTCGACGGCCAGGGCCGGCTGAGCAATTGGTGGACACCGGCCGATCACCAGCAGTTCGAGGCGCGCGGCCAATGCGTGGTCAAGCAATTCGACGGCTATTTCATCGAGCCGGGAGTCCATCACAACGGCAAGCTGGTGCTGGGCGAATCGATAGGCGACCTGGGCGGCGCGAAACTGGCGTACCTCGGCTACAAGAAGTCGCGCGAAGGCAAGGGCCCGGAAGCGACCATCGACGGCTTCACACCCGAGCAGCAGTTCTTCATCGCCTGGGGCCAGTGGCGCGGCGACGAAACCCGCCTGGAAACGCAGCGCACGATGGTGCAGGGCGACCCGCACCCGATCGCCAAGTTCCGCGTCAACGGCCCGCTGTCGAATCTGCCCGCGTTCCAGGCGGCATTCAGCTGCAAATCCGGCGACGCGATGGTGCGGCCGGATGCCGATCGCTGCGAGGTGTGGTGACGACGGAGCGGCGCGGAATCGGCAGTGCCGGAGCCGCTTGCCGAGGATGGACTGGCGCTTCCACCTATCCTCAAGCAAGCTGTCGCTGACACCGTTCTTTCGGAGGGGAGCGCCCGATGAACATCCTGTTGTGGGTCCTGCAGATCCTCGCCACGCTCCTGTACGGAGCATCGGGTGTCATGAAGGTCTTCATGTTCGACAAGATCAGCGCGGACGTGCCGTCGTTCGGGGCGTTGCCGCGGGGAGCCTGGGCGGCGCTCGGCATGGTCGAACTCGTCTGCGCGGTCGGGCTGATCGTTCCCGCTGCTTTCCACTTGCAGCCGGTGCTCACGGTGGTGGCCGCCAAGGTCCTGGGAATCGAGAGCCTCGTGTTCATCGGGGTGCACGTGGAGTACCGCGAGATCGCGCCCATCGTCATGAGCGCCGTGTTGGGCCTGCTCATGGCGTTCGTCGCGTACGGCCGGATGTTCCTGCAGCCGATCTCCTGAAACAATGGTGGAGCGTCCCAAGTCTGTCATCCAGAGCATCGCGAGGGATCCGTGTTGCGAAGACGCAGCGACTTCGGGATGACCGGCTTTGTTGTCGAGAAGCGCTTTCCCGGTGCGCGATGGTGCTGCGGGCTGCGTTCGGATCAGGACGTCATCGCTGATCCAGTTCGTGGTGGATCAACACGACGCATTGCGAAGCGAACAGCATTTTCGATCCCAGCGCGATGTTCTTCGCACCCAGGCGTTCGAGGGTGTGGAAGGTCTTTTTCGGCATCGGGATATGGTCGGTCAGCAGGAAGCATGGATTGCCGAGGAACACCTGCTCACGAATCGAAGTGCCTTTCGGGTCCATCACGAACAGCTGATGATCCTCGGCCAGTTCCTGCACCAGCCGCTCGAAGCTCAGCGTGCGCACCGTAACGCCCGATTCCACCGGTCGCATCTCTTCCTTTCCCATCCCCCTGGAAGCATCCAGCGCCTTGGCGATCTTTCCCAGCAGCGCACGTTCGTCGAAGCCGCCGATGTCATGCATCGCGTTGGCCTCGAACCGGATCGTGCGGGAGAAATCCCGGGTGCTTTCCAGCACCAGGTAGACCGTTACGTCCTCGCGGTGCGACTGCGCCACGAAGACCGCGTTCATCAGCGTATGCGCGAGGATTTCGGTGTGGGCCTCCTTGCCGATGGAGGCCAACAGTTCCTGGCCGTCGGTGGGTGCCGCCCGCGCTCTGAGTACAAAGGTTCGCATGTGTGTCCTGACAGATTGGTCGACCCGCGCGTCACATCGCGTGCCGCCGCCATTGTCCACGAACAACGGCTTCGCCGATGCCGCGTTTTCAGGGCACGGCCGTTTCATGATGGAGGTTCCACGCCTGGCGCGCGCCATCGGCCAATTGCACGCTGACCAAGTGCAGTTCGCGCTGCGTCGTGCCATCGACCACGCTTTCCTGCACGCCGCTGACGATGATGTGTCCCGGCAGCAGCCAGTAGCGCATCGGGGTGGCGATGCTGTTTTCGCTGACGGGAAGTTCCGTGGTCCAGATCGCGTGCAGATCGGCGCCGAGGCGGGTGAGCGCCAGGCGCCCGGCATTGTCGATGCGCGTGCTGTGCCACACCACCACTCCGGCGGGTGCGTCGAGGATCAATGCCTTGCCGGTCGCCGGATCCTTCAGGAAGCGACCCCGGATGTAGGTCGGTGCATTCGCGACCGGCGCAAGGTCGGCGAGGCGCTGGAACTTGTCGTCGAAACGCTGCGCATCGATGACGCGACCGCGCCAGAATCCGCGGCGCACCAGCGAACCCTCGTCGATCACGCTGTACGGATAGCGGTACTTGTCACCGAAGCTGTCGTTGAGGACATCGGCGGCTTCCTTCTCGGAGTACAGGCCGAGCCATTGCCCGCCCAACAAGACCTGACGCGCCAGCACCTCGCCCATCGGCAACGAGGGCACGACGCGTTCGCGGCCATTCGCCATGCGGTCCGGTTCGG
The DNA here is from genome assembly GCA_038323475.1 of Lysobacterales bacterium. Classification (GTDB taxonomy): domain Bacteria; phylum Pseudomonadota; class Gammaproteobacteria; order Xanthomonadales; family Xanthomonadaceae; genus SZAS-103. The sequence goes on from JBBQHA010000105.1 coordinate 6,894, forward strand.
GCTGCGCTGCAGGAGTTGGTGCATACGGTGTCGCCAGCAGACCGGGCCCGCGAATGACAAGGCGGCGTGCGTCGGCGCTCGTCAGCACCAGCCCCTGGTCGAAGCCGTACAGTTTGGCTTCGCGCGGCAGCAAACCTTTCAAGGTCGGGTTGCGCTGCTCGAGCGCGGCAGCGTCGGCAAGCACGCTGCCATCGGCGGCGTTCAGCGCCATCGGGCTGTTGTCGATCAGCAGCCATACGACGCTGCCGTCCTGGCCGAGCAACTGCCCCTCGGCCGCGGAGCCGATCACGCGCGAGGGTTCGAAGCCTTTCGGATCCGGGTCGCCGATTGTCACCAGATGACGGGTCCACAGCGGTCGCGTGGTGATCGGGTCGTAAGCCTTCAGGTCGAAATGGAAATAGGTGTCGTCGCGGGTGGTGCCGGTCTGCCGCGATCCGCCGCCGACGCTGACGGTGTGGACTTCCTCCTGTTTGGACAGGACCCACACGCGCGACGCGCTGCCGTCCTTGACCATCGCGATCGGGCCCTGGATCTCGGGCGGCTCAAGATGGCTGCTGGTGCATCCCGCGATCGCCAGCAGCAGCCATGCGGTGGACCCGGCCAACAGCAACCTCAGCGTGTTCGATCCCATGGCAACATGCCCCTGCTCGAGAACTCCACCCGCAATTTACGCTGAAATCCTTTTCCGGAAGCTCCGGGAGCGTTCTGTGGCCCGGCCGCCCCCGTGTAGGCAGCCTTCGGCACTATGGCGGGACTGCGCTGCCGAAAGGCGAAGCGCCTGCAGTAGCACGCACGGAGCCAAATCAGCCCGCGCACGCGGGGGCAGCGTGCGTGTCGCGTCCTCCGCGTCGCGTGGAACGACTTTCGTCGTCACGATGAGCCGGCGCAGGGCGCGGGAACCGCAGTGAATGGTCATTCCGGCATCAGCCCCGGCGGGCGGCCTCGATCGCAGCGACATCGATCCTGGTCATCGTCATCATGGCTTCGAACGCGCGCTTGGCCGCAGCGGGATCGGGGTCGGTGATGGCGGCGATCAGGCCGCGTGGCGTGATCTGCCATGACAGCCCCCATTTGTCCTTGCACCAACCGCATGCGCTTTCTTGGCCGCCGTTCCCGACGATCGCATTCCAAAGGCGGTCGGTTTCGGACTGATCGTCGGTCGCGACCTGGAACGAGAACGCTTCGTTGTGCTTGAACGCAGGCCCGCCGTTCAGGCCAAGACAAGGGATGCCCATGACCGAGAATTCGATGGTCAGGACATCGCCCTGCTTGCCGGAGGGATAGTCGCCGGGTGCGCGATGGACAGCGCCGACTGCGCTATCCGGGAAGGTGTCGGCGTAGAACGTCGCGGCCTCCAATGCGGTGCCGTCGTACCAGAGACAAATCGTATTCTTGCTGACCATGATGATTCTCCTTGATCCAGGGCAGGGTGCATCCAAGTCAACGGATAGTGGGGATGGACGCGTTCAAACGAGGTTAACTGCGCGGATCCGTTTTGCAACATGAACCAGCCCTCTGCGCCAGGTGACGCGCCGATTCCGGCTTTGCTGTCCCTCCTGTACGCTCGGGGAAACTTCCTGGGCAACACGCATGACCTCAAATCGCATCCTGGTAATCGACGAGAACGATGTCCTCAGCAAGGCCGTGGCCCGCGCGATCGAATGGATCGATGCGACGGAAGAGATCCTTTGGTTGCGTCCCGCCGAGGATGTCCTTGCTGCGGCAAAGGCGGAACGGTTCGCAACGATCCTGCTGGGGGCATCGAGCGAGTCCCTCAAGCTGCTTGGTCCGCTGGCTTCCGGGGCGATGGGCGAACCGCCGGTGTTCCTGGTCGCCGATCAGGTCAGCGAGGGCATGACTGCAAATGCGCTCGAGCAAGGCGCGGTGGATTGCATGCCGCGCTCGCGCTTCATGGTCGGCGGGCTGCCGAAGGTCGTCGTCATGGCGCTCGAGCAGGCCAGGCTGCAGCACGCGGTCGAAGCGGCGGCCGGCGAAACGCTGCAGGTCGATGCGTCAACGCAACTCGGCAACGGCAGCCTGCTGATACGCGACCTCGCACGTGCGATCGCGGCTGCCGAACGAGGGCAGCGTCCGTTCTGCCTGCTCTTCATCGAACTCGAAAAGATCAAATCTTCGCGTGCGTCCGCGCTCGACTGGCCGCCCGAGATCGCACAGGAATTCGCACGGCGACTGCGCAAGACCGCGCGCGGCACGGACCTGTTTTTCCAGCTCGCTCCGCGTCGCTTCGCGGCCCTGCTGGATGCGATGGAAGGCACGCACTGCACCGCGTTCGCCAAGCGGACACAAGCCAGCGCACTGATGCCCTTTCGCATCGGCACGGACACGATGGAACTCGACGCCAGGATCGGAGTGACGGTTTATCCCGGCGACGGCAAGACTCCCGAGGCGCTGCTGCGTGCGGCGGAGCAGGCGCTCAAGAATGCGATGCACAGCCATGATGGAATCGCGACCCCGGCGACCGTTCCGCGCATGGTCCGGCGCGGCACCTGATCTAATGGCTGAAAAGCGGGGTTAGGTTCATTTTGCGCGATGAGAAATGGTCCGTAGCCACCGCTTCCATGACACCGGTCTTCCAACGCCAGCACCTCATTCCTGCTCGCGAGTCTCCATGCGCCTATGGTCCTATGTCGCCCTGCTGGTTCTGGTCGCGATTCCGATCGCGGGTGCATCCACGGTCGCGGAGGAAGAGTTCACGTGTCCCATCGGCGGCCAGAAATTCAAGGCGACCATCGCCATGTCCGGGTCACAGTTTGGCCAGAACTTGGACTTGCGCCCGATCGGGGCGATCATCTCGCCCTGGCCCGTCCCGAAGTGCCCGAAGAACGGCTTCGTGCTGTTCAAGGACGATGCTTTCAGCAGTGATGAATTGAAGGCACTCGAACCCTTCGTGATGTCGGACCGCTACCAGGCCGCACAGAAGATCGAGTCCGACTACTACTTGGTCGCGCTGCTCGAACGTCAGTTGAAGATGCCCGCCAGTGAAATCGCCTACTCGCTGCTGCGCGCGACCTGGGAAGTGACGGCCGATGACCGCTACCCACGCTACGCGCAGGAGGCGCTGGACGCGTTCGATGGACTTCTGGCCGATGCTTCCTCCAGGGTCGACCGGAAGATGCGGCAGAACTATGCCGCGGTATCCGGCGAGCTCGAACGTCGCCTCGGAAAGTTCGGCAAGGCGAAGGCGAGGTTCCTCGCGCTGCTGGCGGAAGATGGCGTGAAAGGCAACGTCATGGAAACGATTGCCAGGGAGGAACTCGCCCTGATCGCAGCCGGGGACACGGCGACGCACGCGATCGACGATGGAAAAAAGAAGTGAGGAGCTTTTGATCCAGAGCAGATGATCGTTCGAAACCGAAGTTCGCCCTTGCCCCTCGCTCCGGGGCAACGCCTTCCGGCGAAGCGCTCGACCCTGCGTCCCCTGTCTTCGCTTAAGGTGACGCCATTGGACTTTGACACCATTCCTGCATTTCACGAATTCGATGCCCACTCCCAAGCCGCCCATAGACCACGCCAAGCTCGACCGAATCGTCGCAGAGGCCAGGCGCGACGCCGAGCGGCGCAGCCAGGGTTATCGCGAACGGGCTTTGAAGATGTATCCATGGATCTGCGGCCGCTGCGCGCGCGAGTTCACCCGCGACAACCTGCAAGAGTTGACCGTGCATCATCGGAACCACGATCACGAATGCAATCCATCCGACGGCAGCAACTGGGAACTGCTGTGCGTCTATTGCCACGACAACGAGCATTCGCGTCATATCGATCACACCTGCGGCAGTGCCTTGGACGCGGAAAGCAAGACGCCAGCGGCGACCAGCAATCCCTTCGCGGCCCTGAAGGCGTTGCTGAAGCGCGAACCCTGATGTCGAGACGTACTGGAGTGGTGCCGTCCGCCAGGTTCGGTTTGCTGGGCGCCAGGATCGGGCGAAATCCCAAGCCGGATGCCCGTGAAAAGGAGTTCGCCATGTCGATGAGCACCAGGACGCCGCACGAACGCGTGCACGCCGCGCTGACGCAGCCAGGGAGTGCGGCACTATCCAGGAACACTGACGAACAACTCACGGCGCGATGGCTTCTGTTCGACGGCGAGTTGAACCATCGCGATGAACCACGGTTTGCACGGCAAAAAAACGTGGCCCCCCTATGTCGTCGTCGCCATTTTTCCTGTAGGAGACTGCCCATGGCGTACCCCGTTCGACCCGTCTTCGCCGTGCTGGTCCTTTCGCTCTGGGCAGCCAGCGTAGCGCGTGCCTCGGACGCCGAGGAGACCTTTCTGGAGAAGGTCCTGCCTGGAAGCTATGAGCATTTCCAAACCTGATTAGCGTCGATCCTCAGTCACGATAGTTGCTCGCATGACGCAGAAGTGTTTCCGGGCATGGCTTGCAGAGAACCATGGCGCGCAGCAATCGTGGCACGAATTCGGGTAGCTGGAAACGGCGGTTGAATCGGTAGGCGGCTTCGCCCAGATAGCGGCGCGCG
>JBBQHA010000106.1:0-11386 GCA_038323475.1 Lysobacterales bacterium
TCCTCCCTATCTTCGTGTGGGATCTGGGGGGGCTGGGCAAGGCTGCGTCGTGCTCCCTCGCGGGGCGCGGTATGACACGCCGCTCGGGATGACAAGCCATTCGGGATGACAAGCCGCTCGGGATGACGAAGATGGAGGTTCGGTCGGGCTACGAAACGCTACTTCCATCCGCATTCTGCTCGACGAACCACAGTCCCGCCCACAGCTTCGGATCCATCTCGTAGCCTTCCGCCATCTTCTGCACGAGCCAGCGCGGTGCATCGCTGCGCTGGACTTCGTGCACGGTGATGTCCTCGGTCGCGTCGCCGCCGCCGGCGTGGATCTTGGTCAGGTCGGTTGCACGCACGAAGGCGATGCGTTCGCTGGTCATGCCCGATGAGGTCGGGCCGATCATCAGCACCTCGCAATGCGCGGGGCGCCAGCCGGTTTCCTCTTCGAGCTCGCGCGCAGCGGAGAGCTCGAGCGATTCGTTCGCGTCGATGTCGCCGACCAGGCCGGCCGGCATCTCGATCGTGCGCTTCTGCAGCGGCACCCGGAATTGTTCGACGAACAGGATGTTGTCGGCGGGCGTCACCGCGACGATGATCGCCGCCAACCCGCCGGCATGCGTGCGCTCGGCGTATTCCCAGCGGCCACGGACCTGCATGCGCAGGTACTTGCCTTCGTAAACGGTCTTGATGTCGTCGTGCGCGTTGTCGTCCATGTGTCGATGCTAACCGGAGCAAGTTACGAATTCACCCATGCCAGTTCGCGGCGGGCCGATCCTGTCCGTGGTGAGTTGATTCCGCGCATGCCGAGTCGATTCCGGTCGTGCTGAGTTGATTCCGTTCGTGGTGAGCCTGTCGAACCATGATCGGGATCAATACCGTGGTTCGACAGGCTCACCACGAACGGGCATTTGGCATCATCGATGCCGTGGTTCGACGGGCTCAACACGAACGGGCAACTGTCCTCAGCCAGCGAGTTCGGTGATCCGGCGCCGCGTCATCGGGCCGATGCGCAATTGCTCGAACAACTGCTTCAGCGCGGCATCGTCGTAAGGGCGGCGTGTCGCGTCGGTGAAATTGTCGGGCAACGGAGCATCGAGCGCGATCGTCGCGAGCTGACGGCAGAGCAGGGCGAGTTCGCGATGCGTACCGAGGCGTTCGGCGTGCTGCGCGGCGCCGCGCAGGCGCAGAAACGGGATTTCCGCGCGCCGCAGCAGCAAGTCATCGAGCGAGCCGAACAATCCCAGCAGTACCGCAGCGGTCTTCGCGCCGATGCCGGGCACGCCGGGAATGTTGTCGACCGCGTCGCCCGTCAGTCCCAGGTAATCGGCGATCTGGTGCGCATGCACGCCGTAGCGCGCTTTCACGCCATCGGCCTTCCAGCGCTGATCGCGCGCGTAGTCCCATTGCTCGTCGTCGTCCCGCAGCAGTTGCGACAGATCCTTGTCGGCCGACACGATCACGCTGCGCCGTCCCTGCGCGCGCAAGCGTTGCAACGCGGTGCCGATCAGATCGTCGGCTTCGTAGCGTCCGTCCACGAGCACGCTCAATCCGAGCGCGCGGCACAACGCTACGCAATGCGTGAACTGACGACGCAGTTCTTCGGGGGCGGGGTCGCGATTGGCCTTGTAGGCCGGATACAGATCGTTGCGGAACGAGCTTTCCAGCGACGCATCGAACGCGACCACGATGTGCTGCGGACGCTGGCGTTCGAGCAGTTCGAGCATGAAGCGCGTGAACCCGTGCACCGCATTGACCGGCCAGCCATCGGCGTCGAGCAGGTCGGGCGGGATCGAATGCCAGGCCCGGAAGATGTACATGCTGGCATCGACGAGATAGGCATCGTTCGAAGCCGCATCGCTCGAAGCTGACGGACTGCGGTTCATCGTGGCGACCAGTCGGTCAGCAGGGCCGCCGGATCGGGGCGCGGACGATCTTCATGTGGTGCGATCGCCGTGCCGATGTGGATGAAGCCGAGCACGCGTTCGTTCGCGCCGACCCCGAGCAATCCAAGGATCTGCGCGTCGTACGCCGCCCAGCCGGTCAGCCATTGCGCGCCGAAGCCGAGTGCGACGGCGGCCTGCAGCAGGGAAAAGCACGCGCAGCTGCCGGACTGGACCTGCTCGGATTCGGGAATCTTGTGGCCGGGCGTCAGCGTCGCGATCACTGCGACCACGCAGGGTGCATGGTTGAAGCGCTCGCGTTCCTTCGCGACCTTGGCTTCGGGCGCATCGGGCTCGCGTTCGACGATGCGCGCAGCGAGCGCGTGGCCGAGTGCAGCCCTGGCATCGCCGGCGATGCGCAGGAATCGCCATGGCGCCAGGCGGCCGTGGTCGGGCACGTGGACCGCGACTGCCAGCATGTCCAGCAATTGTTGCTGGCTCGGGCCGGGTGCGCCGAGCTGGCGGGAAGACGTCGAATGCCGGGCGAGCAGCATGGCGAGTGGGTTCATTGGCTTGCACCGGAAGGGGGAGCTGAGGATGATGGGTGTCGAAGCGTGCCGAGCATCACGGTTCGATTCGGGCACTTGCGCCATATTCGCGATGCAAAAATGCCCTAAGTCGCATGATCAGCATCATACCGAAGCCGTCCCCCGGTGCTTCCAAACATGTCAAAGACGCCATCACATCTTTCAGCGGTCGGCAGCACATCGCAACCGCATGCGTCGCAACCGCCCTCGCGGACTCCGCAGGTGGTGCTCGACCGCCTGCGCCAGACCGCCTTGCCGCGGTTGGAGCTGGCCTGCGGCGAAGCGCTGAGCAAGGCCGACGATGCGATGTTCGACCTGGCCCAGCACGCAACGAGCAATTCGACCCAGCAGAACTATTTCGACGCGATGCGCGAGATCCGCCGCGAGCGCCGGCAGATGGAGATGCTGTTCCGCAACCACATCACCGCGGGCTTCCAGGAATTCCAGCAACCCGACGGCGGTGCGCCGAGCGTGGTGCCGGGACACCATGGAGGCGCGCTGAGCCTGCTTGCGCAGGACGAGCTCGAAGAGCAGCTCGCCGCCGAGCAGAGCGCCAGCACCATGCACCGGCGCTTCAAGACCCTGATCGAACCGATCACGCGCGGACTCGCGCGGATGGCGATCACGATCTCGCCGAACTTCGACCAGTCGCGCAGCCCGGTCGGTCCGGAGCGCTTGGCGATGGCATTCCGTTGCGCGCTGGGCGCATTTGCGGCGCCGACCGAAGTCAAGCTGGTGCTGTTCAAGCTGTATGAGCGCGAATTGCTGCTGGCGCTGGAAACCCTTTATCCGGAAGTGATGCGCATCCTGATCGAGACGGGCTACATCTCCGGTCACGTTCCGCGCGTCCCGCAGACGCAGCCCGCGCCGTTGCCGCGCAGCTTGCCGCCCGACTTCAACCTTGCCGAGCAGGTGCCGCAGCGCCAGCGTCCGCCTGGCGAACATGCAGCTCATGAAGGGCAGGGGCAGGGCGGCGGCTATCCGGGTGGCAACTATCAGACCGGCTATCAGGGCAGTTACCAGGGCGGCGGCGAAGCCGATGACGGCATGCTCAACAGCCTGCACGACCTGCTGCGGGCATGGCGCAAGATGCAACACAAGGACAGCGGCCAGCCCGCCTCCTCGACACCTGAGCCTGAAAGGCCGCTGCTCAGTTCCAGCGAAATGCTGTCGGTGCTGTCGCTGTTCCAGGCGGACCTGCCGGACGGACTCCGGAACGCATTGAAGTCGAGCGACCATTCGCTCGCCCAGCAGCTCAAGCGCGAGCTGATCACCGGTGCAGCAGCGCTCGGCATCAGCCAGGGCGACGCGCGGCTCGGCGATGCCGAGGAAGATGCGATCGACGTGGTCGGGATGATGTTCGAGGTCTTCCTCGACGAGCGCGACATCCAGCACGACATCCGCGACCAGATCGCGCGCCTGCTGGTGCCGTACATCAAGGTCGCTCTGATCGACCGTCGGCTGTTCCTGCACAAGGCGCACCCCGCGCGCCGGCTGCTCAACGCGATCGCCGAGGCCTGCGAGGGCAACCATGGCGAAGGCCCGTACGAGCGCGAGTTGCTGCTGCAGGTCGGTCAATCGGTGGACCGACTCGTCGCCGAGTTCAACGAAGACATCGCGATCTTCGAATTGCTCGAGCAGGACCTGCGCACCTTCATCGAACAATACCGTCGTCGTGCGGACCTGGCCGAACGCCGGGTGGCCGAGGCGCAGCGCGGCAAGGAGCGTCTCGAAGAGGCGCGCATGCGCGCCGAGGCGCTGCTCAAGAAGCGTTTGGGCAGCCGTGCCGTGTCGGCGCTGGTGCGGGACGATCTGAATCGCTACTGGGTGCATCACTACGCGGTGCTGTTCCTGCGTGAGAGCGAGGACGGCGAGGGCTGCCTGCAGGCGTTGCGCACGCTCGACCAGATGCTCGCGCTGGCCGACGCGGCGTACCACACCGGCGGCCTGACCGCGCTTGCCGAAACCGATTCGCTGCAGCCGGGACTGATGGCGATGCTTGCCAGTTCGGGCCTCGCGGCTGAAGTCGCGGTCGAATGCGCGCGCACCATCGCCCAACACCTGATGCAGTCGCCGCCGAAGGTCGCCGCATCGGCGCCCGCTTCGGCATCGGCGCCTGCGGCTGCGCAACCGGCGGATGCGGCAGCGGTCCAGACGCATCCGGCGATCGCGCGCCCGCTGCCGGTTGTCGAGGCGCCGGCTCCGCCGCCACTGGATGTCGATCCCGCGGACGTCTCGCGCCTGCGCCAGCTTGCAGTCGGCAGCTGGGTCGAATTCGTTGGCGAGGACGACCGCGTGCAGCCAGGCAAGTTGTCGTGGGTCAGTCCGATTTCCGCGCGCATGCTGTTCGTCAACAAGCGCGGCGCGCGCATGCACGTCGCTTCCGCCGAGGAACTGGCGGCTATGATGAAGGAAGGCAAGCTGCGCCTGCGCACGGCCGATACCGCCTTCGACCAGGCGATGCATCAGGTCCTGGGCCGTTTGCGTGAAGGTTCGACCGCCAGCGGAAGCTGACGGCTTTCGACATCCGGCCCATCGCCGCTGCCTCGACGGCGGCGATTCGATTACGATGCTCCGGTCTGACTGAATCCCGGAGTCGTGCATGGCGTTCACCGTAGCCGCAATCCGCGAGACCGCGCCCGGCGAGCGTCGCGTCGCGATTACCCCCGAAACCTGCCGCAAGCTGCGTGCCATCGGAGCGACTGTGCTGCTGCAGTCGGGAGTCGGCGACGGCGCCCACTTTCCCGACGCTGCCTACGAAGGCGCCGAGTTCGATGCGGACCCAGGCGTGGTCCTGCAACGCGCGGACGCGTTGCTGTGCGTGCAGCCGCCTGCAGCGGAGCGGCTGTCGGCATTGAAGGAAGGCGCGATCGTGATGGGCCTGCTCGCCGCGGGTGCCGATCCGGCGCGCGAAGCGCAGTGGCTTGCGCGCAAGGCGACGAGCTTCCCGCTCGAACGGCTGCCACGGACCACGCGCGCGCAGGCGATGGACGTGTTGTCCTCGCAGGCCGGCATGGCCGGCTACAAGGCGATGTTGATCGCCGCGCAGGTCGCGCCGAAATTCTTCCCGATGCTGACCACCGCCGCGGGCACGATCCGTCCGTCGAAAGTGCTGGTGGTCGGTGCCGGCGTCGCGGGCCTGCAGGCGATCGCCACGGCGCGCCGGCTGGGCGCGCAGGTCGAGGGTTTCGATGTGCGTCCGGAAACCCGCGAGCAGATCGAATCGCTCGGTGCGAAGTTCCTCGATCTGGGTGTCAGCGCGAAAGGCGAGGGCGGCTATGCGCGCGAACTCACCGCCGAGGAACGCGCCGCGCAACAGCAGAAGCTCGCGGAACACCTCAAGGGCGTGGACGTGATCGTCACCACCGCGGCGGTTCCGGGGCGGCCGGCGCCGAAGATCATCAGCGCGGCGATGGTGTCGGGCATGAAGCCGGGCAGCGTGATCGTCGATCTTGCCGCGGAATCGGGCGGCAATTGCGAGCTCACGCGAGCGGGCGAAACGATCGAGACCGCTGGCGTCAGCGTCGTCGGGCCGACCAACCTGCCGAGCCAGGGCGCGATGCATGCAAGCGAAATGTACGCGCGCAACCTGTTCAATTTCTCCCAGTTGCTGGTCAAGGACGGTACGTTGACGCTGGACTGGGATGACGAACTGATCGCGAAAACCTGCCACACCCACGACGGCGTCCTGCGCACCGCCTGACGGCGTCGTTCAGCGCCGTGGCGGCGGCTGGTCCGGCTGGCGAAGGCCGTCGCGCGCGCCCTGCCGCTGCGCGCGCTGCTCGCGGAAACGCTGCATCAGCAACTGGCGCTGCTGCGGGGTGAGCGACTGGAACCGTTTGTACGCTTCCATGACGCGCTCGCGATCGTCCGGTGTCATCGCGGCGAATTTGCGTTCGCCCTGTGCCGCGTTGCGCCGCTGTTCGGGAGTCATCTGCGCCCAGCGCAGCATGCGTCGCTGGACCTGCTCGCGCCGGTCCGGCGACAGCTGCATCCATCTCTCGGCGCGCGCCGCCATGCGTTGCTGGCGGCGCGGCGGCAGCTTGTTCCACTGCGATTGCAGCGGAGCCAGCATCGAACGCTGAGCCGGGTTGAGTTGGCTCCACGGCAGCGGTGCGGCCCGCGTAGAGTCGGGACCGTCATCGAACGCATCATCGTCGCGGGAATTGTCCGCCTGCAGGCCGGCGTTGGACGATTGTGCGTACGGCGGAGGCTGCGACGGCGGCGCCGCGACGGCCGCGCCCGTCAGCAAGACGCCCATCAGCAGCGCACAGGCGCGGATGCGGCGGCGGGAATCGACGTTGTGGAACTCCATGTCTCAGCCTCCGGTCGCGCTATTGCCGGGCTGCTTCGCGAGCCAGCCATAGAAATCGAGTTCGCTGAGCATGTCCGGATCGACCGCTTCGACGGCATCCGCAGCAACGACATCCGCAACCGTCGCCGCACTGGTCCGCGCGACCATGGTCGGGGGGGCGACGGGCGGGACGATTGAAACGGTTGGAGCAGGCGTTGCGACGGCAGGCGCGCGTGGCATGTGCGGCAGGAACGCCACCAGCGCCAGTGCGGCGGTCAGCCCGGCAGCGGCCGGCCACACCCAGCGTGCGCTGGAACGGCGTGGCTCGACTTGCTGGGCGTGCAGGCGCAGGTCGCGCAGCCGGCGAAGGGTGTCGATGTCGATGCGGTCGACGCTGCCGTTGAAGACTGCGCGGGCGCGCAGGGCCAGTTCGATGTCGTTGGCGTTCATCGCCAGTCCTCCAGTTGCCTGCGCAGCGCATCCATCGCGCGCGAGGTGTGGGTCTTGACGCTGCCTTCCGAGCAGCCCATTGCGCGTGCGGTGTCGGCGACATCCAGGCCCTCCAGCACGCGCAGCTGGTAGGCCTCCCGCTGCCTGCGCGGCAATGCCTGCAACGCGGTCGACAGCGCCTTGTAACTTGCACTGTCGCTGTGCAGGTGGGCCGGGCCGGGGGTCGGGTCGGCCGGCTCCCAGGCCGGGCCTTCGTCCACGTCGTTCGCCCAGCCCATCCAGCCGACCAGCACCGAACGCACGCGCCGGCGCCGGCGGATATCGGTGATCCTGCTGCGCAGCACGCTCCAGAACAACGGCGTCCATTCGATCGAGGGCTTGTCGGCGTAGCGCTGCACGAGCTTGAGCATCGCATCCTGGACCGCATCGAGCGCGTCCTCGCGATGCTTGAGCGCGATCTCGGCATGCCGGAACGCGCGTCGCTCGATGCCGGCGAGGAAAGCCGGGAGGCTCTGCTCGCAGGCCGTCGCTGTCTGGATACTGCCGTCCATCATGCGTCCATCATGCCCGCGCTTCCCGGAATCCTGCGACAGGTAACGCCCCGCAGCCGCGACGGTTGACACCCGGGCGTCGCGCAACGCACCGGCGCGGTTATGATGCGGGCATCCGCACGCGATCGGAGGGGACATGAGCGACGGCTTTGTGGCGCTGTACATTTTCATGCTCGCGGCCATCTGCGGCCACGTGATCATCTCGCGGGTGCCGGTCATCCTGCACACGCCGCTGATGTCGGGCTCGAATTTCGTGCACGGGATCGTGCTGGTCGGCGCGATGGTGGCCCTGGGCCATGCCGAAACCACGCTGGAGATGGCGATCGGCTTCATCGCGGTGCTGCTCGGCGCGGGCAACGCGGCCGGTGGCTACGTCGTGACCGAGCGCATGCTGGACATGTTCAAGTCCAGCCGGCCAGCCCCCAGCAAGGCGGCAGGCCCATGACGTTCGCAGAGGTGCTGCCGCTGCTGGTGCGCGCCAGCTACCTGCTCGCCGCGCTGCTGTTCATCCTCGGCCTGCAGCGCATGTCCTCGCCGGTGACTGCGCGCAGCGGCATCCAGTGGGCCGGCGTCGGCATGCTGATCGCGACAGCGGCGACCTTTGCCTTGCCGGGCATGCACAATCTCGGGCTGATCCTGGTCGCGGCCAGTATCGGTACCGTGGCCGCCTGGGTGTCGGGCAAGAAGGTCGCGATCACCGACATGCCGCAGATGGTCGCGCTGTACAACGGAATGGGCGGTGGTTCGGCGGCCGGCATCGGTGCGGTCGAACTGATCCAGTTCGCCGCTGGCGAGCCGTCCACGAAGACCCAGCTGGTGCTTGGCGTGATCGGCGCGCTGATCGGCGCGATCTCGTTCTCAGGCTCGCTGGTCGCATTCGCCAAGCTGCAGGGCTGGATGGACAAGCGTTTCCTGTTCCCCGGCCAGCAGGCGTTCAATGCGCTGGTGTTCCTGGCTGCGATCGGCCTGGGCGTCGCGGCCGTGATCTGGATGCAGCAGCCGGTGATCGTCGGGTTCTTCGTCTGTGCGCTCGCGGTCGGGCTGCTGATGACGCTGCCGATCGGCGGCGCCGACATGCCGGTGGTGATCTCCCTCTACAACGCGCTGACCGGGCTTGCGGTCGCATTCGAAGGTTACGTGCTCGGCAACGAGACCCTGATCGTCGCGGGCATGGTCGTCGGCGCGGCGGGCACCTTGCTCACGCAGTTGATGGCCAAGGCGATGAACCGCTCGCTCGCGAATGTGCTGTTCGGCAATTTCGGTGCAGGTGGTGGCGAAACGCAGGAAATCACCGGTTCGCAGAAACCCATCGATGCGAGCGACGTCGCCGCGATGATGGCCTATGCCGAGCGCGTGGTGATCGTGCCCGGCTACGGGATGGCGGTCGCCCAGGCGCAGCACAAGATCTGGGAGTTGACCCAGCAACTGATCAAGCGCGGCGTCAAGGTGAAGTTCGCGATCCACCCGGTCGCCGGCCGCATGCCGGGCCACATGAACGTGCTGCTGGCCGAAGCCGGCGTGCCCTACGACCTGATCGCCGACATGGACGACATCAACCCCGAGTTCCCGAATACCGATGTCTCCCTGGTGATCGGCGCGAACGACGTGGTGAACCCGTCCGCGCGCACCGACAAGGCCTCGCCGATCTACGGCATGCCGATCCTCGACGTCTCGAACTCGAAGAACACCATCGTGATCAAGCGCGGCAAGGGCACCGGTTTCGCCGGCATCGAGAACGCGCTGTTTTACGCCGACAACACCCGGATGCTCTACGGCGACGGCGCCGAGGCGGCGGGTCGGCTGGTGTCGGAGCTCAAGGCGCTCGACGGCGGCCATTGAGTCGTCCGGCCGCATCGCCACGGCCGAACAACCCGGCAAGAACCAGCGCGAAGGCAGTCCACAGGCAATCGGATGGCCGGTTGCCGAGCCGGATCAGCATCCAGCCGAAATCAGGCCCGATCCGGCGCGCGGCCTCCAGCGGAAACTGGCCCATCGCCTGCCCGATCGGCAGCGCGGCCACCAGCCAGTTGCCGAGGGCGAGCGCTGTCGCCGTTGCCAGAAGCGCGAGCAATGCCCGCATCGAGCCTGGCGCCGCCCTCGCCAGCCAGAGCGGGGCGAAGCCGATCAGCGCGGCGAACGGCGCCATCCAGCCGGCGTGGCCGTTGGTCGACGCGGCCGCGGCCAGCCATGCACCGTCGAAGGCGAGCACACCCAGCAGGAGCAGCGGCAGGACGAACAATGGGCGCAGATCGGTCCAGGCTGGGGTAGGCATCCCGGGATCGTAACCGTTGGCAGGGCGGTCGCGGCTACAATGGCGGCATGTACAGCCGCAACAGCGAACCCTTCAAACTCGAGCGCGACTGCATCGCCGTGCTGGTGCCGCAGGGCGAGCAGGTCACCCTGCCTGCGGGCAGTATTGGCTACATCTCGCAGGCGCTCGGCGGCAGCTATACCGTGTATGTGGAAGGAAACCTGTTCCGCATCGCCGGGATCGATGCCGATGCGCTCGGCAAGGAACCGACCCTGCCTCCGGAGCTCCCGCCGGACGCCAGCGACGACGACGTCGAAAAGCTGGTCTGGCGCCAGTTGCGGACCTGTTTCGACCCAGAGATCCCGATCAACGTGGTGGATCTCGGCCTGGTGTACGACTGCGACATCGAGCGCCTCGACGACGGCCGCCGCAAGGTCAATGTCCGCATGACGCTCACCGCACCGGGCTGCGGCATGGGCGACATCCTGGTCGGGGACGTGACCGACAAGCTCGAACTGATCCCGACCGTCGCCGAAGCCGACGTCGACCTGGTCTTCGATCCGCCATGGAACCAAAGCATGATGTCGGACGCCGCCCGCCTCGAAACCGGGATGTTTTGAGGGTTGCTACGTCACATTTGTGTCGAGCCGATGTGACGAGTTGCGCGTTTTAAACCTGAACGTACCTGCAACGGGGCGTTTATTGATGTTCATTGGCGCTCTCGATGCTGCGCCGCAGCATGGCGATGGGTGCATCGATTTGTGACGCATTGCGCCATATGCGGGCGCATCAAATGGCTCTGCAGCAGGGTTGTGAACTCGGTACCCCGTCACAAAACCGGCGTACCCCGCATGCCACTCTCCCTTCAATGCGGATATCCATCACAAATTTGCGCAGCGCACAACATGATTAAAAAAATTTAAGGAATGTTGCGTGAAGGCGGCTGTTAGGGTCATTCGGTTCGCGCTGGAGGCAGTGTCTGCGAACGACATGGAATTCCGCAGCTAAGACACGTTCGTGCGTATGACTTGCAAGGTCGTCCCGGCTGACACCACCGTGACGTAAGGGGTGCGACACCAATGATCGGGGCAGGGGATGCCCACGCACAGCGCCATCGGCAATACCGCCCGTGTCGCACACCACACACAAAATCTGGGGTTACGAATGAACTCGAAGTCCTTTACCAGCTTGCGTAAAACCTCCCTCGCGCTGGCCATCCTGGCTGCGGGCACCGTGATTGTTACGCAAGCCAGCGCCGCAGGCGCCGTGAAGCCGGGCCAGTCAGTCAATCCGTATTCGCCGCAGAATGGTTTTTCGTACCGTCACGGCGTGATCCCGACGATCCCGGTCCACGCGAAGATGCAGCAGTGGGAGCGTAGCCAG
>JBBQHA010000107.1:0-11370 GCA_038323475.1 Lysobacterales bacterium
GCACATGGATGTGCAAATGTCGCGGAAGGCAGGATGCCGGGAGCGATAGACGTACAGGTGAAGTGAGACGCGCGCTTGGCAAGCCGAAAAGTGATTCGGCATTTCCGCCACCCGTGGCGGTCGGCTGCTGGCGGCGGTTGAGGTCGTGCGACGCCGAATGTTTCGACAGGACGCCGCGCGCGGTAATCTACGCAATTGGCCCGGATTCCGGGCAAACGCATACAGGTCCACGACATGCTGCAGAAAATCCGCGAAAAGACGTCCGGCTGGTTCGCCACGTTGGTCCTCCTGCCGCTGACCATCGCATTCGCCTTCTGGGGTATCACCGGCTATTTCAACAGCCGCGTGGATATCTATGCCGCTCGCATCACGCTCAGGTCGGGGTGGTTCGGCACCGACATCGGCGCCAAGTACAAGGACATCACCCAGGACGAGTACCGCAAGGAATTCGAGTTGGAGCGCCAGAACCAGCGCGCCGAACTCAAGGAGCGCTTCGATGCGTCCAAGTTCGACACCGCGGCGACCAAACACGTTGTGATGGAGCGCCTGATCCAGCGCGAACTCGTGAACGCCGCGGCGGCGCGCGACGGGATTTCCGTGTCCGCGCAGCAGGTGTACGACAGGATCGCGGCGATGCCGGCGTTCCAGGTCGAGGGCAAATTCGACCAGACCCGCTACAAGGAAGTCCTCGCCATGCAGAATCCGCCGAGGAGTCCGGTCCAGTACGAAAATTCCGTGCGCGACGATCTTGTGGTGCAGACGCTGCCGCAGGAGATCGCCGTTTCCGGAATCGCCGGCAGCACCGAGATCGACGACGCATTCCGCCTGAGCGAGCAGAAGCGCGACCTGCGCTATCTTGAATTGCCGGTTCCCACCGATGCGGCGGCGCCTGGCGATGCGGAATTGCAGGCCTGGTACGAAGGGCACGCTGCGAATTATCGCACCCAGGAACAGATCGCTCTCGAATACCTTGAGCTCGACGCAGCAACGCTGACAGTGCCGACCACCGTCGACGAAGCGACCTTGCGCCAGCGCTACGACGACCAGAAGAACCGCTTCATCGAGCCCGAACAAAGGCTTGCCTCGCACATCCTGATCAAGCTTCCCGCCAACGCCGATGCCGCAGCCGAGAAAGCGGCGCAGGCCAAGGCCGCTGCGCTGGTCGTGCAGGCGCGCGCGACGGGTTCGGATTTCGCTGCGCTTGCGCGCACGAACTCCGAAGACGAAGGCTCGAAGAACCTCGGTGGCGACCTCGGCTGGTTGAGCCGGACCGTCATCGAGCAGAAGGCCTTCGCGTCCGCGCTGTATTCCTTGCAACCCGGCGCGATCAGCGAACCGGTCCGTACCACCGAGGGCTGGCATGTCATCCAGTTGCGCGAAGTGCGCCAGGGCCGGCAGATTCCATTCGAAACCGTGCGCGCCGAACTCGAGAAGAGCGAGCTCAAGGACTCGCGCGAGAAACTCTACAACGATCGCTCGGGCAAGCTCGTCGACCTGACGTTGAAGGACTCCACGACGCTCGCGCCCGCTGCGCGCGAGCTCGGCGTGACGATCCAGAAGACGCCGCTGTTCACGCGTGCCGGCGGCACCGGCATCGCTGCGAACCCGCAAGTGCTGCGCGCTGCGTTTTCCGCGTCGGTGCTTGAAGACGGCAACACCAGCGACCCGATCGAGATCGGCGCCAACCACGACCACATGATCGTGGTCCGCGTCGCCCAGCACCTGCCGGTCAAGGCATTGCCGCTCGCGCAGATCCGCGATCGCGTCCTCGCCGACCTGCAGGCCGACAGGCGCGCGAAGGCAGCGAAGACCGCAGCCGACGCCATGCTCGCACGCGCGGCCAAGGGCGAGTCGCTGGATGCGCTCGCGAGCGCAGTGGGCGGCAGCGTGCAGACGCTGGAAGCTGCTGCGCGCAGTCTCACGACTCCGTCGGAGGATCTGATCGCCGCCGGATTCCGGCTGTCGCATCCGGTGCAGGGCAAGCCACCGCAGGTCGGCATGGCAAAACTTGCTGCGGACCGCTATGCGCTGGTCGAGGCGACCAAGGTCATCGACGGCGATCCGGCGCTGATCGATCCTTCCACCCGCAAGATGCTGCGCGAGCGCTTCGCGCAGGTCCGCGCCGTGCTGGAGGCACGCGTCTATATCGACGCGTTGCGCAAGGAGTTTCCGGTCAAGGTAGCCGAGGATCGGTTGTAGGGATCCAACCTGTCATCGAGTGAGATGACGGCTCGATCATTTGATCCCCGGCTTCGGATGGCTTTCGTTGTTGCAGGCTTGCCGACTTGGTACGGTCCAGCGGGCCACGCCGCGTGGCCCGACGCTCCGCTATCCGGTTGCGCATCGCAGCTGCATCGAAGAGACCTGCCCGGACTTCGCTCCGGGCGCTTCCAGACGCGCCAGGAAGGCCTCGCAAGCACGTCGGCTCACTCTGCTTCGAGGATGGGCTGACGGTCGGTCGATTCACCGCTGCGCGTTGGACACGCTTCGCCAGGTTCGCATCGACTTGATTCGGCCGGTCCGGGCCGCACCGCACCAAGTCGCCCAACCTCCGCGTCACGCTCCGGGCGCCGGAATGAGCTTGCGACGACGTCAAATCAGCGCATATGCGCTCATTCCAGCCCGGTCATTCCGAGGGTGTTGTAGCCGGAGTCGACGAAGGTGATTTCGCCGGTGATGCCGGACGCGAGATCCGAACACAGGAAGGCAGCGACGTTGCCGACTTCCTCGGTGGTGACGTTGCGGCGCAGCGGCGCGTTCTGCTCGACGTGGTCCAGCATCTTGCGGATGTTGCCGACGCCAGCCGCTGCGAGCGTCTTGATCGGGCCGGCGGAAATCGCATTCACGCGCGTTCCTTCCGGGCCGAGGTTGTAGGCGAGGTAGCGCACGCTCGATTCCAGGCTTGCCTTGGCCAGGCCCATCACGTTGTAGTTCATCAGCGCGCGGTCGGCGCCGAGATAGCTGAGCGTCAGCAGCGCGCCGTTGCGGCCTTTCATCATCGGTCGCGCCGCCTTGGCGAGCGCGGGAAAGCTGTATGCCGAAATATCGTGCGCAATCGCGAAGTTCTCGCGCGTCAGGCCGTCGAGGAATCCGCCGGTGAGCGCTTCTCCGGGCGCGAAGCCGATCGAGTGCACGAGGATGTCGAGGCCGTCCCAGTGCTTGCCGAGCTCGACGAACAATTGCCCGATCTGCGCGTCGCTGCCCACGTCGCAGGGAAGCACGAGTTTCGACCCGAACGCCGCCGCGGCTTCGTCCACGCGCGACTTGAGCTTGTCGCTCGCATAGGTGAACGCAAGCTCCGCGCCTTCGCGCTGCATCGCGCTGGCAATGCCGTAGGCGATGGAGCGTTGGTTGAGCACGCCGGTGATCAGTGCGCGCTTGCCCTGCAGGAAACCCATGTTGCCTCCGAGATGTGAGTGCCGACAGGCGCGGCCCGGCGCCTAGTGTGAACGTTGCCGATTCACGGTTCCACCCTGATTTTCTGGCCGTGCCTGAGTGCGGCATGCCGACCCATGCGATTCCATGCGCGCAACTGGTTCACGCTGACGTGGTAGCGCTGCGCGATCGACGCCAGCGTTTCGCCGCGTGCGACGGTATGGGTGCGCGAAGCATCGGCGTGGCGGTGCGGCTTCGGTTCGACGGCAGCGTTGGACGTCTCAGCGGGCGCTTCCATTGGCTCGTCGACGGGCGTCCCGGCAGGCGTCGCGGTCGTGTCGGCCGGCGCTGTCGATCCCGCCTGCGCAGCCGCATCCGCCCAACGCGGTCGAGTGCTCGCCGGCACCAGCAACATGCGTGGGGCGCCCGCGACGACGCGACCGTTGCGATAGCCGAGGTTGAAGTTCTTCAGTTGCTCCGCATCGATGCCGAGGCGGCGCGCGACTTCGTCGAGCGACGTGATGTCGGCGGGCATCGTGTACCGGATCCAGTGCACCACCGGCAGCGTCGACAGCAGCGGGATCGACTGGCGCTCGGGCTGCGCGAGCATGCAGGTGAGCGCGCGCATCTTGGAGACGTATTCGTAGGTCGTGTTGGAGAGCCCGTTCGGGCGGCGATAGGCCATGCTGCCGATGCTGCGTTGCTGCAATTCGTCGGCCGGCATCGTCCGGATCAGCCGGTATTCGCCCGAGTTGTAGGCCATCGCGGTCAGGCGCCAGTCGTGGAACATCGTGTGCAGCTTGTCGAGGTAGGTCAGCGCGGCGTCGGTCGCATCGAGAGTGGACAGGCGCCCGTCGTAGCCATTGATCACCGTCGCGCCATTGTTGCGCGAGGTTTCGTTGAGCATCTGCCACATGCCGGCCGCGCCGCCGAAGCTGTGCGTGTCGGGGCGATACCAGCTTTCCACGATCGGGATCAGCGCGAATTCGCCGGGCAGCTTGCGCTGCTCGAGTTCGTCCAGCACCACCAGCATCATCGGCAGCGTCGCCTGGATCTCGTCGGCGAAATGCTGCGGATAGCCGGCGTACTTGTGGCGCCAGCGCGTGTTGTTCGGGCCCACAATGCAGGTCGGCGTGCTCAGCCGCGCGCGCAGGCGGTCGAGGACTTCGCCGCTGGTCAGGACGTCGCCTTCGGCCGGCAGCGGCGCATTCGATGGCGGCGTGATCGGCGCGGAAATCTCCGGCGGCAGGTCCGAGATCTCAACCGGCGGCGCCGACGGCAGGGCGATCGGCTCCGAGACCGGAGCGGCGGTGTCGGTGGTCGAAGGACGCGTCGCGCCGGTGGTGTCGCATCCGGCGAGCGTCAGCAGCGCCGTGGCGAGCAGTGTCGCGAGGGATCCTTGGCGCGCGGCGTGCCTCATGCGCGGAAACCGTCTTTCCAGCGCCGCAGCGCTCCGAAGACGTCCACCCGATCGGCGCAGGGCGTGCCGAGATGGTGCTCCACCGCGCCGCGCACGGTCGGCGTGTCCACGCGCAGGAATGGATTGCAGGCCAGTTCGCTCGCGATCATGCTTGGAACAGATGGTTGGCCCGCTTCCCGCAACGCCCGCGCTTCGCGCAGGCGCTCGTGCAAGGCGAGGTTGTCGGGCTCGATCACGCTCGCAAACGCGCCATTCGACAACGTGTATTCGTGGCCGCAGCAAACCCGCGTCCCGGGCGGCAGCGCTGCGAGGCGATCGAGCGATGCGAGCATCTGCTCCGGGGTGCCTTCGAACATGCGTCCGCAGCCCAGGCTGAACAGGGTATCGCCGCAAAACGCGATGCCGCCGCCGACGAAGGCGACGTGCGAGCTGGTATGGCCGTGGACTTCGATCGTTTCGAACCGGAGGCCGAGTTCGGGAATGGCGAAGCGATCGCCATGGCCGACGCGGTGGGTCGCGCAGCCGATGCGCGGTTCCACCGGCGCGTAACAGGGCACGGGGTAGCGTTGCAGCAGCTGTTCCGCGCCGCCGATATGGTCGGGATGATGATGGGTCAGCAGGATCGCGACCGGATGCAGGCCTTCGGCGATCGCTGCGAAGACCGGCGCTGCGTCGCCCGGATCGACGATCACGGCGCGGCCGTCCGTGTCGGCCAGCGCCCAGATGTAGTTGTCCTCGAATGCCTCGATGGCATGCAGCTTCAGCATGGAGAGTGACCCCGGCGACCGATTGCCGCAAAATCAACACCATGCCCGCTATGCAATCCTCGCGTCAACCCACGACCCGTGCCGAGGCGACGCTGTCCACCGAAGGCATGCGCGCATTGCTGGCCCGTTGCCAGCGCGACGCGGCGCCGGATGTGGCGCGATCCAGCGGCCGCTACGGCCTGTTCCTGCAGCCGCATGCGGATCCGGGATTCGCGTTCGCCGCACCCAACCTGCACACATGCCTGCAGTTGCAGCGCGAAGGCGATGGCTTTGCGGGCGACCTGCGTTGCAGCGAGGCGGCGATCCCGCTGGCCGACGAGAGCCTCGCGCTGGTCTTCATGGCTTGCGCCTTCGAGGCTGCGCGCGATGCGGTCGGGTTGGCCGCGGAATGCGCGCGCCTGCTCGAACCCGAGGGCACGATGCTCGTGCTCGGCCTGAATCCGTGGAGTCCGGCGCACCTGCGCTGGATGTTCGGTGGGCTGCGCATCTGGTCGCCGGACGCGACGGGCGCATTGCTGACGGGATTGGGGCTCGAGATCATGGGTTGCCGCTATCTGGGCGCGCGCTGGTCGGCGGCAGCTGTGCCGGCGCTCGATGTCGGCATGTCGCAAACCCCGGGATCGCCGCTGCGCAGCGGCTTCCTGCTCGAAGCGCGCCGTCGCGATCCGGGGATGACGCCGCTGCGGGTGAAGCCCGCCGGGTTACGCTTCGGAAGCGGGGCGCGGGCGGGAATGACGCGTTCCATGAAATCCCCTCGATGAAAGCAGCCCGATGAAACCCTCCGATCAAAGCCCGGCCGTTGAAAGCGGCACCATGAAAAGCGTCGAAATCCATACCGATGGCGCCTGCCTCGGCAATCCCGGCCCCGGCGGCTGGGGCGCGCTGCTGCGCTTCAGCGGCCGCGAGCGCGAGCTTTCCGGCGGCGATGCCGCGACCACCAACAACCGGATGGAACTCATGGGCGCGATCATGGCGCTCGAAACCCTCACAGAACCCTGCACGGCGGTGCTCTACACCGATTCGAAATACGTGCAGCAGGGCATCAGCGCATGGCTGCCGAAATGGCTGCGCAGCGGGTGGAAAACCAGCGGTGGGCAGATGGTGAAGAACCGCGACCTGTGGGAACGCCTGCAGGCGGCCGCCGTGCGCCATCGCGTCGAGTGGCGGTGGGTCAAAGGCCATAACGGGCATCCCGACAACGAACGGGCGGATGCGCTGGCACGCGCCGCGGCCCTGCGCGCGCAGCACGCCGGGACGTCCGCATGACCCGACAAGTCGTGCTCGATACCGAGACCACGGGCCTGTCCTGGGAGAAGGGCAATCGCGTCGTCGAGATCGGCTGCGTCGAACTCGTGCAGCGGCGCCCGACCGGCAGGCATTTCCAGCGATACCTCAATCCGGACCGCGAGATGGAACCCGGCGCGCAGGAAGTCACCGGGCTCACCCTGGAATTCCTCGCCGACAAGCCGCGCTTTCGCGAGGTCGTCGACGAGTTCCTCGCATTCGTCGACGGCGCCGAACTGGTCATCCACAACGCCGCGTTCGACGTGGGATTCCTCGACAACGAACTGACCCTGCTCAATGCCGGCCACGCGCGGCTGCGCGAGCGCTGCGGAGTGCTCGATACGCTCGAGCTGGCGCGGCAACGCTACCCCGGGCAGCGCAACAGCCTGGACGCGCTGTGCAAGCGCCTCGGCGTGGACAACACCCAGCGCACCCTGCACGGCGCGCTGCTCGATGCGCAATTGCTCGCCGAAGCCTACCTGCACCTGACCGCAGGGCAGGGCGACCTGGGCTTCGATGTCATCGTGGCCAACCAGGCGACGGTCGTCCTTTCGAGCGATCCCTCCGCGCATCTGCGCCGCGTCCTGCGCGCCGATCCAGCCGAACTTGGGTTGCATCGCGAACGCCTGCAACGCATCCAGTCGGCCAGCGGCGGCCGTTGCCTGTGGCCGGGGGAAGCAACATGATCCTGGCATCACCGAAACCGTCGCACTCATGGATAATTGTCGGCATCATCATGGTCGGCGCCCGATCGTCGTTCCCAAGAGGCTTTGAGTGAACTCATCCACCGTCCTGCTGCATTCGGTCGATATCTCGATCCCGGGATACAAGATCCTGCGGCCGATCGGCGAGGGCGGCATGGCGTCGGTGTTCCTCGCCGTGCAGGAATCGCTGGACCGCGAAGTCGCGCTGAAGGTGATGGCGCCCGCGCTGGCGGCGAACTCCGAGTTCACCGAGCGCTTCCTCAAGGAAGGCCGGATCACCGCAAAGTTGCAGCACCAGAACCTGGTCACGGTGTACGACATCGGCACCCACGCCGGCGTCTATTACCTCGCCGCCGAATACATTCCCGGCGGCACCCTGAAAGAGCGCATCGAGGCCGGCGGACTGAGCGTCGGAGAAATCCTCGACATCCTCGTCGAGATGGCGCGCGGGCTGGATTTCGCGCACCAGAAGGGCTTCGTCCATCGCGACGTGAAGCCCGGCAACATCCTGTTCCGCAAGGATGGCAGCGTGGTGCTGGCCGACTTCGGCATCGCCAAGGCGATGGACTCGAGTTCGAGTTCGACCGTCGCTGGCGCATCGATCGGCACCCCCGACTACATGAGCCCGGAACAGGCGCGCGCAGAGCCCGTGGATGGCCGCTCCGACCTCTACAGCCTCGGCACCGTGCTGTACGAGATGCTGACCGGCGCTCCTCCGTACCAGGCCGCGGATCCGTTCACCGTTGCGCTGATGCACGTGACCCAGCCGATCCCGACGCTGCCGTCGGATTTCGCCTGGCTGCAGCCGTTGATCGATCGCACGATGAACAAGCAGCCGAACGAGCGCGTGCAGACCGGTACTGCGCTCGCCGAGGAAGTGCACCAGTTGCTGGCGAAATCGCCGCAGGGCGCGGCGACGCTCAGCAAGACCGCTGCCCGGTCGTCGAACCGGATCAGCACCGGCGCGACCATGCAACGCACGCGCGTGGTCAATCGCGACGCGGCGCATCCGCGCTGGCTATGGCCCTCGGTGGGCGCAGGCGTGGTGGCGGTCGCCATCGGGTTGTGGGTGTTGCTGCGGCCGCATGAGTTGCCGCGCGCGACCGTGCTCACGCCCGCGCAAACGCAGCCGACCAACATCGTTGTGGGCACGGATCTCACCGGCGCCAGCAGCGGAGGCATCGACAAGCCCGGCATCATCCATCCGCAAACCATCGAGAACGAACTGGGCGGCGACGTGCAGCAGATGCTGGACCAGGC
The DNA here is from genome assembly GCA_038323475.1 of Lysobacterales bacterium. GTDB lineage: Bacteria > Pseudomonadota > Gammaproteobacteria > Xanthomonadales > Xanthomonadaceae > SZAS-103. The sequence goes on from JBBQHA010000107.1 coordinate 8,811, forward strand.
CGATGCCTATGTGGACCACGGCATGCACAGCAAGGAGGACGTCGGACGCAACCTGGTGATACCGGAAGGCGCGAATGCCGCCGAGTTGTACCGCAAGGTGCTGGAGATCGACCAGGCCAACCAGCATGCGAAGCAGGGGCTCGCCAAGATCGTCGGCTTCTTCCAGGACAAGGCGACGCTGCTCTGCGACAGGGGGATTTACGGAGGCTGCAAGCTTCTCGCCGAAGACGGCCTGAAAGCCGACCCGGACGATGCCCTGCTCAAGCAGATCGTCAAGAAGGCCGACGACGCTTCGCGTGGCGGCGCTCCTTCGGACAATTGATGGCAATGGTCCCGCAGGGTCCGCGTGCGTCGGCACGCGCGAGGAAAACGAGCTCCGTCAGAGCTGCCTGACGAGCAACACCGTAACGTTGTCGCTGCCGCCGCCGTCGAGCGCCGCGGCGACCAGGTGGTCGACGCATTCCTGCGCCGAATAACTCGTCTGGGTGAGGATGCGGCCGATCGCCGCGTTGTCCACTTCCTCGGTCAGGCCGTCGCTGCACAGGAGCAACTGCATGCCCGGGCGCAGTTCGCCGGTGATGCTCTCGACCTTGAGGTTCTGCGGATCGGTCACGCCCAGCGCCTGGGTCACGACGTTGCGGTGCGGGTGGCTGCGGGCCTGCTCGGCGGTGATTGCGCCCTGGTCGATCAGTTCCTGCACGTAGGAATGGTCCTGCGAGAGCTGGCAAAGCTGGCCGTTCCAAAGGTACACGCGGCTGTCGCCCACCCATGCGACCTCGAAGCGGTTGCCTTCCAGCCGCGCCGCGGCGACCGTCGTACCCATCGGCAGCCCTTCGGTGCGCATCTTCGAGTGGCGGATGATTTCCTCATCCGCGATCCGGATCGAATCCACCAGCGACTTGCCATTGCGGATGTTGGTCACGATCGCCTCGCGCGCGACTGCGCTGGCGACTTCGCCGAACTCGTGGCCGCCCATGCCGTCGGCGACCAGCCAAAGCCCAAGGCTGGCGTCGCCGTAGTAGGTGTCCTCGTTGAGCTCGCGGCGCAGACCGACGTGGCTGAGATGGCCGAATTCGATCATGGAGCGAGTCCGCGCGGCGGGGTGGGGCTGATCGTTGCGGTCATCTGCGACGAATGATGCTTGGACAGCGGTCGATTGCGCAAGCCCGGCGCGCCCGGTTGTCGTTCCTGGCACGCCGGATATCGGCGCAATGCACGGTGCATGCTGTGGATGGTGGCGGTCATCAGAATTCCATGCGGAAGCCGATCGACAGGTTGTCGTCGGTGATTCCGCTGCGACCAAGGGTATGGTCGAGCAGGATGAAACCCGAGCGACCCTTCGGGAACACGAAGGACATGCCGAGACCGAGCTTGAAGAAGTTGCTGTCGAGTTTGTCGCCGTGGATCAGGATCGGCGTGCCGTTTGGATCGTTGACGAAGAAAGCACGGAAGGCGTTCGGATCGGTCCGGTACTCATGCTGCCATTCGAACTCTGCATGCGGCACCACGACGCCCCAGCTGGTGCTGTTGGTGTAGTCGAGCTTGCCGCCAAGTACGGATGTGACCGAGTTCTGCGTGCGCGATTCGACGCGCAGGCCGAGGCCGCTGCCGGGCAGGCTGGCGTTGAGCTTCTCCTGGAATCCATCGAAGTTCTGGTGGCTGAACTGCGCCTTGCCATAGAACCCGTACGCCCACTGCTTGTTGTTGAAGTCACGTCCGAGGCTCAACGATCCGGCCAGGTTGTTGCCACCGGAGGAGGCCTTGGCGAGTTGGTCGACGGTCGCCGTTCCACCACCGGGCAACGGCAGTGCAAAGCTGATGTGCCGGCGCGAATCGAAGTTGTTGTTGCCCCAGGTGATCGCGCTGTCGAGGTACCAGTTGCTCTTCTGGTACCACGTCGCATAGCCCGACAGGCTCCAGCCGTTCATGCTCAGGTCGCCCTGGCCACCGGACAGGTTGGTGCTCTGGCGCGTGTATCCGACCGCGCCACCGATCACCAGCTTGTCGCTCTGGCGGTAGTCCGCGCCGAAGGTCAGGCCGTGGACATCGAGGTGGTATGCGGGCGTGGAGTTGCGTGCGTCCGCGCGTTGGCGGCCGATCTGGCCAGAACCGAAGAAGCCCCAGCGCGAGAACGACTCTCCCGCCTGCTTCGGTTTGTCATCGACGCCGAGCAGCGCCGCGCCGACGCCCAGCAGCGGCAGGCTGCCGTTCGAATTGACGAACGCGAGGCCGCCGAACGACGCACCGCTGGTACCGGCACGCAGCGCGGTCATTCGACCGGCCAGGTTGTCGAATTGCGCGGTCGTCGCGGTTTGCGAGGTCTTGGTCTGGGTTTCGGTGACGTCCGGCGTGAGTTCGTGGATCGCCACCGCCGTTGCCGCCGTGGACACGCCACTGGATGCATTCAACGCCAAGCACTGGTTCAGCAGGTCCTGCTGCTGCTGGGTGCGCGTGGACAGCGCCGCCAGATCCGCACACGCGGAGTCCAGCGCGGCACCGATCTGCTGGTCATTGGTCGTGAGCGATGGCAGCGAGCCCAGGGTCGTGTTCTCGTCGAACG
>JBBQHA010000108.1:0-11143 GCA_038323475.1 Lysobacterales bacterium
ACTTCCCAGAGCCAGCGCCCTAACCGGCGCCATCCCAATGTCCATCGAAAAACTGCGCAATATCGCCATCGTCGCCCACGTCGACCACGGCAAGACCACCCTCGTCGACCAGCTGCTCAAGCAGTCCGGCACCTTCAGCGAGCGCACGGTCACCACCGAACGCATGATGGACAGCAACGATCTCGAAAAGGAACGTGGCATCACGATCCTTTCCAAGAACACCGCGATCCGCTGGAAGGATTACCGCGTCAACATCGTCGATACGCCCGGGCATGCCGACTTCGGCGGCGAAGTCGAGCGCGTGCTGTCGATGGTCGACTCGGTGCTGATCCTGGTCGATGCGATGGACGGCCCGATGCCGCAGACGCGCTTCGTGACCCAGAAGGCGTTCGCGATGGGCTTCAAGCCGATCGTCGTGGTGAACAAGGTCGACCGTCCCGGCGCGCGTCCGGACTGGGTCGTCAACCAGACCTTCGACCTGTTCGACCGCCTTGGCGCGACCGAGGAACAGCTCGACTTCCCGATCGTCTACGCATCGGCGCTGCACGGCTACGCGGGCCTGTCGCCCGACGTGCGCGAAGGCAACATGGATCCGTTGTTCGACGCGATCATCCAGCACGTCGCGCCGCCGCCGGTCGACATGGACGGCCCGTTCCAGATGCGCGTGACCTCGCTCGACTACAGCAACTACGTCGGCATCATCGGCGTCGGCCGCATCCAGCGCGGCAAGGTCAAGACCAACCAGTCCGTCACGATCCTCAATCGCGAAGGCAAGCCGCGCCAGGGCAAGGTGCTGCAGGTGCTCGGCTTCATGGGCCTGGAGCGCCGCGAAGTCGAAGAGGCGCAGGCCGGCGACATCATCGCGGTCTCCGGCATCGGCGACCTCGGCATTTCCGAGACGATCTGCGCGGTCGACGCTCCGGAGCAACTGCCAGTACTGACCGTCGACGAGCCGACGATCAGCATGACCTTCCAGGTCAACAACTCGCCGTTCGCGGGCAAGAAGGATCGCAGCGGCGGCAAGTTCCTGACCTCGCGCCAGCTGCGCGACCGCCTGATCCGCGAGACCCAGCACAACGTGTCGCTGAAGGTCGAGGAGACCGACGACGCAGACAAGTTCAAGGTGTCGGGCCGTGGCGAATTGCACCTGTCGATCCTGATCGAGACGATGCGCCGCGAAGGCTACGAACTCGCGGTGTCGCGCCCCGAGGTCATCATCAAGGATGTCGACGGCCAGAAGATGGAGCCGTACGAAAGCCTCGTCGTCGACCTCGAAGAGCAGTACCAGGGCGGTGTGATGCAGCGCCTCGGCGAACGCCGCGGCCAGTTGGTCAACATGGAACCGGACGGCAAGGGTCGCGTGCGCATCGACTTCATGATCCCGGCGCGCGGACTGATCGGCTTCCAGACCGAATTCCGCACGATCACCGCCGGCACCGGCCTGCTCTTCCACGTGTTCGACCATTACGGACCGAAGTCGGAAGGCGCGATCGCCGAACGCCAGAACGGCGTGATGATCTCCAACGGTACCGGCCCGTCTCCGGCCTATGCGCAGATGTTCATGCAGGAACGCGGCCGGCTGATGGTCGAGCCGGGCGAGGAAATCTACGAAGGCCAGATCGTCGGCATCCACGCCAAGGACAACGACCTCACGGTCAATGCCCTGCGCGCGAAACAGCTCACCAACTTCCGCGCATCCGGCAAGGACGACAACGAATCGCTGACGCCGGCGGTGAAGCTGTCGCTGGAGCAGGCGCTGGAGTTCATCTCCGACGACGAACTGGTTGAGGTCACCCCGGTCGCGATCCGTTTGCGCAAGAAAGAGCGCACCGAGAACGACCGCAAGCGCGCCTCGCGCGGCTGATCGTGGCGCAACAGGAACGGCCCATGCTGGAGTCGCAGCAGGCCGGCACTGTTGCACCGTCGCCAGCGGTCCACCACGATCCCAGCCTGCGCGTCATCGCGGCGCTGGTCGCCGGAAAATCGCTGCTCGCAATGTCGCTCGCGGTCGGACTCGAACTGCTCGGTCCGCTGCGCATGCGCCAGTGGATCGACAAGCTGATCGCACATTTCCACATGAATCCGGACAGCGGGTTCCTCGCCCTGCTGTCCGACCAGATCAGTTCGCAATCCGTGCACGTCGCGGCGGCGGCGATCGTGGCCTATGCAATGCTGCACGGCGCCGAAGCGTTCGGCCTGTGGTTCGACCAGAGCTGGGCGTCGTTGTTCGGCTGCATCGGCGCGGCGATCTATGTGCCGTTCGAGTCGATCGCGCTGTGGCAGCACCGCCACTGGTTTCCGGCGACCGTCCTGCTGGTCAACGTCTTCGTCGTGCTGATCCTCGCGCGCAACATCCGCAACCTGCGCGCGCGGCGCGCGGCCAGGGCCTGCTGAAACCCGCGGACCGACGCGTTGCCGGGTCAACGATCAGGGCATCTCCCTCGAAACACCGGCATCGCTCGCCGGGATCTCAGCGCGCGTCGGCACCTTGATCGCATCGAGGCCGGCTGCGTGCAATGCGGTGTTGATCCGCTGCAATTCCGCCGTCTCGATGGCCGTCCACGCTGCGAGCGCACGCTCCAGGCGCGCACTGTATTGGGCGTACACATCGCGTTGCGGCTGCGATGGCGCGCGATCCGAACCTTCCAGGTCGGTCTGCAGCGCGTTGAGCGCATCGCCGATCGGGCCGAGGTTCAGTGCATCCTCATCGTCGCCGGAAGCCAGTGGTGCGAGTTTCGCATCGTAATCGGCGAGCATCTTCGCGAGCGCCGCCTTCGACGGATCCGCGCCAACGCGCTTGGCCAGCGCCGCGATCTGCTTGTGCACGGATTGGGTCTGCCCGGCTGCCACGAACTGCAGATCCAGCGCAGCAACGACGCGCTCCGAGAGTGCAAGCGCGGCACGCACGGCGGCATCGTCGACTGCCACGCGCGGATCGGCCTGCACGGTGAACGCTGCGCTGTAATCCCGGCCATCCACGCGCAACGTTGCCTGGTACTTGCCCGGCGCGACCAGCATGCCTTCGGGCAGCAATCGCGTGTCGTCGCCGTCGGTGGCGGCGATGCTGTATTCGTAATGCGCGGCGGTCGGACGCAGCGTGCGCAAGTCCCAGACGTAGCGATGCATGCCCGCGTGCGCGGAAGGACGCGTCGGCGCCTGCAACCAGGCCTGCTCGAAGTAGCGTTCCGCCGGAAGTTTCGGCGCGGCATCGTCGCTCGCGAAACGACGCACGCGCTTGCCCGACGCGTCGAAGATGCTCAACACGACCGGCGCCTTCGCATCGCGCGCGAGCCAGTAATCGAAGATCGCGCCGTTCGGGGGATTCCTGCCGACCGGTTCCTCGCGCGGCAGCGGCGTGTCCTTGTTCTGGTTCGGGCGCACGCGCATCGCGTTCGCGGGCTGGAACAGGTGCGCGGGCTGCTTGAGGATCGCCGCATCGGCCTCGCGCAGCGGGGCGACGTCGTCGAGCACCCAGATCGCACGCCCCTGCGTCGCCGCGATCAGGTCGTCGCCGTGCACGGCAAGATCGGTGACGATCGCATTCGGCAGGTTGCGCTGCAGCGACTGCCAGTGCGCGCCATCGTCCACCGACACGTACACGCCCTGGTCGATGCCCGCATACAACAGGCCGCGTTTGACCGGGTCGGCGCGCAGCGCGCTGACGAAATGATTCGTCGGTAACCCGGCGGAGATCGCGGTCCAGGTTTTCCCGTAGTCGTGCGTGCGCCAGGCCAGCGGCTGGAAATCGTCCTGGCGGTGATTGTCCACCGCGATGTACGCGGTGCCCGGATCGGTCGCGGATACATCAACGCTGCCGACCTTCGCCCAGTGCGGCAGCATCGGCGGGGTGACGTTCGTCCACGTCTTGCCGGCGTCGCGCGTTAGCTGCACCTGGCCGTCGTCCATGCCGAGCCAGATCTCGTCGTTGTCGCGCGGCGACAGGCCGAAGCTGAAGATCACGCCGTAGCCGCAGACGCGGGCGGCTTCCGGATCCAGGTCGCCGGCACAATCCTTCTTCGCAGGCCGCTCCTGCGCATCCTGCGCTCGCGGCATTGGCACATCCTTGTGCGGCACATCCTTCGCCGACAGGTCGGGGCTGATCGTCTGCCACGTCTCGCCCTGGTCGAGCGATCGGAACAACACCTGCGCGCCCTGGTACAACGTATACGGAGGAAGCTGCGACACCGCGATCGGCGTGATCCAGGTGTAGTGGTATTTCACCGACGTCGGCCGCGCGCCGTAACTCGATACCGGCCACGGCGAAATGTTCTGCACTTCGCCGTTGCGCGCATCCCAGCGCGAGAGCTTCCCGCCCAGACCCGACCCATAGACGATGTTCGGGTCGCGCGGATCGGGGATCTCGTCGTCGCGCTCGTCGGCGCCGACCGGATGCCAGTCGCGGTCGCCGATCGAGCCGTAGTCGCTGCGGCTCGCGATCGCGACCGTGCCGTTGTCCTGCTGTCCCGCGTAGATCCAGTACGGGAAACGGTTGTCGATCGCGAGGTGGTAGAGCTGGCCGGTCGGCTGGTTGTACCAGCTCGACCAGCTTTTGCCGGCATCGACCGTCACCACCGTGCCCTGGTCCGAGCCGGCGATCATGCGCTCGGGACGTTTCGGATTGATCCACAGGTAATGGTAATCGTCGCCCCCGGGCGAACCCTTCACGATGGCGCAATGCGCACCGCCTTCGGTGCACAGATGGATCGACCGCCCCATCGCATACACCGCATCCGGATTTCCCGGCACTGCGGTCAGGCTCGAAAAATAGCCGTTGACGAGTTCGCCGTCGCCGTTGACCAGTTTCCAGTTCGCGCCCGCATCGTCGGAACGATAGAGGCCGCCGTTCGCATCCCCATCGACGACCGCATACACGCGCGTGCCTTGCGCCGTGTGCGTCGCGGAGAGGCCGATGCGGCCGAGCTTGCCTTCGGGCCAGCCGTTGCCGCTGACACGCGCCCAATGGCGTCCGCCGTCGGTCGATTTGTAGATGCCGCTCTCGCTGCCGGTATTTGGCGTGAAATAACTCAGCCATGGCAGGAAGCGGGCCTGCCAGACCGAGGCGAACACCACATTGGAATCCTGCGGATCGACCGCGAGATCGACCGCGCCGGTGTTCTCGCTGACGAACAGGGTTTTCGTCCAGGTCTTGCCGCCGTCTTCGGAACGGAACACGCCGCGCTCCGGGTTCGCGCCGAACATGTGTCCGAACGCCGCGACCATGACGATGTCGGGATTCTTCGGATCGACCCGGATCGCGCCGATGTGGCGCGTCGCTGCAAGCCCGACCGAGTGCCAGGTCGTACCGCCGTCGATGGATTTGAACACGCCCTCGCCCGCCGCCATGTCGTAGCGCGTGGTGACCTGGCCGGTGCCTGCGTACAGCACCCGCGGATCGGACGGCGCGATCGCCAGTGCGCCGATCGAGGACGGGCCGCGATCGAAGATCGACTGCCAGGTGCGCCCGGCATCGAGCGTCTTCCAGATGCCGCCGCCGGCCGCGCCGAAGTAGAACGTGTCCGGCTGGTCGGCGATGCCGACCGCTACCGTTCCCCAGCCGCCGCGAAACGGACCGACAAGGCGCCAGTTCAGGCCATCGGCGAAGGCCGCCGACGGATCGCGCGCCAGCCCGGCAGGTTGCTGCGCGGATGCCGAAAACGCGGCGATGATCGAAGCGGCGAGAACGCATGACGCACGGCGCAATGGCATCGCAGACGCTCCACAAGGGTCGGCGGCCAGTTTACGCCCGCTATGTCTTTGCGGATGCGAACCGCATCAAGCCATCCGACGCCGATCGACTCAGCCCGCGTTCGCGGCCAACGCGCTGCGCTTGCGCACGATCAGCATCGCGATCTCCAGCGACTGCTCGTAGTTCAGGCGCGGATCGACGGTCGAATGGTAGGCGCGTTCGAGGTCGGTCTCGGTGAGTTCGCGCGCGCCGCCGGTACATTCGGTGACGTTCTCGCCGGTCAGTTCCAGGTGCACGCCGCCAAGCAACGAGCCGTGCGCCGCGTGGATCTCGAACGCCTGCTCGAGCTCGCTGCGGATCGCCGCGAACGGACGCGTCTTGTAACCGTTCGACGTACTCTCGGTGTTGCCGTGCATCGGATCGGAAATCCACAGCGTGCGTCGGCCTTCGCGGCGCAACGCGTCGATGAACGGCGGCAGCAGTTCGCCGATGCGCGCCGCGCCGAAGCGGTGGATCAACGCGATGCGGCCGGGCTCGTGGTCTGGCGACAGCACATCGAGCAGGCGCAGCAACGCGTCGGGCGTCAGCGCCGCACCGACCTTCAGGCCGATCGGATTGCGCACGCCGCGCAGGTATTCCACGTGCGCGCCATCGATGGCGGCGGTGCGCATCCCGATCCACGGGAAATGCGTGGACAGGTTGAAGCAGCCGTGCTGGCGCGGCACCTGGCGCGTGAGCGCTTCCTCGTACGGCAGCAGCAGGGCTTCGTGCGAGGTGTAGAAATCGGCGCGATTGAGGTTGTGCAGCGACTCGCCGGAAATGGTTTCCATGAAGCGCACCGCATCGCCGATCGCCGCGACCATGCGCGTGTATTCGTCGGACAACGGCGAATGGCCGACCCAGTCCAGACTCCAGTATTCCGGGTGGTGCAGGTCGGCGAAACCGCCGTCGATCAGCGCGCGCACGAAATTCATCGTCATCGCGGAGCGCGCATGCGCCTTCAGCAGGCGGCGCGGATCGGGCGTACGCGCGCCGAGTTCGAACTCCGGGCCGTTAACGATGTCGCCGCGGTAGCTCGGCAAGGTCAGGCCGTCGCGGGTTTCGGTGTCGGCCGAACGCGGCTTCGCGTACTGGCCCGCGAAGCGGCCGATGCGCACGACCGGCTGGCGAAGTCCGTGCACGAGCACGAGGCTCATCTGCAGCAGCACCTTCAGACGGTTCGCGATGATCTCGGACGTGCAATCGCTGAAGCTCTCGGCGCAGTCGCCGCCCTGCAACAGGAAGCGTTTGCCTTCCTGCGCATCGGCGAGCTGCTGTTTGAGCGAGAGGATTTCCCACGAGGTGACCAGCGGCGGCAACCGGCGCAATTCGGCGAGCGTGGATTCCAGCGCGTGCGCGTCCGGATAGTGCGGCAACTGCGTCGCCGCGCGCGTGCGCCAGCTTTGCGGCGTCCATGCGTCAGGCGGTGCGGCCGGATTCGGCGGGATCGGATTGGCTGTCTGGACGGCGTGCATGGCTAGCATTTGTTGCGGCGCAGCAGGCATCATGCCATAGCTGGGCGCCATGCCAACTCATCGCCAACCGAACATTTGCGCATGAGCCGCAAACGTTGCTGGCGGCTACGGATTTCGCGGCTTGCCGACGGTCAGCCGCGGCGACGGAATCCCGCGTACAGCGCCCATCCCGCGAGCACCACGAAACTGATCAGCACCCAGCCCGGCATCGCCACGCCGAGCAAGCGCCAGTTGATCTGCGCGCATTCGCCGGACCCGGTGAAGACCTTGGTCAGGAACTTGCTGAAACTCAGCGCATGGAACATGTACGGCAGCGCCGGGCCGCAAGCCGGGACCTGGTCCGGCGGAAGCGACTGGATCCACAGATGCCGCCCCGCGACCGCGATGCCCGCACCCGCCATCAGCAGCGCAAGCAGGCTCCACGTCCGCCGCCCTCCTGCCGACTTCGGGCCGGCCAGCGCGCCGAGCAGGAACACCACGCCGAGCGCGATCATCGCGACGCGCTGGAAGATGCACAGCGGGCATGGCTCCAGGTGCAGGACGAATTCCGCGTACAGCGCGTAGCCCATCAGGCCGGCGCAGGCGAGGAAGCCGAGGAGGAAACAGGCACGAAATGTCCAGCGGGTCGGATGCATGCGATGCGCTACAGGTAGGGGAATCGTCGGTCAGACACTAACGCAGGGTTGAAGTTCATGCACGTGGCTGGATGCCGGCGCGCACAAAAAACCCCGGACTGGCCGGGGCTCTTGCTGTGCATGGACGCGCTGAAGTCGCAAGCGCAAGGATGCGCAGGAGCGACGAAGTGCGCGTGTACGACGCCGATCAGCCGGCTTCGACAGCCGCATCGGTACGCGGGCGATCGACCAGTTCGACGTACGCCATCGGCGCGTTGTCGCCGGCGCGGAAGCCGCACTTGAGGATGCGCAGGTAGCCGCCCGGGCGCGTGGTGTAGCGCGGACCGAGTTCGACGAACAGCTTGCCCACTGCCTGCTTGTCGCGCAGGCGCGAGAACGCGAGGCGGCGGTTGGCGACACCGTCGGTCTTGGCCATCGTGATCAGCGGCTCGGCGACCCGGCGCAATTCCTTGGCCTTGGGCAGCGTGGTGCGGATCAGTTCGTGCTTGATCAGCGAGGCCGCCATGTTGCTGAACATCGCCTGGCGATGCGAGCTGGTGCGGCTGAATTTACGTCCGGCTTTCTGGTGGCGCATTATCGTGCTTCCTGGTTTTGGTCACCGCGCCTCGCGGCGCGGTGTTGCATTGAACGATTGCGTCTCAGCCCATCATGCCCTGCTGAAGGCCGGCCGGCGGCCAGTTCTCCAGCTTCATGCCGAGCGACAAGCCACGCTGTGCGAGGACTTCCTTGATCTCGGTGAGCGACTTCTTGCCGAGGTTCGGGGTCTTGAGCAACTCGACTTCGGTTTTCTGGATCAGGTCGCCGATGTAGTAGATGTTCTCGGCCTTGAGGCAGTTCGCCGAACGCACGGTGAGCTCGAGGTCGTCGATCGGACGCAGCAGCACCGGGTCGATGCCGGAGGCCGCGACCTTCGGGGCGCCGCGCTCGCGGTGCGTGAAATCGCCGAACACCGACAGCTGGTCGGTGAGGATGTCGGCGGCGGTGCGCACGGCTTCCTCGGCGTCGATCGTGCCGTTGGTTTCGATGTCGATGACCAGCTTGTCGAGGTCGGTGCGCTGTTCGACGCGCGCGGCTTCCACCGCGTACGCGACGCGGGTCACCGGGCAGAACGAGGCGTCGAGCATCAGGCGGCCGATCGTGCGGGTTTCTTCGTCCGGCTTGCGACGCGCGGTCGCAGGCTGGTAGCCGAAGCCGCGCTCGACCTTCAGGCGCATGTTGATCGAGGTATCTTTCGTCAGGTGGCAGATCACGTGGTCGGTGTTGAGGATCTCGACGTTGTGATCGGTCTTGATGTCGCCGGCGGTGACAACGCCCCTGCCCTGCTTGGACAGGGTGAGCATGCTGTGGTCGACGTTGTGCATGCGGATCGCGACGTCCTTGAGGTTCAGCAGGATCTCGATGACGTCTTCCTGCAGGCCTTCGACGGTGGTGTACTCGTGCAGAACGCCGTCGATCTCGACTTCGGTGATTGCATAGCCGGGGATCGACGACAGCAGCACGCGACGCAGCGCGTTGCCGAGGGTGTGGCCGTAGCCGCGCTCGAGCGGCTCGATCACGACCTTGGCGCGGTGCGTGGTGATGCGTTCGATGTTCGGGCCGCGCGGACGCAGCACCTGATGGGCGGAAACCGACATGGTTACGCGTACTCCTGAAAGAATTTCTATATGCGGCAGCAGAGCCGATGCAGCCTCGCCTGGGCGAGTCTTGCCTGATACGTGAATTACTTCGAATACAACTCGACGATCAACGCTTCGTTGATGTCGGAAGGCAGGTCGGAGCGTTCCGGAACCGACTTGAACACGCCGCTGAACTTCTTCGCGTCGACGTCGATCCAGCCCGGGACCAGGTCCATCTGGGCGGAGATCGTCAGCGCTTCCTGAACGGACAGCTGGCGCGAAGCGCGTTCGGTCAGCGAGATAACGTCGCCGGCCTTGACCTGGTACGACGCAAGGTTCACCGATTTGCCGTTCACCAGTACCGCGCAATGCGACACCATCTGGCGCGCCTGCGGGCGGGTGACCGCGAAGCCCATGCGATAGACGACGTTGTCGAGGCGCATTTCGAGCAACTGCAGCAAGGTGTCGCCGGTATTGCCCTTGCGGCGCGCGGCCTTGGCGTAGTAGCCGCGGAACTGGCGCTCGAGCATGCCGTAGGTGCGCTTGAGCTTCTGCTTCTCGCGCAACTGCGTCGCATAGTCGGACATCTTGCCCTTGCGCGCACCGGCCGCGCCGTGCTGGCCGGGCTTGTTCTCGAGCTTGCATTTCGAATCGATCGCACGCGCCGGGCTTTTCAGTCCGAGGTCAGCGCCTTCACGACGCGCGAGCTTGCAGGTGGGTCCGATGTAACGTGCCATTGGATTAGTCTCTTCTTTTTGAGAAGTCCGGCCAAGGATGGCCGGTTTTTATCTTTTGCAATCAGGACGATTGCGTGAATTACTGCCGACCATCGAGGGCCGGTTCTTGATCCTCGCGATCGATGGCGATCGCGACGGTCAACCAAATTACACGCGGCGCTTTTTGGGCGGGCGGCAGCCGTTGTGCGGGATCGGCGTCACGTCGATGATGTTCATCACCTTGTAGCCGACGTTGTTGAGCGAGCGGACCGCGGATTCGCGACCCGGGCCCGGGCCCTTGATGCGCACTTCCAGTGTCTTCACGCCGTAGTCGAGCGCGGCCTTGCCCGCCTTCTCTGCCGCGACCTGCGCCGCGAACGGCGTCGACTTGCGCGAGCCGCGGAAGCCCGCGCCACCCGAGGTCGCCCACGACAGCGCATTGCCCTGGCGGTCGGTGATGGTGATGATCGTGTTGTTGAACGAAGCCTGGACGTGCGCGATGCCGTCGGTGACGACGCGCTTGATCTTCTTCTTCGTCTTGGCCGCTGCTGCTGGCTTTGCCATTGTGTAATCCCGGATTCGCTGGACTCTTCGTCGATCGAAGAGCGAGGTTTATTTCTTGATGGCCTTGCGCGGGCCCTTGCGGGTACGTGCATTGGTACGGGTGCGCTGGCCGCGGACCGGCAGGCCGCGACGATGGCGCAGGCCGCGGTAGCAGCTCAGGTCCATCAGGCGTTTGATCGACATGCCGACCTCGCGTCGCAGGTCGCCCTCGACCGTGAATTTGGTGACCGCGGCGCGCAGGCGCTCCACGTCGACTTCGGTCAGGTCGCGGATCTTGGTGGACGGCGTCACGCCGGCCTCCACGCAGACCTTCTTCGACCGGGTACGGCCGATTCCAAAGATGCTTTGCAGCCCCACCCAGACATGCTTCTGGACGGGAAGATTGACACCGGCAATGCGCGCCATCAGGCGA
>JBBQHA010000109.1:0-11116 GCA_038323475.1 Lysobacterales bacterium
GTCTGAGACACGGCTCCCCGCTCAGACACGGCTCACCATTGAGACGTTACTTCCCGGGCAGTCACTTCGCCGGGCTGATCGCCGGAAACAACCCTCCGAGCACCGCTTTCGTCGCCTTGTCGCCGCCCATGTCGTCTGCGGCGTTGGCAACGACCACCACGCCGATCCTGCCCTCCCCGAATGCTGTCATCCCGAGCAACGCGAGGGATCTCGAAGTCGCGGTGCCTTCGCCCACAGATCCCTCGCGTTGCTCGGGATGACAAGAAGGTACGGGTCTGCGATTCGGCTCTTCGCTGAGTCGCGGCTCACCATGGAGACAAGACCACTGCTGAGACACGGCTCCCCGCTGAGGCGCGGCTCCCCGCTGAGGCGCGGCTCACCATGGAGACAAGGCCACTGCTGAGACACGGCTCCCCGCTCAGACACGGCTCACCATTGAGACGTTACTTCCCGGGCAGTCACTTCGCCGGGCTGAGCGCCGGAAACAACCCTCCGAGCACCGCTTTCGTCGCCTTGTCGCCGCCCATGTCGTCTGCGGCGTTGGCCACGACCAGCACGCCGTTTCCGGTGTTCGGGAACAGCGCCACCCATGCCAGCGAGTTGCCGTCCGAGCCGCCATGCACGAGCACCGGACCCTTGCGCCCTGCAATGGAACCCTGCACTCCCCAGTCCAGGCCGGACGGGCTGTCGGGCTGGGCGGTCTGCATCAGCCTGTAGGAGGCCGGGGTCAAGAGCTTGCCGTGGCCGCGACTGCCGGCAAGCTGGTCGACGCAGAACGCTGCCCAGTCGTGCAGGCTCATGTGCATATTGCCGGCAGGCGTGTACACCAGCGGCACGCCGTCGTCGTAATGGGTCATCGCCGCAGTCACCGGTTTGCCGCCGCGATGGGCGCGCGGCTGGCCGTCGGGTGTCGGGCCGAAGCCGGCGCTGGCCATCCCCAGCGGCGCGAACACTTCGCGCTGCATGAGGTCTTCGAAGCTGGTCTTCGTCGTGCGCTCGGCGATCACTGCCGCGATCAGGAAACCGGTGTTGCTGTAGCCGAACGCGGTGCCCGGCGCGGTTTCGGGTGCGTCCTTCAGTGCCGTCGTGATGAAGGCAAGGCGTTGCTCCGGCAGCGGGCGCGTGTCGGCGAAGAACGATTCCACGAATGCGTGGTCGCGCGCGTTCTCGGGCAGTCCGGCGCGATGCGACAGCAGCTGGACCAGGGTCACGCGACGGTATTCAGGACGCATGCCGGCAGCGAGGTCGGGAAGCATCGTTTCCAGCGGCGCATCCCACGACAGCTGGCCGTGTTCGACGAGCCTGGCGATCATCGCGACGGTCATGACCTTGCTGGTGGAACCGAGCAACCAGATGTCGTCGCGCGTTGCCGCGTCCGGGCGATCGTTGCGGCGCACGCCGCGCACGGCCTGTTGCGCGATGTGGCCATCGCGGATCACCAGCACGGCGACGGCGGGCGTCTGCGTTCCGGCCATCGCTTTCTTCAGCAGTGCATCCAGCTTGTCGGCTGCGGCAGCCGCCTGCGACAACAGCAGCAGCAACCCGAGCGCCAATGTGCGCGCACGCAGCACGCGCATCGCAGTCGCGCAGCGGATGAAGAACGGGGACTGCAGGGATCGATGTCGAGTCATGGGAATCGCATGGTTGGGAAAGGGGCGCATGCCTGCATTCAGCGGTTGGCGAGTCGGTCCGCGAATCGGCATGAAGCAATCAAAGCAGTTTCCATGCCAGACAATCCAGACATGCAAGTGGTTGATCCGGTGTCGGTTGCCAGGTTGTGGCTGCGGAATTGCGCGGACGCGGACGACCGCGGACGACCGGCAGCGCGCGGGGAGGGCTGCACGCCAGTTGCTCCCGGGATGTTCATGCGCTGGGGTCGACTATCCCTGCAGCCGTGACGCGATTGTTCGCCGGTCGCGGCACCGACGTACAAGGATGTGCCAGCAGTGTCGTCCGATCGCCCGTCGTCCGCTGCAACCGGAACCACGACCGCGCGTCCATAGTGGCGGCACGCTATCGACATGCTGCTGGGCGTCGACCGGCGGCGACGCATCCGCCTCACCCAGTGGCTGATCTCGGTGCTCGCATACATGGCGAGCGCGGTGGTCGTGGGATTCGGTTTGCGGCGCGGCCCGGACGCACAGTCCTTCGTCGGCTGGTGCGCATTCCTGGCGATCGGACTCACCGTCGTCTTCGTGGCGCTTCGCACCGGCTGGAGCGAACGCTGCGCCGACCCCGCGCTGACAGCTGCGCAGATCGTGCTGGGCGTGATCAGCGTGGAACGGGGATACCTGATCTGCGGGCCCGTGCGCGGCGTGGCGCTGCTGCCGCTGCTGCTGATCTTCACCTTCGGCGCGTTTTCGCTGAGCTGGCGCAAGATCATGTGGTTGACCTCGTTCGCCCTCGCCAGCCTGATCGTGGCGGTGGTGGCGTTGAACGCATCGCGGCCTGGCATGGACACGTGGTCGCTCGACAACAGCGACTTCCGCCTGGACCTCACCAACGTGCTGATGGTGATGATCCTGTTGCCGGCGCTGTCGCTGGTTGCCGCGCGGCTGTCGTCACTGCGCTACCGGCTGCATTCGCAACGGGCGGCATTGACCGAGGCGCTCGAAGAGGTGCAACGGCTGGCGACGCGCGACGAACTGACCGGCCTGGTCAACCGGCGCTGCATGCGCGAACGGCTGGCGCAGGAACAATGCCGCGTCCAGCGCCACGGGCATCCCTTCAGCATCGCGATCATCGACCTCGACCATTTCAAGCGGATCAACGACGCGCAGGGACATGCCTTTGGCGACGATGTGCTGAAGGCGTTCGCGACCGAGGCCGTTTCGACGTTGCGCACGACCGACCTGGTCGCGCGCTGGGGTGGCGAGGAATTCCTGGTATTCCTGCCGGATACCCGCGGCCCGCAGGCACTGGCGGGCATCAGGCGCCTGCTCGCTCGGATGCACACCGTGCCGCACGCCATCGGTCCGCCGCTGACGTTCTCGGCGGGCGTCAGCGAATACCGCCGCGACGAGGCGGTGGATGACACCATCGCGCGCGCCGACCGTGAAATGTATGTCGCGAAGGAATCGGGGCGGAATGCGGCGAAACTGGAAGGACTTGCCGTGGACGCGATTGCCGTTTAGCGGATCGTGTTTCGAACGGGGAAGTTGGAACGGCCTGTGGCCGCGAACGCGGGTGACAAAGCCGGGACTGCGCTTCCACCGTCCACTATTTCGGCGTGATGTTGACTCCGAACTGGCATCCGCTGCCGATCGCGGACAATTGGTCGATCGAGGCGACGAACAGTTCGAACAGGCGCTTCAGGCGTGCTTCGTCCTTCACATAGCCCCGGCACAGGAAGTGCAGCTCATCGATGCCTTGCGGGTATTGGGTGGCGAACCAGCCATCGTCGTTCCTGATCTTGAATGCGATATCCGGTTGTGCCTTGATCATTCGCCTGAGCTTGCGGTCGTCGAGGAACGCCACGACCATGGACTCGGGGCGGCCCTGGACGATGAATTCATTGTCGAACAGCGGATCGCCGATCACGATGTCGCTCATTCCGATCAATTTTCCGAGCCAGCTGAAGCCGGTTTCCCGGTAGATGTTCATGCCGACGTGCTTGGTGTTGCGGAACGGCGAGCGCATCCGCGTATAGGTGTGCCTGTATTTCCCCTGCATCTCCGAGTACGTGTCCAGGGTGATGATGTAGTTCGGGCCGCGCAGGTCGATCCTGCCTTTCTTGAGCCAGTCCGAGGGCGTGTAAGTGGCGTTGATCTGGCGTGCGATGCCGCCCCAGACTTCGTCCTGGTCGGGGCCGAAGATGTCGCGCCAAAGTCCCATTGATGGGTTCCTTGCGTTGATGGCTGGTTGTCGTGATCGACTGTTGCCGGCCGCGTTCATTGTCGGCCCGCGCTTCGGAACCGCTCGCGGTTATTCGACCCGGATCTCGGCATCGCCGATCCGCACGACCTGGCCCGTGCGGATCTTGCAGGTCTTGCGCAGTTCGACGACGCCATCGACGGTCGCGGCGCCGCTGGCCACGATGGTCTTGCCCATCCCGCCGCTGTCGCACAGCCCGACGAGCTTGAGCAACTGGTTGAGTTCGATGTGGTCGCCGGTCAGCTGGAACGCGATGCTTGGCATGTCGGCAGGATCCGGTTGCGGGGTGGGTTGGGTCGGCTTGCGCGATCGACAGGAGCCACGATGCAGCATCATCCCCTGGCTGTCGATGCCGTGCAGCGCCAGCCCGATACCCGCAACGCGCGCGACTTCGCGGTCGGCCTGATCCGGCGCATCCGGCTTTTCCCGCCGAAATGAAGCGTGCGACCATGCAGCCGGGTCACTCCCATCGGGCACGAGAAAACACCATGTCGATTCGGCTGCGTCACCGGCTCCAGGCCATGCTCGTCGGCGTCGCGCTCGCCGCGACGGGTTGCACCCAGGCCGCGATCAGCGAGCCTCCTGCGCCCACCGCCAAGCCTGCGGATGTCGCAGCGGCAGCGAAGGCGGTGCTCGGCTCGAACGTGGTGCTCAAGCTGGGCAACCAGATCGTGTTCGCCGACGGCCTGACGGTCGTGCTCGTCCAGATCAACGACTCGCGGTGCCCGGCGAAAGTCGCGTGCGTGTGGGCCGGCGAAATCTCGCCGCAGCTCATCCTGCGCGGCGGCGGCATCGGAGCGCCGCAGACCGTCATGCTCGGGTCCCAGACCAACCCGAAGCAGGTGCTCGCGGGTTATGCCATCGTTCTGGTCGATGCCGCACTCGATTCAGCGACGATCATGGTGACGAAGGCGGGCGCAGCGGCAACCGGCAAGCCATAGGCCCGGCGGTCGCTGACGTCGCCGGGCATCGAGCGATCAGGCGTCCTTCGGTTCCTCTCCGACGCGACGATGCGCAGAGGCATTCCACAGTTCCTGCGGAAACACCGCGCGCCTGAAAATCGGTGCGGTTGGAACGCCGATGTTGCTGTCGAGTTCGATGCCTTCGCGACGATAGGCCTCGGCGATCAGCTGGCTGCAGTAGGCGCGCTCGGGATTGGTCGCGTCCAGCAGGTTGAAATTGAACGGCCGGTCGGCGGCGCCCTGCTGCAGGCAGTACGCGGCGACGGCTTCGCGGATCCGGTCTTCCTCGGCGCTGTCCAGCCCGCGGTCGGCGAGCGGATAGGCCACCCCGACGAAGGTATCGAGGAACATGCGCTCGCGCAGCAGGGCATGCGGGTCCCAGCTGTCGCCGGGCATCTCGAGTGCGGTGACGCCGTGGATGTCGGCTTCCACGAAGCGGCCGCCCGGCCCGACGTACAACGCGCAGTGGTCGATCTCGCCGGGTACCAGCGCGCCGATCGCCTTCCACACGCGGCCGTAGAGACTGCCGTCGCTGCCGTCGCGCATGCACAGGATGTCGCCGGTGCGCACCGGCAGGCCATCGATCGTATGGTCGTGGAGCATTTCGGGCCATTCCTGTGGACGGGTCCGCGATGATATCCGGCCGGCCATGCATTCCGCTTTCCGAGCGTTCGCCAGGTGTTGCCTGCGGATCGGTGCATTGGGCGGTATCGCGCGGACATCAATCTGCAACATGGCGCGTGCATGCTTCGCCGTTGCGTCGCGGTGGCAATGGCGACGCCCGCATCCTGGAGGAGAAAGACCATGCGCGGAAAGATCGCCCTTGCGCTGGCCATCGTGCTGTCGTTCGCATCGTTCGCTGCGATAGCGGAACAGGTTTACGTCGACATCGAGCACAGGCTGACCCCGGAACAACGCCATGCGACCGGCCTGGACACCTTGTCGCCCGCGCAGCTGCAACTGCTGAACAGCCTGCTGCGCGACGAATCGGCGAAGATCGAAACTGCCGCGAAGGCAGAGGCTGCGCACGCGGATGAAACGAAGAGCCATGCGTGGACGGTCGGCCTCGATAGCGCGCCGATCAAGAGCCGCCTGAAAGGTTCGATCTCCGCCTGGGAACCCGGCACCGTCTTCGAACTCGAGAACGGACAGACCTGGAAGGTGCTCAAGGGCGCGGTGAAACTGCCGAAGACGCTGCAGTCCCCCGAGGTCGTGGTCGTGCCCGGAATCGCGGGACGCTGGTTCATGCAGATCGATGAAGACATGCCGAAGCCGCGCGTGTACCGGATCGACTGAGGCCTTCGCCGGGTTGACGCGACAGGCAGGACGCATCCGGTTCGATGCGGGACTCGCCGAGGCTGCCTCGGGGCCGGTCCCGGCACGCCGCGTCGCTTGCCCCGGCGGCGAACCTGCGGGACTATCCGTTTCCCCCGGAAGCCTCCGCATCTCCTACCTGTTCCTTATTCGGTCGAGTTGCCTCGACCCGGCTCCCGCATGCGCCCAGTTCCAGTCCTACTGTTGATCGCAACCTGCCTGGCGCTCGCCCAGCCCATCCGCGCGCGCACGAATTCCGCGGAGATGGCGAACGTGGCAACCACGGCCGAACGCGCGCACCTGATCCTGGACGACGCGTTGAAGGCCAGGAATCCCGATACCCGCAAACTCGCGGTACAGGCAATGAGCCTGATCGGGGCGCGCGAGCCGTATGTGTCCGAGATCAAGGCGATGCTGCACGACGACGATGTCCAGGTGCGCGTCGCGGCGATCGCGAGCCTGCTCGACCTGCGCGACCAGAACACCGTGTCGAACCTGCGCGAAGCGCTCAGCGATCCGGTGCCGGAGGTGAGCTTCGCCGCCGCCAAGGCACTCACGACGCTCGGCGACGACAAGGGCCGCAACGTGCTGCTCGCGGTGCTGTCAGGCCAGCGCGACGCCTCTTCGGGTTATTTCACCACCCAGGGGCGGAGTGCGCTGCGCATGTTCTATACGCCGAAGGCGGTGATTCCGTACCTGGTGGGCCGTGGCGTCGGTCTGGCGCATGTGGCCGGGCTGGGGCTGGGCATCGCATCGCTGGAAGGCCTGTTGGCGGACCAGAACATTCCGGGCCGTGCCGCCGCGGCATTGATGCTGAGCAACGATCCGGACCCGCGGGTGCTGCTGGCGATGCGCCAGGCGCTTGCGGACAACGACGAAACGGTGCGCGCGGCTGCGGTGCATGCGATCGCGTTGCGCGACGATCCGGCGCTCGAGGTCGAACTCAGGCCGTTCCTCGATGACAAGGCCAAGGCGGTGCGCATGCGCGCAGCGGCCGCATGCCTGCGGCTGGAACTGATCCAGCCGCCCCCACCGCAGCCGGCGAAGGCGAAAGTACATCGCTGATCGCCCTGCAGCGGGGCGTTTCAATCCACCACGGATGTGCCTGGCGGGTAATGGCTGATCTCGAAGCGGATGCCGTCCGGATCCTTCATGAAGAGCGCGCTGACCCCGCCGAGGTCCTGGATCACGGGTACCGGAAAGCCACCCTGTTCCATCGCGTCGCGGATCGCGACGACGGCATCGATCGACGCTGCGGAAAACCCCAGGTGGTTCATCCCGGCGCCGTAGCGTTCGTACGGGCGGGTGCCGGCCTTCGCCTGCAGGAACTGGAAATGGAAGCCGTCGCCGTCGGTCCACACGTGCGGACGCAGTTTCCGGAATCCGAGCAGCGGCAGCAGCGCGTCGTACCAGGGCATGCTCGTGGCGAGCGACTGCGCCATGATCGTGATGTGGTCGATTTTCATCGGCGTGGGCGGCCAGGGCGGGTCTCCATGATAGCCATTGGCGCGCATCCACTTGACCTGCCCGCCGCGTCCGCCGAAGGTAAGCCGATTCCACCGCAAGAGGTTGGGCATGACACGATCGACGACGAGGGTTCCGCTGGCGCTCGGCTGCATGCTGCTGACGTCCATGGCGGGCGCGGCAACCGGCGATGCCGGCAATCCCGACCCAGCCATGCTCGGCTTCAGCGCCGACAGGGCAGCGCAGCAGTTGGCGCTCGAACGGCGCTTCGATGCGCTGCTCGATCCGAACGACCAGCGCGAATGGCTGCAGGAGATGTCGTCGCAGCCGAACCACGTCGGCTCGCCGCACGACAAGGCGAACGCCGATTACATGCTCGCGAAATTCCGCGCGTGGGGCTGGGATGCGCACATCGAAACCTTCAGCGTGTTGTATCCGACGCCGAAGCGGGAGTTGCTGCAACTGGTCGCGCCTTCGACCTACACGGCCAGGCTCGTCGAACCGCCGGTGCCGGGCGATGCGACGTCCGCGCTCGCCGGCGCGCTGCCGCCTTACAACATTTACGGCGGCGACGGCGACGTCAACGCCGGGCTGGTCTACGTCAACTACGGCATGGCCGACGACTACAAGGTGCTCGCGCGGCTCGGCATCGACGTCCGCGGAAAGATCGTGATCGCGCGTTATGGCGCCGGCTGGCGCGGGCTGAAACCGAAGCTTGCGCAGGAACACGGCGCGGCCGGCTGCCTGATCTATTCCGATCCGCAGGACGACGGCTACGGCGCAGGCGATGTCTATCCCAAGGGCGGCTGGCGACCGGCCGACGCGGTCCAGCGTGGTTCGGTGGCCGACTTGCAGCAGTATCCGGGCGATCCGCTGACGCCTGGCGTCGGTGCGACGACGGGCGCGAAGCGGCTGGAACTCAAGGACGCGAAGACAGTCCTGAAGATCCCGGTGCTGCCGATTTCATATGCCGACGCGACGCCGCTGCTGCAGGCGCTGGACGGCCCGATCGCACCTCCGAACTGGCGCGGCGCGCTGCCGATCAGCTACCACGTCGGCGGCGGTGGGGCGGCGAGGGCGCATCTGGTCGTGCAGTCGGACTGGCAGCAGAAACCGGTGTACGACGTCATCGCGATGATGCAGGGCTCGACCGAGCCGGACCAGTGGGTGTTGCGCGGCAACCATCACGACGGCTGGGTATTCGGCGCATGGGATCCGCTGTCCGGCAATGTCGCGATGATGGCCGAGATGAAGGCGATCGGCGCGCTCGCAAAGCAGGGCTGGCGTCCGCAACGCACGCTCGTGTATGCGAGCTGGGATGGCGAAGAGCCCGGCCTGCTCGGTTCCACCGAATGGGTCGAGACGCATGCGCAGGAACTGCAGGACAAGGCGGTGCTGTACGTCAATTCGGACACCGACGGCCGCGGCTTCCTCGACGTCGGCGGCAGCCATTCGCTGCAGCACCTGGTCAACCAGGTCGCCGATGGCGTCGACGACCCGGAAACCCACGTGAGCGTCCGCGAACGCCTGCGCGCGCACCTGCGCGTGGACGGTGCCGCAAGGGACGCGAAACCGCAATCGGTGGCGTTCGGGCGGATCGCGGCAAGGGGCGGCGACGTGCCGATCGAGGCGCTGGGCTCGGGTTCGGACTACAGCCCGTTCCTTGAACACCTCGGCATCGCATCGCTGAACCTCGGGTTCGACGGCGAAGACGACCAGAACGGCGTCTACCATTCGCGTTACGACTCGTTCGACCACTACGTGCGCTTCGGCGATCCGGGTTTCGCCTACGGTGTGACGCTGTCGAAGGTCGCCGGCCACATCGCGTTGCGCATGGCCGATGCCGACATGCTGCCGATGCGTTTCGGCGATTTCAGCGCGACGCTGGATCGCTACGTCGCCGATCTGCACGACCTCGTCGATGCCACCCGCACGGATACCGAGCAGCAGCACCGACTGCTGGACGCGCATGCGTATGCGCTCGTCTCCGACCCGACCCGCGCGGTCGCACCGCCGGAACGCGATTCCGACGTGCCGAAGATCGACCTCGCGCCGCTGGACCTCGCGGCGAAGCAGCTCAGCACGAGCGCGATGGCTTTCGAGGTGGCGTATGCGGCGCGCTTCGCCGGCATCGCCAAGTCGCCCGCGCAGCAGCGCGCGATCAATGCGGCGATGGGGCGCATGGAACAGGCGCTGACCGATCCAGACGGCCTGCCGACGCGCGGCTGGTTCAGGCACATGATCTACGCGCCGGGCATGCTCACCGGGTACGGCGTCAAGACCGTGCCCGGCGTACGTGAAGCGATCGAGGCGCGGCGCTGGGACGAAGCGAACCGCTATGCCGCGGTCACTGCAACGGTGCTGGACGGTTATCGTGCGCAACTCGACCGGCTGACCGCGATGCTGAAGCAGTAAACGGATCGCGGGAACGGCGATGCAGTCAACCCAAGGTGCAACGATGAAGACGCAATGGCTGGTCACAACGATCCTCGCCCTGGCCGCAGGCGTAGCGTTCGCACGCGACGCGTCGAAGGACGAGGGATTCATCCTGCGCGCCGAAGCGGCGATTTGCAGCGCCTACGAATCCAGCGATGCCGACGTCCTCCGCGACGACCTCGACGAGCACTTCACGCTGACCGATTCCAGGGGCGTGGTGACCAGCCGCGACCAGGAGATCGCCGCGGTCGCGAAGCGCGATCCGGTCTATCTGGTTTTCCGCAACCACGACCAGAAGGTCCGCGTGTATGGCGATGCCGCGGTCGTGACCGGGGTCACGACGACCCAGGGGCATTCCGGCGGTTCGACGTTCGAAGGCGATTTCGCCTACACGGATACATGGATCCACCTCGACGGCCGCTGGAAGCTCGCGGCCAGCCATGCGAGCCGGTTGCCGGCGAAGTAGGATGACGTGATCCGATTCCGCTGCGAGGAAATCCGATGATCGTGGCCCCGCTGCCGGCAACGGAGCCCGCGCGCATCGCGGCGCTGCGGCGCTACGACATCCTCGATACGATCCCCGAGCAGGCCTACGATGACCTGGTCGCGATCGCGTCCGGCATCTGCGGCACGCCGATGGGATCGGTCAGCCTCGTCGATTCGGATCGCCAGTGGTTCAAGGCGCAGCGGGGGCTGCCGGTCTGCGAAACATCGCGCGACGTCGCGTTCTGCGCGCACGCGATTCTCGAGCCGCACGCGATCATGGTCGTGCCGGACGCGCGCGAGGACGAACGCTTCCACGACAACCCGCTGGTGACCGGTACGCCCGACATCCGCTTCTATGCAGGCGCGCCCCTGGTCGGATCGGATGGCGAAGCGGTCGGCACGCTGTGCGTGATGGACACGGTTCCGCGCGATCTCGACACATTCCAGCTGCGGGCGATGGTAGGACTGTCGCGGCAGGTCGTCGTGCTGTTGGAGTTGCGTCGCGCATTCAAGGAACTGCGGCACCACCTGTCGGAACGCGAGTGGTACGAACGGCAGATCCAGCAATACCAGCAGCAGCT
>JBBQHA010000110.1:0-11046 GCA_038323475.1 Lysobacterales bacterium
GGGCTTGGCCTTCAAGGCGTTCTCCATCCCGGCCTTGCCCTGGTCAAGCCAGTCCTCGATATCGGCAGGCCTCAGGTCGTGCTGTCGACTCGCCTCGGCGACCGTGGTCCGCCCCTGGATGATTTCCAGCACCAGCGCCGCCTTGCGGCGTGCCGTCCATCGCTTGATCTCTTCGTCCATTACCGCGCTCATCAGTGTCTCCTTGAAAAGGTTACATCTGAGCAGGAAATCACTGGGTCGTTACAGGTCTTGCCAGTGCCCGGGGATCAGCCGAAGCACGCGATGGCGACCTATTTGTTAGTCAGCAGCTACCCAAATGGCACTTGATCGATGCGCGGCACAGAGCCCGGAGACCGCAAACTCCAAGCTCGCCACATTTATGGGGTCCTGCGAGTCAAGGCTTGCCACTGACCAATTGACGCTCTTTCGTTCAGCGCAGCGCAGTTGGGAGCAATTTCGCGAATCCACCTGCAAATTTGAGGCTGGCTCGGTCGAAGGCGATAGCGCTTATCCAGACGTAATCGATCGTTGCCTCGCTGAAAAGGCGCAATATCGCCTTTCCGAGATGGAATCGCTGTCGCAATGCAAAGACGGCGATTAGGTGTGTCCAACACCTGGCACCTGACGATACCCAAGCGGACCGTGCGGGATGAAGTTTCCGGTGCGATCATCCATCGCGGCTCGCATGGCTGCCTGGCTTGGCCTGGGCAGTACGGGCAACTCGTCTGATCTGCATCCTCGATCTGGAGCAATCCATGCATGAAGGCTCATGTCATTGTGGCGCGGTCCGTTTGACGCTGCCGTCCACGCCCACGGTGGCCACCAGGTGCAACTGCTCGCAATGCCGGCGCGGCGGCGGACCCTGGGTCTACTTCGAATTCGGCACCGTCAAGATCGTCGGTCATCCCGAGTCGACGACCACGTACATCTGGGGTGACCGGACGCTCCGCAACATCCGTTGCAACACATGCGGTTGCGTCACCCACTGGGAGCCGCTGCAGCCCGAACCTGGCTCCAGGCACGGTGTGAATCTCGGAAACTTCGATCCGGAGCTCATTGCATCCGTGCGTGTCCGCCGCTTCGACGGAGCAAACACCTGGCAGTTTCTCGACGAGTAGCGCTCTGCTCGCTTGCGTGGCGAGTGCTGCCTGACCCATCGTTGCAGTTGGTGCGATTCCATCCGGACCGCGTATCGTGGCAACCGGCAGTGCGTCGTCAAGCTGCACGATGAACTTTGGATCTGCTGATAGGGGCCAGGTGGCATGAACCATTCCGACAAGCTCAAGCGCATGGAGGAACATCTCGCCGCCATCGGCGTGGGGAAGAGCACCTTCGCGCCACCCGTGTACCGGCTGCTCTGGCAATTCGGGCTTGAGGTCCCGCCACCGCTGTTCGCCGGCTTTGCATCGCTCGCGCTCCTGCAGGGCGGATTTTTCGGAGTGGTCTGGGGCGCGATGATGTGGTTCGGTTTCTGGTCCCGGCGTTCGCCGCCGATGCCGGGCTGGATCGCAGTGTCTGCAGCGCTGCTGGCCGGGGTGCTCTTCGGGCTCTGCATGGCCGCGTACTTCCGGTACAAAGCGAAGCAACTGGGCCTGCCCGCCTGGGAGCACTACAGCGGTCGCGGCGACGCATAGCGGTGCCCGCATGCCGAGTTCATTGACGTCGTTCGAGGAGTTCGATCGCGTGCTCGACGCGGCCCGCGTGGAGCTGGCTGCGATGGTCGCGGCCGAGCCGGGCGATGGCGCGATCGCTTCGGTGCAGCGGCAGCTCGAATCCCTGCACGGGTGGACGCGCGGCGGGAGGTGTCCCGCCCAGCACGAGAAGGACCAGCTCAACTTCGGGATGATCGCGAGCCGCGTGCTGGAGAATTATCCGGTCGCCGACGCGCTGTACGAACTCGCGAGTTTCGTGATGTTTTGGCAGGAGCCGTCGGCTACCGGTTGAGCGGGCGAACCGCCACGGCCTGTTCGACGAGCGAATTCGCTTGCCCCCGTCGCCAGTCGCGGCAAGATGGCAGCTTCGGATTCATTGCAGACGAACCACGGGCGGGGATCACGCAAGCCATGAGCGAGGAACGCAGCGACCTGAAGAGCAAGGGCGGCTTTCGTCGCCTCGTGAATGCGCTCGGCTATTCGTACGCCGGCTTCCGGCACGCGGTCGCGCATGAAGCGGCGATCCGGCAGGAGTTCATCGCGTTGGCGATCCTTGTCCCGGTGTCGGCGTTCCTGCCGGTCGGAAACGTCGAGCACCTGATCCTGGTTCTCTCGATGATGGCGGTCGTCCTTGTCGAATTCCTGAACTCGTCGATCGAGGCGGCGGTCGATCGCATTTCCCTGGAACGGCATCCGCTTGCGGGCCAGGCAAAGGACCTGGGCAGTGCGGCGGTGGGGATCGCCGTGCTGATGTCGGGGCTTTGCTGGCTGGTGATCGCCGGACCCGTGGCGCTCCACTGGCTCCGCCACTGATGCGCCTTTCTGGTGCAATCGTAAAAATAAAGCACCAGGAACGCTCCAATCGTCCGCCCCGGAATTCCATGAGGCGTACAAGTGATTGATTGATATGCATGTGCGATGTTGGCACGACACTTGCTCCAGCTGGAACATCCCAACCCAGCCCGGAGCTTCCCATGTCGTACGCGCACATCGAAAAACTCATCAAGGACCACGCCATCGAGTGGGTGGACCTGCGCTTCGCCGACATGCGCGGCGTGCAGCACCACGTGACCTTCCCGGTCAGCATCGTCGAGCCGGCCCTGTTCGAGGACGGCCGCATGTTCGACGGCTCGTCGATCTCCGGCTGGAGGGGCATCAACGAATCCGACATGGTGCTGCTGCCCGATCCGGATTCGGCCGTGATCGACGCGTTCACCGCCGACCCGACCATCATCCTGGTCTGCGACGTGCTCGACCCGGTGACGATGCAGGCCTATTCGCGCTGCCCGCGCTCGCTCGCCAAGCGCGCCGAAGCCTTCGTCAAGGCCAGCGGCGTCGCCGAGCAGGCGTTCTTCGGTCCCGAGCCCGAGTTCTTCATCTTCGATTCGGTGCGCTGGAATAACGAGATGGGCCACACCTTCTTCGAGGTCGAGTCCGAGGAAGCGCACTGGAACTCCAAGAAGAAGTACGAGGGCGGCAACAGCGGCTATCGCCCGGGCCTGAAGGGCGGCTACTTCCCGGTCGCGCCGACCGATTCGCTGCACGACATCCGTGCCGAGATGTGCAAGGCGCTGACCGCGGCCGGCATCGAAGTCGAAGTGCACCACCACGAAGTCGCCAACGCCGGCCAGTGCGAGATCGGCACCAAGTTCAACTCGCTGGTGAAGAAGGCCGACGAACTGCTGACGATGAAGTACATCATCAAGAACGTCGCGTTCCGCAACGGCAAGACCGCGACCTTCATGCCCAAGCCACTCGTCGGCGACAACGGTTCGGGCATGCACGTGCACCAGTCGCTCGCCAAGGGCGGCGTGAACCTGTTCACCGGCGACGGCTATGGCGGCCTGTCGCAGATGGCGCTGTGGTACATCGGCGGCATCTTCAAGCACGCGCGTGCGATCAATGCGTTCGCGAATTCGACGACGAATTCGTACAAGCGCCTGGTCCCGGGCTACGAGGCGCCGGTGATGCTGGCGTACTCCGCGCGCAACCGCTCGGCGAGCTGCCGCATCCCGTTCGTGAGCAACCCGAAGGCGCGCCGCATCGAAGTGCGCTTCCCGGATCCGATGAACTCCGGCTACCTGATCTTCGCGGCGCTGCTGATGGCGGGCCTGGACGGCATCAAGAACCAGATCGATCCGGGCGAGCCGATGGACAAGGACCTGTACGACCTGCCGCCGGAAGAAGCGAAGAACATCCCGACGGTCTGCCATTCGCTCGACCAGGCGCTCGAAGCGCTCGACGCCGACCGCGAGTTCCTCAAGGCCGGCGGCGTGTTCACCGACGACTTCATCGACAGCTACATCGAATTGAAGATGGGCGAAGTCACCAAGTTCCGCGCGGCGACGCACCCATTGGAATACCAGATGTATTACGGAATCTAAATGCCTTACTCCCTCCCTTTCGCATAGCGAAGGGGGTGATGAGTCGCGACGATGATCTGCCAGTGGCAGATCGTGCGGCGAGGAACGCCCGGAGGGCCGGAGGGTTGGGTGAGGGTGATGAGGCGCGCCATCGAACTGCCAGTGGCAGTTCGTGCGCCGAAGAACGTCCGGCAGGGCTGTCGCAACGTCCAGATGCAATTGAGCATGTAGGAAAAAATTCGGGGTTGTCGCAATCGCAACCCCCTCCCAACCTCCCCCTGCTTCCAGCAAGAGGAGGAGTTGCACCGCAGCTAGCGCCGCCTTCACGACGAGGTGTCCATGCACGAGCGACGCGGCAACAATTCCGGCCTGCGATGGATGCTCGCATCGCTAGCGGGCCTGGCGGCGCTGGCGCCGGTCGCGCACGCGGCCACGCCGACGATCGACAAGGGCGACACCGCCTGGATGATCGTAGCGACCCTGCTCGTCGTGCTGATGATCGTGCCCGGACTCGCCCTCTTCTACGGCGGCCTCGTGCGCGCGAAGAACATCCTGTCGGTGCTGATGCAGGTCCTGGTCGTTGCTGCGCTCGCGCTGGTGCTGTGGATCGCGTACGGATACAGCCTCGCCTTCAACGGCGGCGGTGCCGTGATCGGCGATCTCGCCAAGGTTTTCCTGCGCGGCGTCACCCCCGCATCCGCATCGGCGACGTTCACGCCCGGCGTGCAGATTCCCGAACTCATCTACGTCGCATTCCAGGGCGCATTCGCCGCGATCTCGTGCGCCTTGGTCGTCGGCGCGATCGCCGAGCGTGCGAAATTCGCCGCCGTGCTGTTGTTCACCGCGTTGTGGTTCACCCTCGCTTACCTGCCGCTCGCGCACATGGTCTGGGCGGGCAATGGTTTCCTGTTCCTGAAAGGCGCGCTCGACTTCGCGGGCGGCACGGTCGTGCACATCAATGCCGGCGTCGCCGGACTCGTCGGTGCGTACATGCTCGGCCCGCGCATCGGTTTCGGACGCGAGCGGCTGTCGCCGCACAGCCTGCCGCTGACGTTCGGCGGCGCGGGCCTGCTCTGGGTCGGATGGTTCGGATTCAATGCGGGTTCGGCGCTCGAAGCGAACGGCATCGCCGCGCTCGCCTTCCTCAACACGCTGGTCGCGCCGGCCGCCGCGGTGCTCGCCTGGAGTGCGATCGAAGCGAAGTTGCGCGGCCGCGCATCGATGCTCGGCGCCGCGTCGGGCGCGGTGGCCGGACTCGTCGGGATCACCCCCGCCTGCGGAACGGTCGGCATCGCGGGCGCACTTGCGATCGGCGCGGCGAGCGGTGTCGCCGGATTCTGGGGCGTGACCGCATTGAAGCGCCGCCTGCGCGCGGACGATTCGCTGGACGTATTCGGCGTGCACGGTGTCTGCGGCATCGTCGGCGCGCTGCTGACCGGCGTGTTCACCGCGCCCGCGCTCGGCGGCACCGGCGCGGCGGATTTCGCGATGATGCACCAGCTCGGCGTGCAGGCGCTCGGCGTCGTCGTCACGGTGCTGTGGTCCGGCGTTGTGTCGGTGCTTGCATTCCGGATCGTGCGCGTCTCGGTCGGGTTGCGCGTCGACCACGATGCCGAGCGCGAAGGCCTCGACATCAGCGCGCACGGAGAGTCGGCCTACGAGATCTGAGGTCCTGGGCTCCCACGTGGCAGGCGGCCGATGGCTGCGGAATGCGAGGATTTGTGGTCGGGTTCCTTGTCGCGTCGGCCGGATCGTGGTTTCATGCGCCGCCACCAACGACCACCCAGCGGTCCGGCCCACCCATCCCAGAGGATTCCCCGATGCGCCTTGCCAGGCTCCTGATCGCCCTGTTCGTGTTGCTGTCCCTGTCCGCCTGCCTGTCGATGAAGTCGTATCCCGACAGCCAATACCACAAGGCGACCTACGCCACGGTCGGCACGTTCGCGGCTTCCAAGCCGGTCCGCCTGACGGTGGTGTTCCAGCGCAACGGCAAGGACTTCCCGCGCGCGATCAAGGAAGTGCGCCCGATTGTCGAGCGCGTGCTGAAGAGCTCCGGCGCCTTCAGCGTGGTGACCGATGCCTCGGCGGCCGAACTGCGGGTGACCCTGAACAACGTGGCCGACATGGGCGAAGCCGCGAAGAAAGGTTTCGTCACCGGCCTGACCTTCGGCGGCAAGGGCAGCACGATCACCGACTTCTACGAAGCGAAGATCGAACTGGTCGCGGCCGACGGCACCGTGGCGAAGGAATACAAGCACGCGCTGATCACGACTGTCGGCAATGCCGATGCGCCGATGGCAGGCGCGGCGCCGGTGACGCCGATCGTCGGCTTCGGAATGATCGTCGAGGACATCATGTTGAACTTCATCCAGGACATGAAGACCGACGGCAAGATCAGCCAGCTCAATGTCGTCTTCGCACCGGTCCTCGCGCGGCTCTGAAGCCTGCCCGCTGAACCCTGAAACGGCCCGGTCATCCCGGGCCGTTTTCGTTTGGCGACGTCCGCCGCGTCGCTGAATGGCCGGGATCGGTATCCGCTGCAGGCAACGATCTACTGCGGCCCCTTTTCGGCGACACTTCCTGTCGTTCAACTTCCGGATTCCACACGATGCGCCATCGCCCGTTCGCCGGTCTTGCACTCGCAACGCTCGCACTGCTCCTGTGCGTTCGCGCGCAAGCGGGCGAGTGCGACGGATCCAGCCAGGCGCTCGCCACGATGGCGGCGGCGCGCGCGAAGCTGCTGGCCCTGCCAGTGACCGGCGAGTATCCAGATCCGACCTTGCCGGAGGACGCGCAGCGGAACATCGAGCGCCTCAAGGACGGCGTGGCGGACCTGGTGGGCGCACGGATGCGTTGCGCAGCCAGCGCTGCGGATGCGCACGGGATCGAGCAGGATCTCAAACGCGCGCTGCAAGGCCTGGCGGTGCCTTGCGACGGCGAGTGCAAGAAACGGGTCGCAGGCGGCGAGGATCCGTATCGCGATATCCCGGACTTAAAGGCGCAGGCCTGGCCGCAACATCGGCTCGCGATCGTCGCCCACATTCCGATCGTGTGCGGATCGGATGCGATGCTGTTCGTCTTCGAACGCGATGGCACGACGTGGCGGTCGCGGATGCGCTGGCGCAGTCCGCCGTACAAGGACGTGAGCGGCGCGTTCGAGTCGTTCGACTACAAGGTCGCGCCGCCGGACGAACACGGCGGCTGGTACGTGCTCGCCAAGAGCATCAAGCCCTGGTGCAGTTCGACCTGGTCTTCGATTCGCTATGCGGTGCTGCGGCCGTCGGCCGACGCGGCAAAGATCGTGTATCAGGCCGAGGACTCGATCTGGTGGGGCGGCGACGACTTCGGCACGATCGTCGCCAAGCCGCACGCGTTCGACGTGCGCTTCCACGCGGGCAGCATCGATACGGGCGTCCACAACCGCGTATGGATCCGCCATTTCACGATCGACGGCGACAATGTGCGTCGCGTGCAGCCGGTCGCGTTGACGCCACGCGATTTCGTCGACGAATGGATCCAGTCCGGCTGGGCGCAGGCGGCAGCGTGGTCGAGCCCGAACGATACGACGCTGGCGAACTGGCACGAGCGCCTGCGCGGGAAGGACGCCCCATTCCACGATTTCCAAAGCGTGCGTGCCTGCTCCGGCACGGCGCACGGATTTGAGGTTGCGGTCGCCGATCCGGACACCGATACCAGGTACTACCTGCGCGTGGAAGGCGGGGGTGGCTTCACCCTGACGGGCGTGGCGACGAAGGCCGATGTGCGCTGTCGCGGCAAGGACCTGCTGGGGACCATGCAAACCCGGTAGGGCGGATCGCGAGGTCGTGCCGATCCATCGAATATCACCCGGGCGATATTGACACAGAGTTTTACCCGGGTATTATTGTCGCCAGCAACCGACGGCGACTCCTCCAATGACTGATTTCAGCAACTGCTACACCAGCTTCCTGGGCCATCGACGCCTGGCTTCGGGCTCCGTCCAGGATGTGGCGCTGGCCGTGAAGCGAACCCTCGAGGCCGGGTCGGCGGAAACCATCCTCGTCATCGACGACAGCACTGGACGCCCAATCGATCTCGATACAACCGGATCGGATGCGGACGTCATCGCCCGACTGCTGGCGCCGACGCAGGCTGGCGCAAGGCCCCCGCGGTCCGCACACGCACGGATGTTCCAGCTCGGTGCGGCGGATGGCAGCCCTGCGGATTCCGATGCCGCCAACGGAGACGTCGTCGCGCCACGCGGGCGAGGGCGTCCGAAGCTGGGCGTGGTGGCGCGTGAAGTGACGCTGTTGCCGCGCCATTGGGAATGGCTCGCCACCCAGCCGGATGGCGCGTCGGTTGCGCTGCGCCGGTTGGTCGAAGTCGCCCGCCGCGATGCCCACACGGATCGACTCCGCCAGGCGCAGGAGCGGGCCTACCACTACATGTCGGCGATGGCCGGCGACTTGCCGGGCTTTGAAGAAGCGACCCGGGCCTTGTTCGCCAATGACCAGACGAGCTTCCATCAGCGCATCGGCGGATGGCCCCCGGACGTAGCGCATCACGCCAGCTTGCTCGCTTTCGGCAAGCCGCCGCACTTGCCTGAGCCACCTCCACGGAACCTGTCCCCATGAACACGTCGAATCCCCCTCCAGCAACCCTGGAACCCACCCAGGAATCCGGCCGCGCCTTCATGCAGCGTCAGATGCAGGGCCATGTCGTCATGCTCAACCTGTTGCGCTTTCGCGAGACGGCCGACTATTCCGCGACTCCGCAGCTGGCCCCGGCAACTGGCATGACCGGAGCCGAAGCATTCCAGCGCTACATCGAGCACACCCTGCCTTTCCTGCGCGAGACTGGCGGCGACATCGTGTTTCTCGGGGCTGGCGGGCCATTCCTGATCGGACCGCCGTCGGAGCGCTGGGACATGGCGATGCTCATACGCCAAAGCAGCGTGGAATCGTTCCTGGCGTTCGCCTCGCATGGGCCCTATCTGGCAGGCATGGGTCACCGTGCCGCCGCCCTTGAAGACTCGCGCCTGCTTCCGCTCTCCGAAGTGGCGATACCCCTTCGCTGATCGCGCTGGTGCCGAAGGCGGTTCGCCGCCCTGGCAAAGGATCGCCTTGCAGCGCGATCCCGGATGTTGCCCGGCCGATGTCGCGCAGGTCGTCGTCCGTCACAGCCTGCTGCTCTTTGTGGGCCGGACCTCCCGGCCTTCGACACGCGCGGCATCGCGTCCGGCTTTCAGCGCACCGGCATGCGGAACGCGAATCGCGTTCCCTGTTCGCAGGTGGAAGTAGCCTGCAGGATGCCGCCATGCCCCTTGGCGATTTCCGCCGCGATGTAGAGCCCGAGGCCAAGCCCGGGGCCCGGGCCATCGAAAGTCGACCGGCTGAACGGCTGGAACAGGCGCGCCAGTTTTTCCGGTGGAATCGGTTCGCCGCCATTGCTGACGGAAATTTCGAATTGGTCGCCATCGTTCCGCACGACCACCACCACGGGCCGATCTTCCGGTCCGTGCTCGATCGCGTTGTGCAACAGGTTGCCGAAAAGCTGGGCGATGCGCCTGCAGTCGCAGGTCACTGTTTCCGCAAGCGCCATGCTGAAGTCGATGCCGCGTCCCGGGTACGCCGTGCGCACTTCCGCCACCACTTGTTCCAATGCGTCCGCGACATCCTCATCGGTTCGCAGGCTGACCGGAATGCCGCCGCCCAGCCGACCACGGGCGAAATCGAGGATGTCGTGGATGAGTTCGTGCATGTGCGTGCAACTGTTGCGGATGCGCTCGATGTTGCGCAGCGCGCCCGCATCCAGCGTTCCCATCTGCAATATCTCCGCGCCCATGCTGATGGCCTGCAGCGGCCCGCGCAAATCGTGGCCGAGCACGGCGATGAACTGCTCGCGCAGCTTGGCGACTTCGTGCGCGTCGAGCAGGGCCTGGTCGCTCACGACCAGTCGCTCCTCGATCTCCAGTTGCGAGCCGATCAGTTGCGCGAACAGCTCGAGTGTCTGCAGCACGGTGGAGTCGTCGAGCTTGCGAGGCTCCGGGTCGAGCGCGCACAGGGTTCCGAAGAAGGTCCCGTCCTTGCGGAAAATCGGGATCGAGGCATAGCTTTCGAAGCCGTATTTCTTCGGAAGCGGATGATTGCAGTAGTACTGGTCGCTGCTGGCCTGGCCGAACATGACCGGCTGGTGATGCTGGCGCACCTCGTTGCAGATCGTGGATTCGATCGCCAGCTGGCCGCCAGGCTTGAGCCCGAAACCGATCCGGTCGTAGACGGCGCAGGCAGCCCAGTTTTCCTCGGTGACCCGCGAAACCGCAGTGAAACGCATGCCCGTGATATGCGACACGACCTGGAGGATCGTCGGCACGGCCGCGATCCGCCCGATCCTCTCCACATCCGCTGCAATGGACGGTTCCAGCTCCACGCGATCCCCAGGCGGCCAGCCAGCGTCCAAAATACTACGGGATTGTATCCGCGGGCAGCGCGAGCCGGAGCCTCATCTGCGTGCCGGCCGATCCACGCGATCGGCAGGGCCGGCAAAACCTGCGACGCGGGTCGGCTGGCGGCCGCGCATCCACCATCGGTTGTACAACGGGCGGGTGCGAAGGCTGGCGATCTGTTGGTGGCCGCGATTTCGAAGGAGGTGAGGCTGCAACTCCGTAGCTTGTGCAGGCCGTCCAATCGACCGGCGCAAACTATGCGATTCGAATGTCGTGGCGTTGCTTGGGTTCCCAACAATCAAAGACTTGAATCTTCGCCCACTGTGACTCCAGGGCGGATAGCTTGTGCTGCAGTCGGCGCAGCGCGAGCGCCTGCAGCTCCGATTCGCGGTTCTGGACAGCTCTGATCAGACTGCTGCTCACGATCACTGCAGTCTCTGCGTCCCTGGCGACCGTCTCCAGTCGGCCCAAAGCGGGCTTTCGCTAGACGCTTGAGTTCAAGGGGCTCGCGCGATCTTGCAACACGTCCCCTGCGACGACGGGTCCGGCATCGAGGCCATCATCCTGGGTGGCCATCCGAATCGGTCGCGTGCCGATTCGAGCCCCG
>JBBQHA010000111.1:0-10854 GCA_038323475.1 Lysobacterales bacterium
ATGCTTCAGTAATCGTAGTACCAGCGGAGCCATCATCTCGAGGTCCGATACCTGCCTTTGTATGGGTGGCCTATCGAGGATCTGACAAGTCGCCGCCTTCCTTTGACATGTTCAGCGCCATTACCGATACAGCATTGATGAACAACGGGTGCGAGGCTGAGTATTCCCCTACCAACAAGTACAACGAACGGTACGCTGCATTGGCCAAGGCGTTCTCCGGAGCCGCAAAATAACTGGGCGGCCATATGCGCAGCACAAAAGACCTGATTCTCTGAAGAATTCCCTGTCCCGGATTGCGCTGCTCTGTATCCGGGCTACCTTGCCGGGATTCGCGCGCGTCGTGGTACGCCATTCGGGCCGAATTGCCGTGCCATGCGCAGGAAGGCTGATTCCGGACTTTGAACGATCGGCTGTTTGACCCATCGATGCGCTCCCAGCCCTTGTCATCCCTAGCGGAGCGAGGGATCTCGAAGTTGCAGTGTCCTCGGGCGACAGATCCATCGCTTCACTCGGGATGACATTGCGGGGCAATCACCATTCACAAGAGGTGGCGCGTTGTTTGCGCCTCAAGCCGCCTTGTCGCGATACATCGCCTCGTCTGCCGCGCGTAGCGCTGCCTCGGGATCGCCATCCGGCATCAGCGGCGCACGGCCGACCGAGAAGCCGACCTGCGGCCCGTCCGCCGGCATGAAGCGCAGATGGCCGCGGACGACTTCGATGCACGCGTCGACTTCGGCGTCGGACACCTTCGGCGCGACCACCACGAACTCGTCGCCCGCGTAGCGCACGACGAAGTCGCCGCTGCGGAAACTTTCCTGCAGCGCGCGGGCGAAGCGCTTCAGGCATTCGTCGCCGGCCTGGTGGCCGTGGGTGTCGTTGATCTTCTTGAAATCGTCGAGGTCGAAGAACAGCACGGTCGCGCCGGCAGCCTGCGATTCGCGCAGGATCGCCGGCAGGGCGCGGCGATTGAACACGCCGGTGAGCTGGTCGCGGTCGAGCAATGCCTGCAGTTCGGTCTGCGCCGACCGCAGTTCGGTGTTGGACTGGATCAGCTCCTGCTGGATGGTCCGGTACAGCGTGAGCGTGCAACCGAGGACGACGATCCATTCCGCGCCGGTGTCGAACGACGAATGCGCGGCGAGGAAGGCGCCGACGGTCGGCGAGACCTTGGTGCCGAGCCACACCTGCATCGTGAACACGGTACCTTCGCCGATCGCGAGCAGCGCGCGCACCGCGAAACCGGTCGCGAGCCAGCCCCACGCCGGCGGCTTGCGCGCGAGGATGTACCCCGTTCCCGCCGCGAAGCCGAACCCGATCGTCAGCGATTCGACCGCGCCGAGCGCATCGATCGTAGGCACGAACAGACCGATCGCGAGCGAATACGCCGCGAGTGCCGCGCCGACGACGCCATAGCGCAAGCGCGCCAGCGGCCCGCCGGAAAAACGGATCACGCCGCAGATGAGCAATGCGATGAACAGGTTTTTCGCCAACGTGTAGGCGCCGGCGATCAGCGGGAACCACGCCGGTCCCGGCTGCAGCAGCCAGTACGCGATCGTGATTGCGAGCGCGACGAAGTTGAGCCCCCACGCGCCCACCCAGTCGCGCAATTCGCTGCGCCCGACCGAGCGCACGAGCGCAACGAAGAACACCGCGATCATCAGATCCGAGGTGAGTTGTACCAGCGTGCTCCAGCGCCACAGCAACAATTCCATGAACGACGCCCCCCCGGATCCCCTGTCGCAGCAAGCGGTCCACTGCAACCGCCATCGGGTCGATAATCTACGCTTGATCGGGGGGCGGCGATATCGGCTGGCCCACGATCGCAGCCGTGCGCACAGCGCACGCTACCGAACTTCAATCGACATCGGCATCGACACCATGCAAGTCCAGGGACTCAGCCACATCACGTTCATCGTCCGCGACCTCGATCGCATGGCCAGGCTGCTGTGCGATGGCCTCGGCGCAGAGGAGGTCTACGACAGCGCGGGCGCGGACTTCTCGTTGTCGCGCGAGAAATTCTTCCTGCTCGGCGGGGTCTGGCTCGCGGCGATGGAAGGCAAGCCTCCGACGGAACGCACGTATCGCCACGTCGCCTTCAAGGTGGATGATGCCGAACTGCCGATCTTCGAGGCGCGGTTGCGCACGCTGGGCGTCGACATCCGCTCTCCGCGGTCGCGCGTCGAAGGCGAAGGCCGCTCGCTCTACTTCCACGATTTCGACAACAACCTGTTCGAGTTGCATGCCGGGACGCTGGAGCAGCGGCTACGGCGCTATGCGGACGGGCTGGCCTCGACGCAACCGACCACTGGCGGGGACGATCCACGATGAGCGATTTCAGGCTGGTGTACCCGATGTTCGCGATGGTGCTGCTCACGGCCGTCGTGCTGGTCATCCTGTTCCGCAGCCGCGTGCGGGCCGTCGGCGCGAAGAAACTGACCATGCAGTATTTCCGGACCTACCAGGGCGAGGTCGAGCCCGAGGAAACGGCGAAGCCGGCGCGTCATTTCATCAACCTGTTCGAGGCGCCGACGCTGTTCTACACCGCGTGCGTCACCGCGATGGTCGTGCACGATGATGGCATGGCATTGCTGGTGCTCGCGTGGATCTATGTCGCGGCGCGGGTGCTGCACGCGGTCATCCACCTCGGCGGTAACCGCATCCGCCACCGCCTGCGCGCGTATTTCGCGGGGTGGATCATGCTGGTCGCGATGTGGATCCACATCGTCGTGCATGTGGCGGCATGATGGCGTTGCCGACCAGCCGGCCCGATGACGAGATGGAGGCGGACGAGCAGACCGCTGCAAGGCTCCTTCCCGTCTTTCTCTGGCTGCTCGCGGCCGGACTCTAAACGGCGGCCGGATTCATGCCGGACGGATACGCCATCGCCAACCACATTCCCGTTCCACGGTATCCGCTGCACGGTGTCGTCGGCTTTTCGCTGTTCGGAATGCTGGAGTGCGCAACCCTCACTCTGGTCATCCGCCCCTGGAGCTATCGGCGCTCGTGGGGTCGTGCTTTCGTCGCGTTGCTGCTGTTCCTGCCATGGTCGCTGCTGTCGTTGGCTTTCACGATGCACATGCCGCCCGTGGTCATATTCCATGCGTTCTGGACGTTGCTTGTCAGCGCAGGATTGCTCGTCACGCTGGTGATCACCGTGCTGACCGCATTGGTCGACAGCAAACGGGACGCTATCGTCGCGACGGATGTCGCTGTCCTTCCCCCTCGATGGAAACCACATTTCATGACCGTACCGACGTTCCAGCCCGGCTTCCGGATCTCGTCGCTCGATATCGGTGCGCTCGTCGCCGGCACGGCCGGAGCGTTGCTGCTCGCGGACGTCGACCGCTGGCAGGCGCTCGCGGTCGCTTTCGTGGTCGCCCATTTTTTCCTGTTCTGCAACATCGTGCGCATGGATCGCCTGCTGGAACTTGTCTGGGCCGGGCTCTTCGTCCTGCTCGCGAGCGCGACGTTGCTTGGCGGGGGTCTTGTCGGCTGGACTTCGACATTCGCGATCGCGCTGGCCTGCACCGCCATCCTGGTGGCGGTGCAGGCGCGCAAGCCGTCGTACCACGGGGTTTTCCGGAAGCAGATCAATCCCGGTCTGCTGGCGTGGTGGGAATGGCATCGCCGCCAGACATAGCTCCCGTCCACGACTTCAACTG
Organism: Lysobacterales bacterium; assembly: GCA_038323475.1. Lineage (GTDB taxonomy): Bacteria > Pseudomonadota > Gammaproteobacteria > Xanthomonadales > Xanthomonadaceae > SZAS-103. The sequence goes on from JBBQHA010000111.1 coordinate 3,663, forward strand.
CCGTACAACCCGGACGGGACGGCGAGGCATTGCGATGCCCCGCCCCGGTCGCGAACCTCAGTGCGCGTCGCCCGCCTTCGCCGCCTCCATTGCCTCGCGGAGATAGCGCAAAAGCGGCGCATCGAGGCCATGTTCGGCCATCACGTCGGTGCGCGCGCCGAGTGCGTCGACGAGCCGCTCCTTCACGACCGGGTCGACATCAGGCATCGCCGGTGCCAACGCGCGGTAACGGCGCGCCAGCGCGACCACCGTTGCATCCGCGGAGGGAGTGCCTGCGTCCATCGCCGCACGCATCCGCGCGACGAGTTCGGGATACGCGTTGCGCAATGCGTTCATGCTGCCGCTGCCGATCTGTTCGGCGCGCTGCCGCACCACGCCGCGTTCGGTTTCGCTGAGGTCGAGTTTCAGGGTGTTGCCCATGTGGATGCTCTCCAGTAGTTGATCGAGGTCGAGGGTCGATGTCGAACCCACGCGCAATGCCATCCGCCGCAATGCCTCGAGCGCCTGGCTGCGATCGGCAAGGTCGCGTTCGAGCGTCGCGATGCGCGTCGCCAGCAGGTTCGCCGCAGCCGACGCATCGCGCGCAAGCAGGCGACCGATTTCGGCGAGGCTGAACCCGCTGCGCTTGAGCACGACGATCTGCATCATTCGCTGCAACGCATCCGGTCCGTACAGGCGATAGCCCGCTTCGGAATGCGCGCAGGGTTTCAGCAGGCCGCGCTGCTCGTACAGACGCAACGCTTTCGCGCTCACGCCGCTGCGTTCGGCGATCTGGCCGATGCGCAGGTACGGCCTGGCGGTGGTGGTGGGTGTGGACATCGATGGAGAGACTGGGGCCTGTCCCAAGGGCAAGGTCAAGCGGTATTGTTTCATCCATTGCGGCGAAGCCGCGATCCGACCGGATGCGCACATGCCACGAGGATTTCCGCACCATCTCGACCTGACCGTCGCCGACCTGCCGCGTTCGATCGCGTTCTATGACAAGGTGCTGGGCGAGCTCGGCTATGCGCGCACCGGCGAGTACGCAGGAGACGTTCCTTGTTGGGCACTGAACACGCATGGCCCGTGTTTCAGCATCGGCCTGCATCAGGCGCGCAGCGCTGCCGCGCACGACCGCTATGCAACGGGCTTCCATCACCTTGCCTTGCATGCGGAATCGCGCGAGGCGATCGACGCATTCCACGAATTCCTGCAGCGCGAAGGGATGCGGGTGCTCGATGCGCCAGCCGAATACGACTACACGCCGGGTTACTACGCGGTGTTCTTCACCGACCCGGATGGGCTGAAGCTGGAACTCGTGCATGAGCCGCCATCGGATGCGCAAACATGATCTGGGCGCAGCTGGCCTGCTGAGCACATCCGAACCGCGCTTCGTGCCGGCCCTCACCCCATCCCTCTCGCGAGGGTGAGGGGATTGACTGCCGTTCCCTCTGGAGCAACGGACGAAGACAGGACCCGTACTATGCTGGTGGACGACAGCGTTGGGGAACGCACATGGCCGACAGCGACCTGAATCGACGACCGATCGCCGCGCGCGAAACGGGCCCTGCGCGTCGCGTCGCCGCCATGCTCGCGCACACCGCGATCACGCCGAACCAGATCTCGATGGCGAGCATCGTGTTCGCCGGGATCGGCGCGGCGGCGCTGGCGTGGTGGCCGACGTGGGCGGGACTCGTACTTTGCGCCGTGTGCGTGCAGCTGCGGCTGGTCTGCAACCTGCTCGACGGCATGGTCGCGGTCGAAGGCGGCAAGGCCTCGATCTTCGGCAGGATCTACAACGAATTTCCCGACCGGCTGACCGATACGCTGTTTATCGTCGCGCTCGGTTACGCCTGCGGGATGCCATGGCTCGGCTGGCTCGGCGCCCTGCTCGCTGTCGCCACGGCCTACGTCCGCGTGTTCGGCGGATCGCTCGGGCTCGCGCAGGACTTCCGCGGACCGCTCGCGAAGGCCCATCGCATGGCGGTACTGACCGTCGGTTGTCTCGCTGGCGCGATGGAAATGCACTGGCATCCCGAACGCTACGCGTTGCTGGCCGCAGCCATCGTGATCGCGGCCGGCTCGCTGCTGACCTGCATCGCGCGCACACTGGCGATCGCGAAACTGTTGCGGGCGCAGAACTGACATGTGGATGTCGCGCCTGCTGGCGGGGATGGTCCGCGTGGTGGTCGGCGCGCAGCCGCGCTGGCTCGGCTGCAAGCCGGTACCTGCGCTGCGCATCTATTACGCGAACCACACCAGCCACTTCGACGCGCTGGCGTTGTGGAGCGCGTTGCCGACGAAGCTGCGCGCGACGACGCGACCGGTCGCGGCCAGGGACTACTGGAGTACTGGCATCCGCGCCTACGTAGCGACGAACGGATTCAATGCATTGTTCATCGATCGCACTGCCGACAAGAGCGCTGGCGATCCCCTCGAACCGCTCTACGAGGCGCTGCATCGCGGCGAATCGCTGATCATCTTTCCCGAAGGCACGCGCCGCGCGCAGGCACTGCCGAGCCCGTTCAAGAGCGGCCTCTTCCATCTTGCCGCTCGCTTTCCGGATGCCGAACTGGTCCCGGTCTACCTGGACAATCTCTATCGCAGCATGCCCAAGGGCACCTGGCTGCCGGTGCCGCTGACGTGTTCGGTGCGTTTCGGCGCACCGCTCGAACGCCGCGCTGATGAAGCCAAGGAGGCCTTCCTCGAACGCGCGCGCGCAGCCATCGTGGAGCTCGCATGAACTCGCAGGAAAAATTCTACTGGCTGATGGGCGGCATCGCGGCGCTGCTCGTCGTTGCATCGCTGATCGGCTGGGCGTTGCAGATGCGTGCCGCCCCGCGCGGCGGCAGTGCGACGATCGACAACCTCAATGCGCGCACCCGCGCGTGGTGGGTGATGGTCGCGGTGCTCGCGGCGAGCTTCCTGCTCGGGCAAACCGCGACCGTGGTGCTGTTCGCGATCGCCTCGGTGTTCGCGCTGCGCGAGTTCGTCACCCTCACGCCGACGCGACCCGGCGACCACCTGTCGCTGGTCGCGTGCTTCTACATCATGCTGCCGGTGCAGTACTGGCTGATCTACGACGGCTGGTACGGCCTGTTCGCGATCTTCCTGCCCGTGTACGGTTTCCTGTCGCTGCCCATCTTCATGGCGATGTCCGGCGATACCGAAGGCTTCCTCGAGCGCGTCACCAAGATCCAGTGGGGCGTGCTGATCACCGTGTATTGCATCAGCTACGTGCCTGCGCTGCTGCTGCTCAAGCTGCATGGCGATGGCGGCCAGAACCTGCTGCTGATGATCTACCTGCTGCTGGTCGTGCAGATCAGCGACGTCCTCCAGTACGTGTTCGGCAAGTTGTTCGGCAAGCACCCGATTGCGCCGCGGGTAAGCCCGTCGAAGACCGTCGAGGGTTTCGTCGGCGGGGGACTCGGCGCGATCGGCGTCGGCACCGCGCTCTGGCAGATCACCCCGTTCACGCCGCTGCAGGCCTGCGGCATGTCGGCGGTGATCGTGCTCACCGGCTTCTTCGGCGGCTTGTCTCTGTCAGCGGCCAAGCGCAGCCTCGGCGCGAAGGACTGGGGTTCGATGATCGAAGGCCACGGCGGCATGCTCGACCGGTTCGATTCGGTGAGCTTCGCCGCGCCGGTGTTCTTCCACCTGTGCAGGTATTTCTTTACCGGCTGAGGTTGGGGAACAGGGAACAGGGAACAGGGAACAGGGAACAGGGAACAGGGAACAGCATGCCCGGCGCTCCTGCCTTGCTTCAATATCCATGCAATTCCCCGCCTCGCCTTCGTTCCCCGTTCCCCGTGTGATTTTTCCCGGCCTCGCGCGAATCATGGGGTGTAGCGCAGGATTCGGGAGAGTGCAGGTGCAGGCAGCAACGATGGGAGTCACGATGAACGCGTCGCGAGACCGGTTCCAGGCGCTGCTCGCGCAACACGAGAAAATCGTGTTCAAGGTCGCCGGCATGTATTGCCGCAACGCCGAGGACCGCCGCGACCTCGCCCAGGAAATCTGCGTGCAGGCATGGCGATCGTTCGGCAGCTACGACCCGGCGCGATCGTTCTCGACCTGGATGTACCGCATCGCGCTGAACGTTGCGATTTCGCAGGCACGCAGCGCCGGGCATCACGAGCGGCATGCGGTTCCGCTGGACGAGGACGCACTCGGTGTCGCCGACGACAGCGCGACGATCAACGAACCCGACGAGCGCGTGCGCGCCCTGCACGCCTTCATCGACCAGCTCGACGCACTCAACCGCGCGCTGATGCTGCTCTACCTCGAAGACCGCAGCTACCGCGACATCGCCGAGGTGCTCGGCATCACCGAGACCAATGTCGCCACCAAGATCAACCGCCTGAAGCAGCGTATCCGCACAGGCATCGCAGGGACCGAACAATGAACGGGAGCAACGCAATGGAACTCGACGACATGAAGGCCGCATGGCAGACGCTGAACCAGCGCCTCGACGCGCAGGCCGCGCTGAACCTGCACATGTTCAAGAACGACAAGCTCGACAGGCTGCGGCGTGGTCTGCGTCCGCTCGCGTGGGGCCAGGCGATCCAGATCGCGATCGGCGCGCTGGTCGCGATCTGGGGCGGAAGCTTCTGGGTCGACCATCGCGCGATTCCGCACCTGCTGATCGCGGGCTTGATCGTGCATGCGGCCGGCATTTCGATGATCGCGCTGGGCGTGCTGATGGAGACGCTGATCGCGCGCATCGACTATTCCGCGCCGGTGCTGACGATCCAGCGCCAGCTCGCGCAGTTGCGCAAGGTCTACGTGTACGGCGGGATGGCGGTCGGCCTGCCGTGGTGGGTGCTCTGGGTGCCATTCCTGATGGTGCTGTTCGGATACCTGGGCGTGGACTTCTACCAGCGTGCACCGTCGGTGGTCTGGATCAACGTCGCTGCTGGCGTCGCGGGAATGCTGGCCACCTGGGTGTTCCTGCGTTGGGCCGGCAAACGCCCGCGGCTCGCGAAACGGCTCGAAGACGGGGCCGCGGGACGCGGGATCAACAAGGCGCAGGCCTGTCTCGACGAGATCGCGCAGTTCGAGCAGGAGTGATGACCGCAGCAACGGCGGCCCGTCGTCGGGCCCCGCTTCGAATCGGCCTCGTTTCAAACAGACCTTGATTCAGCCTTCACCTTGCGCGTTCAATGATGTCGGGGTCGCGGCATCGGCCGCAGGGGAGTCGACATGAAATTCGCCAAACGCCTGTTCGTGATCGCCGCCATCTACGGCGCGGTCGGACTGATTCCTCAATACTTCATGGAAGCGAAGAACGGCCGCGATTTCCCACCGGCGATCAACCACCCCGAGTACTACTACGGCTTCCTCGGCGTCGCGCTCGCCTGGCAGGTGATGTTCTACTTCATCGCGCGTGATCCGGTCCGCTACCGGCTCGCAATGCTGCCCGGGGCGCTCGAAAAGATCGGCTTCGGCGCTGCGGCGATTGCGCTGTACCTGCAAGGCCGCGCCGCGACACAGATGCTCGCGTTCGGCAGCGTCGATCTTGTCTTCGCGGCGTTGTTCCTGATCGCGTTCCGCAAAACGCCAACGGCATAGACCCGCAGCCAGGCGATCAGCGCGACGCGTTCGCCGCTTCCAGCGCGGCAAGATAGTTCGCCCAGCGCGTGTCCTGCTCGCGGCCGAGCGTGTACAGCGTCGTCCAGCTGAAGATGCCGCTCGCGTGGCCGTCGTCGAAGCGCAGCAGCACGCCGTAATGGCCCACCGGTTCGATCGCGGCTATGTTGACGTCGCGCTTGCCGGCGACGAGCACTTTCTGCCCGGGTCCATGACCCTGCACCTCGGCGCTCGGCGATTCCACGCGCAGGTATTCGCAGGGCAGGCGGAACGTTTCGCCGCTGTCGAACGCGACTTCGAGCGCATGCGAAGCGCGATGCAGGACGAGGTTGGTGACTCGGGGCGTTGTCATGCGATCAGTGTACGTGTTGCGAGAGTGGGCATTGCCACGACTGAAATCCGGATGGTCTCGTTCAGGCCGCTTCCGACCCTTTTCAGACATTCGCGAACGGCGGCTCTGTAGAAGCCCAGCTCCAGCGCGACCGCCCTCGATCCGCTGACAATGACGCGGAGCCGAATGCCAGGACAGGCGCCAGACGATGCATCCCTTACTTCGTCTCCGTGTCCCAATGCTCGGCGATCTTGCCGTTCTCGACGCGGAACATGTCGAACGCCGTCGTCGTGTAAGTCTTCTTCGCATCCTTCGGATCGGGCAACTGGCGCACGAAGCTCAGTACGACCATGTCGCGTTCGGCCACGATCGATACCAACGGCGCCTTGATATGCGCATCAATGGGCGCAGCCTTGGAGAACGCCGAGAAAAACTTTACGAAGCCCGAGCGCCCGGTCGGAACGCCCGGATTGTGCTGAATGTATCCCTCGTCCAGATACTTGTCCGTCAGTTCCAGGTGGCCGCCTTCCAACACCGAGCGCCAGAAATCGTAGACGAGCCGCTTGTTTGCCGCCAGATGCGGATCGGAGCTCTTCAGAAACGCATCCTGATTCTTGCTCGCCTCCACTGCGACTTGCGCGTGCGCGGCCAAGGGAAGGGCGACCGCCAGGGTCAGTGCGGCGATAGTCCATTTGCTCAGTGTCATCTTCGGTTCTCTCTTGATGTTGCCTCAGGAGATGCGCAGCTTATCCCTGCCATCCAATCTACAACACCCAACCGATGGCACGGCCGTTTTCCAGGCAGGATGCCAGGGAACACCCTGCTTGCGCGATTTCAAGGATGGCAATTGCCTGTGACCTGAGGGCACTGCAAGGATCTGATCACAGTTCCCGCAATCCAAGATCAGCGCGCTGGCTGTAATCGCCGCAGTCGACCCTTTTCAGACATTGGCGAATGGCTGGCTTCGGGAAAGCCAGCAACGTCAAAGCATTTTCTGTTTGCGTGAGATCCGGTCCGAACCGACGCACGAAGTGCCCCAGGAACCAGTCCAGATCGTGTGATCTGAACATCGCGTGCGCCAATTCGGTGCCTCATCCCCGAGCTTGCTGGCAGACGTGATTTGACTACCTACTAATGGCGTAGTACTAATATCGCCGTAGAAAGTTCAGGGGAGTGTCCATTTATCTCTGGCCCGAATCCAACCGAAGGTGAATTGGCGATCCTGCGCGTGCTGTGGAGCCGCAATGCGCCTGCCACCGTGCGCGAGGTGCACGACGAACTTCTGCGTAGCAA
>JBBQHA010000112.1:0-10766 GCA_038323475.1 Lysobacterales bacterium
AGCAGGCGGTCGCCGTCGCGATAACTGAGCTCGGCCGCATTGACGTCGTGGCCCTTGGCCGCGCGCACCCAGCCTTTTTCCGACAGCACGACGGTGACCGGCTCGCTGGCCACCAGTTCGGTTTCCGAAATCGCCTGCGCCGCACTGCGCGCGATCAATGGCGAACGGCGTGCGTCGCCGAACTTTTTCGCGTCGGCGAGGAGTTCGTCCTTGATCAGTTTCTTGAGCCGCGCGCCGGAACCCAGGGTGTTCTGGATCGTCGTGCGCTCCTTCGCGAGATCGTCCTGCTCGCCGCGGATCTTCATCTCCTCGAGTCGCGCGAGCTGCCTGAGCTTGGTGTCGAGGATGTAGTCGGCCTGCTCGTCGTCCAGGTAGAAGCGCTGCATCAGGACGGGCTTGGGCTCGTCCTCCTGGCGGATGATGCGGATGACCTCGTCGAGGTTGAGGAACGCGACCAGCAGGCCTTCGAGCAGGTGCAGGCGACGCTCGACCTTCGCGAGCCGGTGTTCGAGCCTGCGGCGCACGGTGCGGGTGCGGAACTCCAGCCATTCGCCGAGCAGGTTCTTGAGGTTCTTGACCTGCGGCCGGCCATCGAGGCCGATGATATTGAGGTTGACGCGGTAGCTGCGCTCGAGGTCGGTGGTCGCGAACAGGTGGCCCATCAGGCCGTCGACATCGACGCGGTTCGAGCGCGGGATCAGCACGATGCGGGTCGGATTCGCGTGGTCGGATTCGTCGCGGATGTCGTCGAGCCACGGCAGTTTCTTGGCGCGCATCTGCTGCGCGATCTGCTCGATCACCTTGCTCGGCGAGACCTGGTACGGCAGCGCGGTGATCACGATGTTGTTGCCTTCGCGCGTGTACACGCCGCGCGCGCGCACGCTGCCTCCGCCGGTTTCGTACATCGTGCGCAGGTCGGCGCGCGGCGTGATGATCTCCGCTTCGGTCGGGTAATCCGGGCCGAGCACGTGCTCGCACAGGTCGCGCACTGAAGCATCGGGATCATCGAGCAATCGCACGCATGCGCTGACGATTTCGTTGAGGTTGTGCGGCGGTACGTCGGTCGCCATGCCGACCGCGATGCCGGTGGTGCCGTTGAGCAGCAGGTGCGGCAGGCGTGCGGGTAACCAACTCGGTTCCTGCAGGGTGCCGTCGAAGTTCGGCACCCAGTCCACGGTGCCGTGGCCGAGTTCGCCGAGCAGGACTTCCGCGATCGGGGTGAGCTTGGCCTCGGTGTAGCGCATCGCGGCGAACGATTTCGGATCGTCGCTGGAACCGAAATTGCCCTGGCCCTCGATCAGCGGATAGCGGTACGAGAACGGCTGCGCCATCAGCACCAGCGCTTCGTAGCAGGCCGAATCGCCGTGCGGATGGTATTTGCCGATCACGTCGCCGACGGTGCGCGCGGCCTTCTTCGGCTTCGACGCGGCGCTCAGTCCGAGCTCGCTCATCGCGAAGATGATCCGGCGCTGGACCGGCTTGAGGCCGTCGCCGAGGAAGGGCAGCGCGCGGTCGAGGACCACGTACATCGAGTAGTCGAGGTAGGCGCGCTCGGCGTATTCGCGCAGCGGGACTTGCTCGAATCCGTGGAAACTGGCTCGGGTCGGGGCGGTCATCGGGCACTCGGGGGTCGTCTGGCGCAGGTTGTCGATGATACGGGGCGCGGCTTGCGGGCGGGGAGGCCAATGCAGGTCCCGGTACAAAGAGCGCCGCGGCAACAGCACCTGCGACAATCAACGCCGTGTTATCAATTGCCTTGACAATCATTTTCTCGGCATTAAAATGACCGCCCATGAACCAGCCCGCTGATCCCGCCGACTGCACTGCCGCCTATTCGCCTGCGGTCAATATCTGCCTGCTGGTCCGGCAAGTCCGTGACGGACTTGCCCGGCGCCTGGAGGAGGATCTGGCCGAGAGCGGTTATCCGATCAACCTCAGCCAGTTCCTCGTGCTGCGCAAACTCGACGTGCTTGGGCCGATGTCGGCGATCGACCTCGCGCGGGCGGTCGACCACAACCCCGGTGCGATGACGCGGCTGCTCGATCGCCTGGAGCAGATGGGCTACCTGCGGCGCACGCCGCATGCCGAGGACCGCCGCACCCTGCGGATCGAGTTGACCGACGCCGGCCTCGCCCTTTCCCACGAGTTGCGCGCCTGCGGAGAACGTATCGCCGAATATGCGCTGCGCAACCTGGCTCCGGCCGAGCGCAATCACTTCGTGGCGCTGCTCGAACGCGTCCACGCATCGCTTTGAATCCGATCCATGCAGACCACAGCCACGGCATCGCCATGAATCCGTCCAGGACCAGTCTCGCCGTCAGCACGCTGCTGGCCGCCCTGTTGGCAGGCTGCGCGAGCATGCACGGCCTGCAGCCGCAGGGGGCGCCGGCAGAACCGGATCGTCTCGCCACCCAGCGCAGCCTCGCCGGAGTGGCATTGACGCCGGCCGCGTGGCCGCGTTCGGACTGGTGGAAAGCGCTCGGCGACCCGCAACTCGACGCCCTGATCGACGAAGCGCTTGCAGGAAGTCCGACGCTTGCCGCCGCTGACGCCCGCGTCCGCCTCGCGCTGGCGCAGGCAGGAGGGCAGGACGCCGCGCGCAAGGCGAAGGTGAACGCGCAGGCCGAATATTCGGGGATCCGCATCCCGGCGACGGTCGCGCCGGAACCGTTCGGCGGTCACTACCTCGGCGTCGACCTGCTCAGCCTCAGCGTCGGCTACGCTCCGGACCTCTGGGGCGGCAAGCGTGCCACGTGGGAAGCCGCTGTCGACCAGGCGCATGCCGCCCAGGTCGATGCGCAAGCCGCGCGGCTTGGGCTTTCGACCAACATCGCGCAGGCCTATGTCGAACTCGCGCATGCGTCGGCTCTCACCGATCTCGCGCACGGCGAACTCGAGCGTTCGCGCAACACCCAGAAGCTGAGCGCGCAACGTGTGAAGGCCGGCATCGACAACAGCATCCAGTTGCGCCAGGCCGATGCAGCGGTCGCGGCCGCGCAGCGCGGGGTCGAAGCTGCGCAGGAACAGGCCGCGCTGATCCGCGCGATGCTCGCCGCGCTGGTCGGGCAGGGCCCGGATCGCGGCCTGCAGATCGCGCGCCCGCAGCCATTGACCGTCGCCGCGCTGGAGCTGCCGTCCGACCTGCCGAGCGACCTGCTCGCACGCCGGCCCGATATCGTCGCCGCACGCTGGCGCGTCGAAGCTGCGGAACGCGGGATCAAGGCGGCGAAGGCGCAGTTCTATCCGAGCGTCAACCTCAGCGCCGCCGTCGGCCTGGCGTCGATGGGCCTCAGCGACCTGTTCACCCTGCCATCGCGGTACATGCAGGTCGGCCCGGCGATCTCGATGCCGATCTTCGACGGCGGCCGGTTGCGCTCGAGCCTGGCCGAGCGCGATGCGAGCTACGACGTCGCGGTCGCGCTGTACGACCAGACCCTCGTGGATGCGCTGCACCAGGTCGCCGAGCAGGTCATCACCCTGCGTGCGATCGATGTCCAGGTCGCGACCCAGCAGCAGGCGCTCGACGCCGCGCTGTCGGCCTACGACCTCGGCCAGAAGCGCTATCGCAGCGGCGTCTCCGCCTACCTCGACGTGCTGTCCGTGCAGCAGCCGCTGTTGCGCGCGCAGCAGGGACTGGCCGACCTGCATGCGCAGCGCGCGATCGCATCGGTGCGGCTGGTACAGGCCTTGGGCGGAGGGTTCCAGCCCGACGCGCCATTGCCCCGATCGCAGCCTTTGCCAACTTCGACGAACGCCGCGACACCCGCACGCTGAACCCATTCATATCGCATCAGCCGGAAGCACCGCCATGAGCACACCCGCACCCGCACCAATCGCCGCAAACGTGCCTTCGGGCAGGCCAGCCAGCCGGCGCGGAATGATGCTGCGCCTCCTGTTGCTGGCCGTCGTGCTGGGCGTGATCGCCTGGACGCTGTGGTACTTCATGGTCGGGCGCTGGAACGAAAGCACCGACGACGCCTATGTCGGCGGCAACATCGTGCAGATCACGCCGATGGTGCCGGGCACCGTGGTCAGCATCGGCGCCGACGACGGCAGCCTGGTGCACGAAGGCCAGATGCTCGTCCAACTCGATGCGAGCGACAGCCAGGCGACGCTTGCGCAGGCCGAGGCGAGCCTCGCGCGCACCGTGCGCCAGGTGCGCGGCCTCTACAACGGCATCGACAGCTCGCAGGCGCTGCTCGCCAATCGCCGCATCGACGTCGCACGCGCACGCGCCGACTACGCGCGCCGGCAGAGCCTCGCAGGAACGGGCGCGATTTCGGCAGAGGAACTCGCGCATGCGCGCGACCAGCTGTCCGCCGCCGAAGAGGCGCTGAATGTCTCTTCGCAGAAGCTCGCGAGCGACAGCGCACTGGTGGACAACGCCGGCATCGCGACCCAGCCCGACGTCCAGGCCGCCGCCGCGCAACTGCGGCAGGCATACCTCAACAACGCGCGTGCGCAGATCGTTGCGCCGGTGACCGGTTACGTCGCGCGCCGTTCGGTGCAACTCGGCCAGCGGGTGCAACCCGGCGCGGCGCTGATGGCGGTGGTGCCGCTGGAGCAGGTCTGGGTCGATGCGAATTTCAAGGAAACCCAGCTCAAGCACATGCGCATCGGCCAACCGGTCGAGTTGCACGCGGACATCTACGGCAGCGGAGTCGATTACAGTGGCCGCATCGCCAACCTCGGCATCGGAACGGGTAGCGCGTTCGCGCTGCTGCCCGCGCAGAACGCGAGCGGCAACTGGATCAAGATCGTGCAGCGCCTGCCGGTGCGCATCGCGCTGGATTCCGGCGAGGTCCGCAAGCATCCGCTGCGCATCGGCCTGTCGATGAGCGTGGACGTGAACCTGCACGGGCAGGATGGCGAGTTGCTGTCGACGAAGCCGGTCGGGAAACCGTTGCTGGCAACAGCTGTCTACGAACACCAGTTGCAGGACGCCGATGCGCTGGTGATGAAGATCATCGAAGCGAACATGCCTGCCGGCTCCGCCCATGCATCCGCGGCGCATTCCGCCGCGCACGCGACCGCAAGCCGCTGAGAGCCATGTCGAACGACATCCACTGCATGATGAAGACCCGCGGCGACATGGCTTCCCTCACCCTGCCACCGGCTCCGCCGGCGGCCCCCCCCTCTCCCGCTTTGCGGGCGAGGGACCATCGCGTCGCTTCGCGACCATTCCGCTAAGCCATGGCCGCAGTCGCCGCCGAAACCGCGAGCGGGTTCCGACCGCCGAGCATCGCGTTGGCGACGATCGGGCTGTCGCTCGCGACGTTCATGCAGGTGCTCGATACCACGATCGCGAACGTGTCGCTGCCGACGATCTCCGGCAATCTCGGCGCCAGCGCATCGCAGAGCACGTGGGTCATCACCTCGTTCGCGGTGAGCAATGCGATCGCGCTGCCGCTGACCGGCTGGCTCAGCAAGCGCTTCGGCGAATCGCGGTTGTTCGTGTGGGCGACGCTGCTGTTCTCGGTCGCGTCGCTGCTGTGCGGACTCGCGCAGAGCATGGGCATGCTGGTCGTCGCGCGCGCGATCCAGGGCTTCGTCGCGGGACCGATGTATCCGCTCACGCAAAGCCTGCTGGTGTCGATCTATCCGCGCGAAAAACGCGGCATGGCGCTCGCCCTGCTCGCGATGGTCACCGTGGTCGCGCCGATCGCGGGGCCGATCCTCGGCGGCTGGATCACCGACAACTACAGCTGGGAATGGATCTTCCTGATCAACGTGCCGATCGGCATCTTCGCGAGCGTGGTCGTGAAGACGCAGCTCGCAGGCCGTCCCGAGCCGATCGAGAAGCCTCCGATGGACTACATCGGCCTCGCGAGTCTCGTGGTCGGCGTAGGCGCGCTGCAGATCATGCTCGACCTCGGCAACGACGACGACTGGTTCCATTCGCCGCACATCGTGATCCTCGGGATCGTCGCGGCGGTCTCGCTCGCGGTGTTCGTGATCTGGGAACTCGTCGACAACGAACATCCGCTGGTGGACCTGCGCCTGTTCCGCCATCGCAACTTCGCGGTCGGCACGATCGGCCTGATCGTGGCGTATGCGGCGTTCTTCTCGGTTGGCCTGCTGATCCCGTTGTGGCTGCAGCGCGACCTCGGTTACACGTCGATCTGGGCGGGCTTCGCGACCGCGCCGCTCGGGATCCTGCCGGTCTTCCTCGCGCCGCTGGTGGGCAAGTACGCGGGCCGCTTCGACTTGCGCCTCATCGCGAGCATCGCGTTCGTTGTCATGGCGATGACGAGCTTCATGCGTTCGGGATTCAACCTCGACGTGACGTTCGCGACGATCGCCGGCGTGCAGCTGCTGATGGGCTTCGGCGTGGCGTTGTTCTTCATGCCGATCCTGACGATCCTGCTGTCGGACCTGGACGGCCGCGAGATCGCCGCTGGCTCGGGGCTCGCGACCTTCCTGCGCACGCTCGGCGGCAGCTTCGCGGCATCGATCACGACCTTCGTCTGGAACAACCGCACCGTCGTCCACCACGCGCAGTTGACCGAGCGCATCTCGGTCTACGATCCCTCTTCGTATGCCTCGGTGCTCGCGATCGGATCCGGCGACGTGCAACGCGGCGCGGCGTCGGTCGAGCGCATGATCGTCCACCAGGCGTCGCAGATCGGTTTCAACGAGATCTTCCACGCGCTCGGCTGGATCTTCCTCGGGATCATCGTGCTGATGTGGTTCGCGCGGCCGCCGTTCGGCGGCGGACCGGCCGCTGCAACGGGCGGCGGACATTGATTGCTCCCTCTCCCTTCCGGGTGAGCGGAAGCACTTGCGAGCCTTTGGCGACACTGAGGCGAGCGCCCGAGTCGAGGGCTTGGGCCGGGCTGCGGCCGAGATGAGGGGCGAGCGGAGTTGGAAATGCCGATAAGAGCGGAAAAACCATGAGTCTGATCGGCATCGCGATGATCGTGCTCGGCATCTGGATCGCCATCAAGGTCGTGAGCATCGTGATCCGGCTCGCGATGCTCGTGTTCGTCATTGCCGGGCTGTACCTGCTGTTCGGGCCGATGCTCGGCATTCACTAGCACCTCTCTGAACGAGGCGGCGCCTGCTCCGCTCCCATCGGGAGAGGGCTGGGGTGAGGGGCGAAGGGGGCGGAAAACGTGAACCCGGTTTGCCCCTCGCCCGGCCCTTGGCCACCCATCTCCCGATGGGAGAGCGGATCTCTAGTCGCTTCCCTTGTGTTCTTCTACCGCGGCCGTCAGTTCCGCGACGCGATCGATGTCGGACGTCGTTGAAACCGCGATCGCCGGTTGCACCAAAGCGCCCTGCGCATCCTCATCGCGCTGCTGCTGCAACCGCCACATCTGCGCATACGCGCCGTCGCGCGCAAGCAGCGCATCGTGGCTGCCGCGCTCGACGATGCGGCCGGCGTCCATCACCAGGATCTCGTCCGCGCCCATCACCGTCGAAAGCCGGTGCGCGATCACCAGGGTGGTGCGGCCGACCGCGATGCGGTCGAGTTCGGCCTGGATCGCCTGTTCGGATTTCGAGTCCAGCGCCGAGGTCGCTTCGTCGAAGATCAGGATCGCCGGGTTCTTCAGCAGCGCGCGCGCGATCGCGACGCGCTGCTTCTCGCCGCCGGACAATTTCAGGCCGCGTTCGCCGACTTCGGATTCGTACCCGTCCGGCAACGAAACGATCAGGTCGTGGATGTGCGCGGCGCGCGCGACGCCTTCGACTTCCTCGCGCGTCGCATCCGGCCGGCCGTAGAGAATGTTGTAGTAGATCGTGTCGTTGAACAGCACCGTGTCCTGCGGGACGATCGCGATCGCGCCGCGCACCGAAGCCTGGGTGTAGTCGCGGATGTCGTGCGCCGCGCCGGCGTCGTCGTCGATGGTGATGTGGCCCGCATCCACGTCGTAGAAGCGGTACAGCAGGCGTGCGAGCGTGGACTTGCCCGATCCCGAATGGCCGACCACCGCGACGGTGCCGCCTGGCGGAATCGTGAAGCTGACATCCTGCAGGATCGTACGGCGCGGGTCGTATCCGAAGCGCACGTTGTCGAACGCGACGCGGGGCCGGCGCACTGCGAGCGGCTTCGCATCGGGGCGGTCCTGCACGTCCTGGCGTTCGTCGAGCAGGCCGAACAGCCGTTCGAGATTGGTGAACGCGGCCTTGACCTCGCGGTACATCATGCCGAGCAGGTTCAGCGGTGCGGACAACTGCAGCAGGTAGGCGTTGACGAGGACCATGTCGCCGACGGTCATCCTGCCGTCGACCACGCCAGCCGCCGCGCGCCACATCATCGCGGTGACGCCGATCGCGACGATCGCGCTCTGGCCGAGGTTCAGCACCGCGAGCGTCTTGCGGCTCTTCACGCTCGCGTTCTCGAGGTGGATCAGGTTCTCGTCGTAGCGCCGCGCTTCGTGTTCCTCGTTGCCGAAGTACTTCACGGTTTCGTAGTTCAGCAGCGAATCCACCGCGCGCTCGTTCGCGCGGGTGTCGGCCTCGACGGACGCACGGTAATAACGCGTGCGCCATTCGGTGATCGAGAACGTGAAGACGGTGTAAGCGACCAGGGTGATCAGGGTGATCCCGGCGAAGCCCCAGTCGTACTTCCATACCAGCACGCCGGTGACCATCGCGACTTCGATGATCGTCGGCAGGATCGTGTACAGGGTCCAGTCGAGCAGGTCGGAGATCGCGCTGCCGCCGCGTTCGACATCGCGCGCGACGCCGCCGGTGCGCCGCGCGAGGTGGAAGCGCAGCGACAGCGCGTGCAGGTGGCGGAACACCTGCAAGGTCACCCGCCGCGACACCCGCGCCATCACCCGCGCGAACACGACCTGGCGCAATTCGGTGAACAGGGTCACCGCCAGGCGCGATGCGCCATAGGCGATCAGCAGGGCGACCGGCAGGACCAGCAATGTCGGCCGCATGCCAAGTCCGTCGACGAGGCGCTTGAGCACCAGCGGCACGACCAGGTTCGCGAACTTGCCGATCAGCACCATCGCGAGCGCGAGTGTGATCCGCCCCCAATACGGCTTCAGGAACGGCAGCAGTTCGCGCACGACCTGCGATTCGCTGCGGGCGCGGGCAGGGCGGGCGACGGGTGCGTCGCCGGTGGTGTTCGTCGTGGAGGGATCGGTCATTGGGAAGAGATGGAGGATGATTGCCAGTGCTTCAAGGCGAGTGACGAGCAGCCGTACCTCGACCCGCCGGATGTGGGAGCGGCTTCCAGCCGCGAATGTTCGACTCTTGGAGCGGTCACGCTCGGGCCCGGAGGGCCCTCCCACCATTGCCGCAAGTCGAGTCGCTGCTATGCTGGCACAAAGCACCGCTGGCTCTCCGATGCGTCCCGATCTTTCCGTTTCCCGCGCCCGGCTGGCCTTCCTGCTGGGCGGCCTGGCGATGTTCGGTCCGTTCTCGATCGACACGATTTTCCCCGCGTTCCGGGTGATCGCCGCCGATCTTGCGGTCAGCCCGTGGCTGATGCAGCAGACGATCAGCATCTACCTCGTCGCATACGCGAGCACGTCGCTGTTCCACGGCGCGATGTCGGACGCGTACGGGCGCCGCCGCGTGATCCTCGGCGGGCTCGCGGTGTTCGCGGTGGCATCGGTCGGTTGCGCGTTGTCGACGACGATCATGCAACTGCTCGCGTTCCGCGCGCTGCAGGGGTTGTCGGCGGGCGTCGGCCTGATCGTCGGCCGCGCGGTGATCCGCGACTGCCTGCACGGCGACGACGCGCAGCGGATGATGAGCAACGTCTCGATGATCTTCAGCATCGCACCCGCGATCGCGCCGGTGATCGGCGGCTGGCTGCTCGGCGGCGCCGGCTGGCACGCGATCTTCTGGTTCCTCGTGTTGTTCGCGGTCGTGTTGTGGACGACCACACTGATTGCGCTGCCGGAAACGCATCCGGCCGGTGAGCGCACGCCGTTCCGGCCTTCGACCCTGCTGCAGACCTACGGCGCGATGCTCGGCAACAGGAACTTCGTGCGGCTCGCGATCGCCGGGTCGATGAACTTCAACGCGTTGTTCCTGTACATCGCGTCCGCGCCGGTGTTCGTGCTCGACCTGATGGGTCTGAACGAGCGCCAGTTCGTCTGGTTCTTCGCGCCGACCATCGGCGGCATGATGCTCGGCGCGTTCCTGTCGGGGCGCATGGCCGGGCGCGTCAGCGGCCTGCGCATGGCGAACCTCGGCTGCGCGATCAGCGGTGCGACCGCGACAGTCAACATCGTCTTCAACGCGTTCGCGCCGAACCTGCATCCGATCGCGTTCAGCCTGTTCGGCGTGCCTGTGCTGCTGCCGCTCGCGGTGCTGCCGACGATGGCGACCGCGTTCGGTGTCGCCCTGGTGTTCCCGATCCTGACCCTCGCGCTGCTCGACATGTATCCGCGCCAGCGCGGCGGCGCGTCATCGGCGCAGGCTTTCATCGGCCTTGTGCTCAACGCGATCGTCGCCGGCGTGGTGTCGCCGCTGGTTGCGCACAGCGGCCTGCACCTGGCGCTGACCGCGGCCGGGTTCAGCGCGATTTCGTGGGTGTTGTGGAGCGGGTACGCGCGTCATGCCGCGAGGGTTCCGGAGGTGCCGGTGGAGAGCGCGGCGCTGGAGCCCAACGACGAGATGTGAGTCCTGCGCTCCGCAACCACCGGGAGTGTCGCCATCACCCCACCATCAACACCGCAGCCATCGCCAGAATCGCTGGCCCTCCCTGCACGAACAGGATGCTGCGCTTGACGCTGACCGCGCCATAGACCGCCGCGACGATCACGCAGGCGAGGAAGAACACCTTCAGTTGCCAC
>JBBQHA010000113.1:0-10711 GCA_038323475.1 Lysobacterales bacterium
CGCCGACGATGCCGGACTCAAGCGCGTGCTGCTCGAGCAGGCGCGCGCGCATGGCATGTCCCCGACACCTGCCGAACTGCTCGCCAATGTGCGCGAAGTCCAGGCAAACCGCGAGATCCGCAGCACCCTCGCCGCCATCGCTCAGACAGGTGCGGAAGCGCGTTACGAGGCCGTCGATGTCGCAGGCGGAATCGCGCTGGAAGCAATGCTCGCGCGCGTTCGCCGAGAGTGGGGCCCGATCGCCGGAATCGTGCACGCCGCCGGCGTTCTCGCCGACAAGCGCATCGGCGAAAAGACCGACGCCCAATTCGACCATGTGTTCGGCACCAAGATCGAAGGACTGCGCGCGCTGCTTGCCGCAACCCAGGACGATCCGCTGAAGCTGCTTTGCGTGTTCTCTTCGGTGTCGGCGCGCTGCGGGAACGTCGGCCAGTCAGACTATGCGATGGCGAATGAAATCCTCGCGAAGGTCGCATGGGCCGAGTCGCGCCGGCGTCCTGGACTCGTTGCGAAATCGTTCGGCTGGGGTCCGTGGGAAGGAGGCATGGTGACGCCGCACCTGCGCGAGCGCTTCGCGGCGTTGGGCGTGCCGATGATTCCGCTCGCCGACGGCGCGCGCATGTTCGTCGACGAGCTTTCTGCCGCACAACGCGGACAGGTCGAACTCGTGCTCGGCGGCGAGCCAAGGCCGGAAGCCCTGCTGTCGGAAGGCGCCAGCGAGCGCGTGCAGGAACTCGAGATCACGGTCGCGCGCGCGAGCCATGCCTACCTCGAAGGCCACGCGATCAACGGCCAGCCGGTGCTGCCGTTGGTGCTTGCCGCCGAATGGCTGTCGCGCGCTGCGCGCAGCTTCCGTCCCGGCCTGCCACAGGCGGCGCTGCACGAGATCAAGGTGCTCAAGGGCATCCGCCTCGGTGGATTCGAGAATGGCGGCGACCGCCTCACGATCCAGGCATCGCCGCTGCCGAGCGAGCGCGGCGTGCAGATGCAGATGCTGATCCGCGACGCGAAGGGACATGCGAACTACAGCGCGCGCATCGAATTGCTGCCCGAGCCGAACCATTCCGACCAGCCGATGGATGCGCTCGCGCTCGAGCCATGGCGTGGCGAACCGCTGTACCAGAACCTGCTGTTCCATCGCGGCGCTTTCGAACTGATCGACCGACTCGACGGCATCAGCGACCAGGGCATCGCCGCCACGCTGAGCGGCGTTTCGCATGCGGGCTGGAACGGCGAAAGCTGGCAACTTGACGTAGCCGCGCTCGATGCCGGCCTGCAGATGGCCGTGCTGTTCGGACAGCGCATGCTCGGCGGACCGAACCTGCCCACCGGCATCGACGCGATCCGCACGTTCGGCGCATCGCCGAGCGCCGGCCTGCTCAACGCAACGGCGTTCCGGCGCAAGCTCGGGCCTTCGTCGGTCACCACCGACATCGTGTTCACCAACGACCGTGGCCGACGCGTCGCTGAATTGCTCGGCGTACACAACCATGCGCTGAACGCTCCCGCGCCAAACCAGGCCTGACCCATGCGTTTCGCGCCAATCGCAATCGTCGGGCGCGCTTGCGTGTTGCCTGGCGCGCTGAGCCCGGAGCAACTCTGGCAGGCAGTCGCGGAGGGTCGCGACCTGATCGGGCCCGCTCCGACAGGACGCTGGAAAATCGATCCGGCACAGGCGCTGTGTTCGCCCGATCGCGCCGATGCCGATCGCGCGTGGTCGGACCGTGGCGGCTACGTCAGTGGCTTCGCGGAGGTTTGGGATCCAGCGGGGTTTGCGATCGACGCGCGCGAACTCGAGGGCCTCGATCCGCTGGTCGCGTGGACGCTGCATTGCGCTCGCGAAGCCCGGCGCGAATCCAAGAATGCCGCTGGCATGCGCACTGGCGCGGTGTTCGGCAACCTCGGTTTCCCGTCCGCAGGCATGGCGGCCTACGCACAAGGCGTGTGGACCGGCGCAAGCGCAGGGGATCCGCGCAACCGCTACATGAGCGCCGGCACCGCGGACATCCTCCGGCGCGCGCTCGACCTCGATGCAGGCAGCCATTGCATCGATGCGGCCTGCGCGAGTTCGCTCTATGCGATCAAGCTGGCCTGCGACCGCCTGCAGGAAGGCTCGGCCGACCTCATGCTCGCCGGCGCGGTCCAGGGTGCGGACGACCTGTTCCTGCACGTTGGTTTCTGTGCGCTCGGCGCGCTCAGCCGCAGCGGTCGCTCGCGTCCGTTCCATCGCGATGCCGATGGCCTGGTGCCCGCGGAAGGCGCTGCTTTCGTCGCGCTCAAGCGGCTCGCCGATGCGCGTCGCGACGGCGACATCATCCACGGCGTCATTCGCGGCATCGGGCTTTCCAACGACGGGCGCGGCAAGGGCCTGCTCGCGCCGGCAGAGGAAGGCCAGCAGCGCGCGATGCGCGCGGCCTACGCTTCGGCCGGATTCGGGCCCGAGCGGATCTCACTGCTCGAGTGCCACGCGACCGGCACGCCCGTCGGCGATGCGACCGAGCTTGCGAGCACGGCTGCGGTCTTCGCCGGTTGCGGCGCAGTGCCGATCGGTTCG
Organism: Lysobacterales bacterium; assembly: GCA_038323475.1. GTDB lineage: Bacteria > Pseudomonadota > Gammaproteobacteria > Xanthomonadales > Xanthomonadaceae > SZAS-103. The sequence continues at coordinate 2,555 of JBBQHA010000113.1, forward strand.
CTGAAATCCAACCTCGGCCACCTGATCACGACGGCCGGCGCTGCCGGACTGATCAAGTTGCTCGAAGCGATGCGCGCCGGCCAACGTCCCCCGACCTTGCATGCCGACGAGCCGACGCCTGCGCTTGCCGACCGCCCGTTCCGCGTCCTCGACCAGCTTGAAGCATGGCCAGCGGACACGCCGCGCATCGCTGCGATTTCCGCCTTCGGATTCGGCGGCAACAACGCGCACCTGATCGTTTCCGGGGACGCGCCAGGCATCGACGATACTCCTGTCGAAACAACGTCGGCGCGGATCGCCATCGTCGGCATCGGCGCCATCGTTGCGGGCGCCGGCAGTCGCGACGATTTCCGCGATGCATTGTTCTCGGGACGCAGCCTGCTCGATGCGAACGGCGAAGGCCGGATGGCGGACATCGAACTCGATCTCGAAGGCCTGCGTTTCCCGCCGCGCGACCTCGCGCAGGCACTGCCGCAACAACTCGCGATCCTGCAGACCAGCCGCGAGGCGCTCGCGGAAACCGGCCTGCTGCCGCGCGAACGCACCGGCGTCTTCATCGGCATGGAGCCGGATCCGGAAGTTGCGCGTTATGGCACGCGTTGGCGGCTGGCGCAGCCTGGCGTCGATGCTGCGTGGCTGGCGGCGGCGCGTGCATCGGTCGTGCCTGCGCTTGAAGCCGCTGCAGTGGTCGGCAGCATGCCGAACATTCCCGCCAACCGGCTGGGATCGCAATTCGATTTCGCCGGGCCAGCCTTCACGGTGCAGGCTGGCGAGGCGTCCGGCCAGGTCGCTCTACGCATCGCCGCACGCGCCCTCGCGCGCGGCGAGATCGACGCGGCATTGGTCGGCGCGGTCGACCTGAGCTGCGAGCCGGTGCACCGCAGCGCGAGCTCTCGGAAGCCCGGCGATGCCGCGATCAGCTTCGTGCTCAAACGACTCGCCGATGCAGAGCGCGATGGCGACCGCATCCATGCGCATTTCGCCATCGATGACGCAGCGGATGCAGGAGCGCAGGTTGGCCTGAAGTTCGGCAGCGGCGAGGATTGCACCGATCTTGCAGCGCGGGTCGGCACGTCCTTCGCCGCGAGCGGACTCGTGCACATCGCGGCGGCGGCGTTGTACCTGCGGGAAGGCTGTGGCCTGGATGGCGAGCCACGCCTCGACGCGTCGCAGCAAGCAGAGGTTCGCCTCGCCGATGGCGATGGCCTGCTGCTTTCCTCCGCGATGAACATGGCTGGGTGCGCTGTTGCACCTTCCGCGCGGCTGCGTTGTTTTGCAGGCGCCGACAAGACTGCGGTCATCGCCGCACTCGAGGCCGGATGCGAAAGCCTCGACGGTCCCGCGCGATTGATCCTCGTCGCCGAGGATGCGCTGTTCGACAACGTACGCGATCGCGCGCTCGCGCACCTGCAGCGCGGCGCGCCTGCCGGCGCCGGTGTGCATTTCCGCGAACGTCCGATCATCGGCGAGCTGGCTTTCGCATTTGCCGGTGCAGGCGCGTCGTACCACGGCATGGGCCGCGCATTGCTGCGGCATTTTCCGCAATTGCGCGACCATCTTTCCAAACGCAGCAAGCGCCTGCCATCGGCGCTCGCCTGGGCGTTCGGCGACCCGTCGCTGCAACCGAGCGCGCTGGAACAGCTCTGGGGCGCCTCGGCGCTGTCGCAACTGCACCTGGAACTCAGCCAGGGCCTGCTCGGGCTGCGCGCGGACGCGTGGCTCGGCTATTCCTCCGGCGAAACGAATGCGCTGATCGCATCGGGCGCGTGGAACGATCCCGACGCTCTGATGGATGCGATGGAACGATCGGGTCTGGTCACCCATGAACTCGGCGGCGAATTCGCTGCCGTTGCTCGCGCGTGGAACCGCCCCGTGCGCTGGGCGAGCTGGACCGTACTCGCGCCGCTTGCCGAAGTGCAGGCGGCACTCGCGGACTTGCCGCGCGTACACATCGCGATCATCAACGGCGAACAGGATTGCCTCGTCGCGGGCGACGAAGATGGTTGCGCGGCGGTCGTCGCGCGCATCGGCGAGAGCCGCTGCCTGCGCCTGGTCTATCCGCTCGCCGTGCACGTGCCGGAGCTCGATGAGGTCGCCGACGCCTGGTTGCAGCTGCATCGTCGTTCGACGAAAGTGCCCGCCGGTCGCGTGTATTCGAACGCGTTCGGCCGCGCATACACGCCCGACACCGAAACCTGCGCGCGCGCAATCCTCGAACAGGCCGACCGCACGCTCGACTTGCGCCCCGCGGTCCTGGCCGCGTGGAACGATGGCGTTCGCGTATTCGTCGAACACGGTCCCGCTGGCGCCTACGGGCGCGCGATCCGCGGCATCCTCGGCGAGCGCGAAGCGTTGGTGGTCAGCCTCGACCGCAAGGGACAGGGCATCGAGGCGACCATGAATGCGGTCGCGGCCCTGCTTGCCGCGGGCGTTGAAGTCCGGCACGACATCTTCGTGTCGGCGCCACCAAAAGCGTGCGCATCATCCGGGAAGCGGGTGCAGCGATTCGCCGCACATCCGCCAGCGATCGCGATCCCGCCGAGCGACGCGCCGCACACGGTCGTCGATCACGGATGGCAGATCATGGCGCCCGCACCGAAGCTGCCATCGGCCCTGGATGAAGACCTGATCGGTGGAACGATCACGCAGCCGTTCATGAGTCCGGTGCCGCTGCATGCAATCGCGATTCCGCAACGGCATCAACCGATCGCAGTGCAGGCGAATGCGCATCCGATGCTAGCCCTGTACCAGGATCAATTGACGCGACTGGCGGCCACGCAGCAGGCCTTCGCCACGCAACAGGCACAGGCGCACCAGCGCTATCTGTCGTTGCGGCAGTCGTCGATGCAGGTGTTGTTGCAGGCCGGAAGACACGCTGCGCCGGCATTGCGCGCGCACGATCCGATGCTGCCTGTCGCCGTGCCGCGGGCCAAGCCAGCGGTGTTGTCGCTGGTCGAGAACACGCGCCACGAAAAAACAGGGGCTTCCACAGCGCCTGCGCCTGCGAACGACGACACCGAGGATGCGGCGATCGGAGCCAGGCATGCACCGGTCGGCCCGCGCTTCAGCCGGCAACAACTCGAAGTGCACGCGGACGGTCGCATCTCGGACCTGTTCGGTCCCGCGTTCGCTGGACAGGATGGCCATCTGCGGCAGGTGCGGATGCCACGACCGCCGCTGCTGCTCGCCGACCGGGTGACCGGCATTGATGCCGAACCCGACAGCATGGGCAAGGGCACGATCTGGACCGAGACCGATGTCGGCTGGGATCATGCCTACCTGCATCATGGCCACCTGCCAGCTGGCGTGCTGATCGAGGCAGGCCAGGCCGACCTGATGCTGATCTCTTACCTCGGCGTGGACCGGTTCAACAAGGGCGAACGCGTCTATCGGTTGCTCGGCTGCGAACTCACGTATCACGGCGATCTGCCGCATGCGGGCGATACCCTGCGTTTCGAGATCGAACTCGACGGCCACGCCGCGCAGGGCGACGTGCGCCTGATGTTCTTCCATTACGACTGCTGGAACGGCGGGCGCCAGCAATTGTCCGTGCGCAAGGGACAAGCCGGTTTCTTCACCGATGCGGAACTCGCCGATTCGGCTGGCTGCCTGTGGAGTCCGGAGCAGCAGGAGATCGTCGCGAATCCGCGACGCGATCCTCCGGCGGTCGCCCATGTTCCGGCCCGACTGGATCGCCACCAGCTTGAAGCGTTCGCCGCGAACGACGGTTACGGCTGTCTTGGCGCTGGCTTTGAGCGCCTGCAGACGCATACGCGTACGCCCGGCCTGCAGGGCGAGCGGATGCTGCTGCTTGATCGCGTGATCGCGCTCGATTCCGATGGCGGTCCGTGGGCACGCGGCTACCTGCGCGCCGAACTCGACATCGATCCGCAACAATGGTTCTTCGACGGCCATTTCAAGAACGATCCGTGCATGCCCGGCACGCTGATGTTCGAAGGCTGCCTGCAGGCGATGGCCGTCTATCTCGCAGCACAGGGCCACACGCTGGAGCGCGATGGCTGGCGGTTCCAGCCGGTGCCGGAGCTTCCGTACCAGTTGCAGTGCCGCGGACAGGTCACGCCAGCGTCGCGCCTGCTGGTGACCGAAGTGTTCGTCGAGGAGATCATCGCGGGACCAGTACCGACCGTGTACGCGGACCTCTTGTGCACTGTCGATGGACTGAAGGCTTTCCACGCGCGACGTGTTGCGCTGCAACTCGTGCCCTCCTGGCCCTTGTCCGCCATGCCAGCCCTGCTTGCCGAAAAAGCCGACCGTTCGCTCCAGATCGCCGTCGTCGACGGCTTCGCATTCGACCAGAAGAGCATCCTCGCCTGCGCGATCGGGCGGCCGTCGGAGGCGTTCGGCCCGCTGTACCGACGCTTCGATGGCACCCAACGCGTCGCGCGCCTGCCCGGTCCGCCCTACCTGTTCATGAGCCGCATCGCGAAGGTCGATGGGCCGATCGGCGTGATGAAGGCCGGCGCGCGCGTCGTGGTCGAATACGACGTGCCCGGCGACGCCTGGTATTTCGATCACAACGGCTGCCGTACGATGCCGTTCGCTGTGTTGCTCGAAGCCGCGCTGCAGCCCTGCGGCTGGGTGTCGAGCTACGTCGGTTCCGCGCTGACAGAGGAAGGCGAACTCGGGTTCCGCAACCTCGACGGCGAAGGCCATCTGCTCGCCGAACTGCACGACGACTGCGGCACGCTGACCACCGAAGTGGAACTGACCGACGTCTCGGCCACCGCAGGCATGATCATCGAGAGTTTCGCCGTGCGCTGTTTCCTCGGTGCGCGCGAGGTGTACCGGTTGAAGACCGTCTTCGGATTCTTCCCGCCCGCGACGCTGGCGAACCAGGCGGGATTGCGCACCACGCCCGAACAGCGCGAACTGCTGGAGCGCAAGAGCAACTTCCTGGTCGATCTTGCCGCATCGGCCGGCAACGATTCCACGCAAGCTCGTCCGCGACTGGCGGATGGAATGCTGCTGATGATCGATCGCGTCGATGGTTTCTGGCCCGAGGCGGGCGCCGCCGGGCTCGGCCAGTTGCGCGCGGTCAAGGACATCGATTGCAGTGCGTGGTTCTTCAAGGCGCACTTCTTCCAGGATCCGGTACAGCCGGGTTCGCTTGGCATTGAGGCGATGATCCAGGCCCTGCAGTTCTACATGCTGCATGACGGCCGGCTGCATGACAGCCGGCTGCAAGCCGGCATGGATCATGGCGTCGACGGCGCGCATTTCGAACCGATCGCGCTCGAACGACCGCATCGCTGGAAATACCGTGGCCAGGTGCTGCCGCGCCACCGGCAGGTGCACACGACGCTCGAAATCATCGAGACCGGTCGCGACGAACGCGGCGTCTACGCGCTCGCGAATGCAAGCCTGTGGGCTGATGGCCAGCGCATCTACGAACTCGACGGACTGGGCATGCGCATCGTTGCAGGCTGCGTGGACTAGACGGGTGGCAGCCGGTGTCGCCCACATCGAGATCGCGCGGATCGCCAGCACGCTCGCTGGCGTCTCCGGCGGGAACCTGGGCTGGTTGTCGGACTCCGAACAGGCACGGCTCGCGACCATTCGTGTCGACGCAAGACGCCGGCAATATCTTGCCGGACACTGGCTCGCGCGCGTGTTGCTGGCACGCGCTCTGGGCGATGCGCCGTCGGAATGGCGATTGCTCGAACGCAAGGGCCTGCCGCCGCAGGTGCAAGGTCACGATGGGATGAAGGTGTCGATCAGCCACACCGCGGACTGGATCGCGGTTGCAGTGGCCAACGTCGCGATCGGCATCGATCTGGAACAACGTCCGCGTGCGCTGGATGCCGCCATCGAGCCATTGCTGCTCAACGCCGACGAAACCGCCGGCAGCCTCGATGACGACGCGCTATTGCAGCGTTGGGTCGCGAAGGAAGCCTGGATCAAGCGCGATGCCGGAAGCGCCCTGCCCGCGCGCATCAAGCGCATCCAGTTGCTGGCGACGACACGCGAACGCGCCGATGTCCGCATCGAAAGTGGCGACGCGTTTCACTTCGGACTCGCTATCGTGCCCAGCTGTGTCGTGAGCCAGCAATGCGAAGTGTCGATGCTTCAGGGCTCCGGCTTCGGAGTCGCCGAGTTGGAATCCTAGGTCTTGCGATTCGACAGGTTGTTTATCACGATGCGGATTGAAGACCAGCTCCATTTCGAGGGATGACCGATGAGAACCGCGGCGTTTGGATTCGTGCTGATGTTGTTCGGCGTTGCCAGCTCCGCCGCGGCGCCCCTGCCCGCGTCGCAGGACATCAACCTCTCCGCGTTCGCGAACGGTGCGCTGCGGGAGAGCGCCAGTTCCGAATACAGCGGCAGCTGGGAGGCGCGCTGGATCACCGACGAGAATCCGCAGACCGGCTGGGCGCCGGAGAAAGGTGCGAACGGGCCTTTCGAGATCGTGATTTCGCTGCCGGAGCGTTCCGAGATCCACGCGCTGGAATTCGATACCGCATCGGTGGACGGCGATGGCGGCCTGCGTGGCGCGAAGGACATCGACGTGCTTGTTTCCGACACCTCGGCGACCGCAGGATTCGCGCCACTGACGAGCGTCGCACTCAAGCCCGGCAAGGACAGGCAACATTTCAACCTTGGCAAACCCGGCGCTGGCCGCTGGATCAAGCTCGTCTTCAGGAGCAACAACGGCGACCCGGACTACACCGAACTCATGGAGTTCCGCGCGCTCGGCACGCAACTCACGCAGACGCCGCTGCCGACGAACCTTTCCGGCACCTACAGCAGCGCCAACTTCGGCAACTTCCACCTGCAGCAGGATGGCGCACACCTCCGCGGTTGCTACGAGCACAGCGAAGGACTCGTCCAGGGTGGTCTGGAATCGCACCTGATGCGGCTCACCTGGTATCAATCCGGCGGCGTCCACGGCTCGGCCATCATGGTGCTCAAGCGCCATGGCAAGGGTTTCGAGGGATGGTGGAACGAGGCCGGCGACAGCGGCGACGACCAGTGGAAGGCGACCTGGGACGTGAAGAAGATCAGCGACAGGATCGGCACCTGCCCCCACTGGAATCCGAAAGCCGCGAGCGGAAACATCGTGGCGACCCAGCTCGCGGCAGAGGGACATGTGCGCATCTACGGCATCAACTTCGATGTCGACAGCGACCATCTGCGCGCCGATGCGAAACCGGCTGTCGACGAATTGCTGGATGCGCTCAAGGCGAATCCCGCGTGGCACGTGAGCATCGAGGGACATACGGATGCGACCGGAGGGGCTGCGCACAACCTCGACCTCAGCCAGCGCCGCGCGGCTGCGGTGAAGGCAGCCCTGGTCGCTGCGGGAATCGCTGCGGACCGCATGGGCACGGCCGGATTCGGCCAGGCCAAGCCGGTCGCGTCGAACGACACCGGCATCGGGCGCGCGCGGAATCGACGCGTGGAGATCGTGAAGAAAGCGCCGAATGGGGAATAGGAAATCGGGAATGGAAAACGCCACCAGCGATGCGCATTGATGCCTTGAGCGATTCCCGATTCCCCACTCTCAGTGCCGATGCCGGTGATGCAGGTCCGGATAGTGGGGGTGGGTGTGGCTCAGCGGCGCATGCGCGTGCGGATGCGTGTGCGGTTCGACGCCATCCCACGGGACGTCGTGCGCGTGCTGGTGATGTTCGTCATGCACGTGGCGATGGTCGTGGTCGAGCGCTTCGTGTTCGTGCGCGTGCGCGTGCCGTTCGCTGGCATGCAGCCACACCCCCACCGCCATCAGGATGCCCGCAATCCAGAACGCGCGATCGGGCGTTTCATGCAGCAGCAACAGGGCCAGCGATGCGCCGACGAACGGGGCGGTCGAGAAATACGCGCCGGTGCGCGCCGTGCCCAGGTTGCGCAGCGACAGCACGAACAGCACCAGGCTGATTCCGTAGCCGGCCAGTCCGATCGCGCCTGCAGCCCACAGGTGCGACGCATCTGGCAAGCGGTCGCCGAGCGACAACGCGATCGCGATATTGATGCATCCGGCGACGCTGCCCTTGATCGCCGCGATCTGCACCGGATCGCCGCCGGACACGACGCGGGTGAAGTTGTTGTCGATCGCCCAGCACAGGCATGCACCCGTGATCCCGAGCGCGCCCCACGGCACGTCGGTCGGCAGCGATGCCCACGACAGCACCGCCCCGC
>JBBQHA010000114.1:0-10609 GCA_038323475.1 Lysobacterales bacterium
GTGCTGCGCCACAACGGCGTGCAGGTGAAATTGCTGGAGAAGGAAAGCTGCTGCGGCATGCCGAAGCTCGAACTCGGCGACCTCGACAGCGTGGAAACACACAGGAACGCGAACCTGCCGTTGCTCGCCGCGGCCGTGGACGACGGTTACGACCTGATCGCGCCGATCCCGTCGTGCGTGCTGATGTTCAAGCAGGAAATTCCGCTGCTGTTCCCGGACGACGCTGTTGCGATGAAGGTCAAGCGCGCGTTCTACGACCCGTTCGAGTACCTGATGCACCGCCACGCCGCCGGGTTGTTCAAGACCGATTTCAGGAACGCGCTCGGCAAGGTCGCCTGGCAGGCCGCCTGCCACCAGCGCGTGCAGAACATCGGCCCGAAGACGCGCGACGTGCTGAACCTGGTGCCTGGCACCGAGGTCGTCGCGATCGAGCGCTGCTCGGGCCACGACGGCACCTATGGCGTGAAGAAGGCGACTTACGCGAACGCGCGCAAGATCGCCAAGCCGGTCGAGACGCGGGTCAGGAACGCCGCGCCGCGCCACTTCACCAGCGACTGCGTGATGGCCGGCGCGCATCTCGCGCATGGCCTGAACGACGGCACGGTGGCCGAACATCCGATCACCCTGATCCGCAAGGCCTACGGAATCTGAAACGCCATGCAAAGACTATCGCGCAGCGACCTGCTCACCCTGGAAGCCTATTTCGCCCAGCGCACCGACCTGCGCAGGCGCGCGCTCGCGCACAAGCGCATGCGGACGCTGCATCTCGGCGAGCACATGACCCTGCTGATCGAGGACAGCATCACCGTGCAGGCGCAGGTACAGGAGATGCTGCGGATCGAGCGCATCTTCGAGGCGACCGGCATCCAGGAAGAGCTCGACGCCTACAATCCGCTGATCCCGGACGGCGCGAACCTGAAAGCGACGCTGCTGATCGAATATCCCGATCCGCTGCAGCGCGCGTCCGAACTGGTCCGGCTGCGCGGCATCGAACGCGCGTTCTACGCCGAAGTAATCGGCCACGGTCGCGCCGTGCTGCATGCGGACGAGGACCTGGACCGCAGCGACGACGACAAGACCTCGGCGGTGCATTTCCTGCGCTTCGAATTCCCGCCCGATGCGATCGCCGCGCTGAAATCCGGCGCCCCCCTTCATGTCGGCATCGACGACCCGCGCATGCCGCTGCGGATCGAGGCCGCCGACCCGTTGCGCGCCGCGCTGCTGGCCGATTTCGACTGAATGCGCGCGGCCCGGGCGGACCGCCGATTCCGGATCCGGCCGATTTTCTTTAGACTGCACGCGCATGCCACGCTGGTTATGGATCCTCCTTGCAATCGCATTCGTCGGTTGGTGGTTTTCGCCGCCGATGCATTTCGCGCGCGCGCGCGATCCGGGCGTGCTCGCGGCCGACCCGCCCCAGCAGCACGACCTCGCCCATGTCGCCGCGTTCCAGGACAAGGATTTCTCGATCACGCCGCTGGCGGACTTCAGCCTGACGGCACGGGTGCTTTCGCGGGCCGACTACAGTTTCGACCCGACCTCGTCGATCTCGCCGACCGACCTCGCGATGGGCTGGGGACGGATGTCGGACAGCGCGGTCCTGGCCAAGCTCGACATCAGCCAGTCCAGCCGCTGGTACACCTACCGCTGGAGCGCGAACGAACCGCCGATCCCGCGCGACGAGATCATCCGTTCCAGCGCGAACATGCACATGCTCCCCGCCGACGACACCGTGCGCTGGGAACTGAAGCAGGTTCGCCCCGGCGACATCGTGCACCTGGAAGGCCAGTTGATCGAAGCCCGCAGGTCGGACGGCGGCGTCTGGCGCAGTTCGCTGACCCGCGACGACAGCGGCGGCGGCGCCTGCGAAGTGGTGTACGTGCGCAGCCTGGTGGTGATGTGAGCATCGTCGAACGGCGCCTGCGTTAGCATGCGCGCTCGCCTTCGACCGTTGAAACCATGACGCGCACCGCCATTCCATCGCTGCTGCTCACGATCCTGCTCGCGTTCGCATTCGTGCTGCCGTTCCAGGGCACGCGCCACCTGTGGGGCACCGACGAGGGACGCTACAGCGCGGTCGCGGTCGAGATGCTCGATTCGGGGAACTGGCTGGTGCCGCACCGGCATCCCGAGCACGAGCACATCTCCAAGCCGCCGCTGACCTACTGGGCGCTGGCCTCGTCGATGGCGGTGTTCGGCAAGAACGAATGGGCGTTGCGCCTGCCGAGTGCGCTGGCCTTCGTGCTCACGATCGGCTGCGCGTTCGCGATCGGCAAGCGGCTGCAACCCGAACGCCCATGGTGGCCTGCGGTGGTGGTCGCGGGCACCACGATGACCTTCCTTGCCGCGAACGTGATCAGCACCGACCCCCTGCTGTCGGCATTCGAAACGCTCGGCATGACCGGCGTGATCCTGGCCTGGCGCGGCGAGACCGACCGCATCGCGCGGCGTGGCGCACTGATCGTCGGGCTCGGTTTCGGCCTCGCCTTCCTGACCAAGGGGCCGCCCGGACTGATCCCGCTGGCGCCGACCCTGTGGTTCTGGATACGCAACCGGAAGGATTTCCGCGCCAGCCCGTTCAACTGGAAAACGCTGGTCGTGTGGGCGCCGATCGCGTTGTCCTGGTTCGTCGCGGTCGTTGTCCTCGATCCGGCCCGGCTGCAGTATTTCCTCGGTTACGAAACCTACGGGCGCATCTTCACCGACGTGCAGGACCGCCACCCGCAGTGGTACGGCTGGTTTTACGCCTACGGCCCGGTTGCGTTGCTGGGAACGTTCCCGTGGACGCTGGTGCTCGCATGGGATGCGTTCCGCCGACGCGGCCAACCGAAGCCGCCCGTCGACGATGCCGACCGCTCGGTATCGCGCTTCCTGTTGCTGTGGATGCTCGTCGGATTGACGATCTTCTGCATCGCGCGTTCGAGGTTGTCGATCTATGCGCTGCCGCTGCTGGTGCCGTTCGCGCTGTGGGTCGCGCAACGCACGCGTACGCTGGCGATCACCCGCACCGGCAAGATCCTGCTCGGGTCGTGGTTCGCGCTGTTGCTTGCGATCAAGATCCTGTTGCCGGTCGTGAGTTCGGCGCAATTCGCCGGCAAGGATGCGTTCCTGCTGTCCGAGGGCATCCGCGCGCAGGCCCGCGAGCCGATCCATGAAGTCGTCTTCGTCGACGAGACCGCACTGTACGGCCTGCGCGTCTACCTGGGCACGCCCGTGCTGCGGGTCGACTTCGGCGATTCGTCGAATCCGGCGGTCGACCTGTCGCTTGCCCAGGCGCTCGCGCAGAAGCGTCCGCAACGGCTATGGCTGGTGAACCGGAAAACCGCGGACAATTTCGTCGGCGATGTCGCCCGTGCGGGCGCTCGTGCGAGGCAGGTCGTGATCTACGCGCACTACCGCGGTTTCATGGTCGATCCGGCGGCGTCGACCACGACGCCCGCCCCGGCGACACCCGGTCAGGAAACGCCGGCTCCGATCGGGCAACTCGACTAGGCTCGCGCGTCCAGCGCTCGCCAAGTCGATCCGGCCTCAGCCATCGTGGCCTCAGCGGCGCCAATCGGCGCGAGGTGCGCGTTAACGCACCTCGCAAGCGCCGCTCGGCACCCCAGTTCCCCCGAGCCCGCAATAACCGCCGGGGTTCTTCGACAGATATTGCTGGTGCTCGTCTTCCGCGTAGTAGAAAGGCGGCGCGGGATGCACGATCTCGGTGGTGATCCGGCCCATGCCGGATGCATCCAGGCGCTGCTGGTAGGCATCGCGGCTTGCGAGCGCGGCGCGGCACTGCTCCTCGGTGTCGCAATAAATCGCCGAACGGTACTGGGTGCCCGCATCGTTGCCCTGGCGCATGCCCTGGGTCGGGTCGTGTTTTTCCCAGAACGCGCGCAGTAGTTCGTCGAACGAAACGAGCTTCGGGTCGTACACGACGAGCACGGCCTCGGTGTGGCCGGTCTGGCCGGAACACACCTCGCGATAGGTCGCGTTCGGCGTGCTACCGCCCGCGTAACCGACCGCCGTGGTGAACACGCCGGGCAAGCTCCAGAACGCGCGTTCCGCGCCCCAGAAACAGCCCATCCCGAACTGCACCTGCTGCATGCCCGCAAACGCGCCCTCGCCGATCGTGCCCTGAATCGGACGACCGTGGACGTGGTGGCGATTGGTCACCTGGATCGGCGCGGCGCGGCCGGGCAGGAGGTCTTCCGCGCGCGGCATCCGCTGCTTGTGCGCGCCGACGCCGAGCAGGGTATCGAGTAGGTTCATGGGGATTCCTGATTGGAGCGACAGGCCGCTATTCCACCTGATCGCTCGCTAACGCCTCGTGACGATCCGCCGGCGTCGCCCCCGCGCATGCTGCCGACGAAGATGCCGCACAACGACAGCGCCAGGCCCACCCACTCCACCGGACGGGTGATGCGGTGGAACAGCACGACGTCCATCAGGAACGACAGCACCGGCTGCAACAGCAGCAACAGGCCGACCACCGAGGTCGGCAACTGCGGCATCGCCCGCGAGATCAGCACCCAGCCCAGGCATTGCCCGACCAGGCCAAGCGCGATCAGCGCGGCCAGCGTGCGCAGGTCCGGAATCGCGAACCCTTCGCCATCGGCCGCGCACAGGATCGCGAGGATGCCGGCGCACAGCAGCGAGGTGATCGCGAGCAATTGCGAGGACGCCAGTTGCGAACGCTCGCGCTGCGCGTGGCGGAACGTCAGCATGTAGGCCGCGTAGCAGACCGCGGTAAGCACGCCGAACAGCACGCCGACCTGGTAGTCGTGGCCGGACTGCGACCAGCCCTGCCCGATCAGCAGCCACAGCCCGCTGAACGCAAGCACGAGGCCGACCAGGAACTGCCAGCTGAGTTTCTCGCGATGCAGGATCACGCCCGCGAGCGCCATCATGAACACCTGCAGGTTGCCCAGCAGCGTCGCCAGACCGGGCCCGACGTCGAGGATGCTGCGATGCCAGAAGAACAGGTCCGCCGCGAACGCCAGCGCCGGCGACAGCATCCACAGCGCATCGCTCCAGCGCATCGCGCGCCATTGCCGCAATGCGACCAGCGCGATGGCGAGCATGATGCCGCCGAACAGCATCCGCCAGAATGCCGAGACGGTCGGCGGCACATGCGCGAACTTCACCAGCACGCTGGTGGTGCTGATGAAGGCGCCGCCGCCGAACATCATCAGCAACGGTCCGCGCGGTATGGCCGTCCTCACGCGATGTCGTCGGTAGCAGGCAGATATTCGGATTCCGCTCGACCTGCGGCGATCCATTCCTGCATCGCGGGCAGCTCGAACAGGGCGTCGCAATACGCATCGCCCACGGCATCGCCGGCCACGCCATAGCCGCGGAATCGGATCGCGACCGGCGCAAACATCGCATCGACGATCCCGAACCCGCCGCACAGGAACGCACCATCGCCACCATGGCGCGAGCGCATCTGCCGCCACAACGCCTGCACGCGGTCGATATCGGCCTGCGCATCGTGGTTCCACCGATAACCGCCGGGCGTGCGCCGGCAATTCATCGGCAACTGCTTGCGCAGCGCAGCGAACCCCGAATGCATTTCGGCCGCGGCAGAACGCGCCTGCGCGCGCACTGCGATGTTGCCGGGCCAGCCGCGTCCATCGAGCCATCGTTCGTTGGAGTACTCGCAGATCGCCAGCGAGTCCCACACGACCAGCTCGCCGTCATGCAGCGCAGGCACGCGACTGCTTGGCGACCATCGGGTCACTTCGTCGTGGAACCGCGGCGTGTCGAGCAGGACCCGATGCTCTTCGAACGCGACGCCGAACGCACGCAGCAACAGCCATGGCCGCAGCGACCACGAGGAGTAGTTCTTGTTGCCGATCACGAGGGTTGGCATGGCGATGTTTCGGTGGCGCGCGATGCGCCGGGTCGCGGGCGAGCTTACGCGATGGCACGCGCCGCGTCTGCGCGCGCGTGCATTCCCTGGCGGGTTGTTGACAAACAACCTGCTCGTAGATCCACGGATGGATCGCCCAAGAATCAAACACGCAGGTGATTGATTCTTGGGAGCCGAGTCCGGGCGTGTACCGGACTTGGCGAGTTGAGAGGGCAGGACAGCCCTGTTTCAACAAGCTGCTAGAACACTTCGTTCCCGCGCATCGCCTCGAACCCGGATGCAAGCTGCACCCGGTCGCGACCGCTCCGCATCGCCTGCAGCGCCTTGTCGGCACGCTCGATCAACTGCTGCGCCGTGGTGTCTTCGGGTCGCCGGCTGGCGACGCCGATATTGAGGCCCAGGCGCAGCTTGCCGGATGGAAGCGCCAGTTCCTGGCTGGTGACGTCGTTGCTCATCGCATCGGCCCAGCGCCGCGCTTGGTCCGCATTCTTGTCCGGCAGGATCACCACGAAGTCGCCGCCGCGGTAGCGGCCGTATTCGCCGATCTTGTCGCAATGCAGGCCGATCGCCTCGGCCAGCACGCGCAGGCAATGGTCGCCGACCTCGTGGCCATGCGCGTCGTTGATCTCCTTGAGGCGGTCCATCTCGACGAGCAGGTAGGCCAGCGGCGCATTGAGCTTCAGCGATTGCCTGAAGGCGGCGTCCAGCCGGGCGTTCGCCATGCGCCGGTTGAATGCGCTGGCGAGCGCCTCGGTCTCGACGTTGCGCCGCTGGGCGCGGTTGTTGGCTGCATCCTCCACCGCGCGCGCGGCCTTCTGCACGAACTCGGCCGCGAGCACCATCTCGTCCTGGTCGAACGTCTGCCAGCCGCGACGCTCGATCAGCAGCACGCCCCAGGCCGGAGCGGTCAAACCCAACGGCAGCACCGCGTACTGGGTCAGGTCGGGCGTCGCGCCCTCCACGGTGGCCGGGGAATCGATGCGCAACTGCATCGGGAGCTGCGAGCGCGAGATGCCCTTGAAGGCGCCTCCGCGCGTGGCGAGCAACGTCTGGTAGTCGTCGCGCATCAGGTTCGGCTCGCACAGCAGCAGGTCGTTGCCATGGAACGCATGCAAGGCGACTGCCGAACTGTGCTGCGGCACCAGTTGGCGCAATGCCTCGAGCAGGCGCCGGAACGCCATCCACTCCTGGTCGGCGCCCGCTGCCGCGCGCAGTTCGTTGAGCGATTCGGCGAACTTGCGGCGTTCGCGCTCGAGCCGCAAACTCGAATCCACCTGGTCCTTGGCAAGGCGCGCGCGATCGCGTTGCAGGCGGAACTCGATGATCCGGCCCGACAGTGCGAAGCCCAGCGTCATTGCCGTCAACGCCGCGATCACCTGGTAACCGTACTGGGTCCAGCCGTTGCTCGGCGCCAGGCCGAACGGAACCAGCGCACGCATGCAGCCGGCTGCGAACAGCAACAGCCACATCAGCAGGATCGGCAACGCGAGATGCCGGCCGCAGCGCCATGCCATCGCGGTCGCCAGCGCCGCGAGCAGCATCGCGCCCAGTCCGACCGCCGCGGTGGCGATCTGTGCGGGCTGCGCAAGGTCGGAACGGTTGGACAGGCACAGCAGTGCCAACGTCACAGGGATCGCCGGGAACAGTCCCAGGATGCGGTCGATCCGCGGCATCGATTGCGCCAGTCCCGCGAACCGGCGCGCAAGTGCGACCGTCGCGGCCGCGAGCAGGTTCGCCAGCGACCACAACCCCAGCGTGCGCCAATGCCCCCACTTGCCGATCGACGGCAGCATGTACAGGTGGCCGTTGTGGGCAAGGATGAAGACGAGCAATGCGCCGAGGTACAACAGGTAGTACAGGTACAGGCGATCGCCCAACGCGATGAACATGCCGAGTCCGATCAGCAGCAGCAGGATCAGGCACGTGTAAACCGCGGTGAACACGATGACCGCATCGCGGTCGAGCAGGACGGCTTCGGACTCGGCGATGATCCGCGGGGACAAGCTGAAACTGCCCTGGCCACTGGCTTGCACGAATAGCGTCGTCGGGCCGCTCAGTCCGCGCGGCAACGCGAACGCATAGCCGCCTGCGTGTTCGGCCCGGCTCCCCTGTGGCTCGAAGAAGTCGAGCGACGGTTGCGACGGCATTCCGGCCTGGTCGGGCCGGTACAGATTCAACTGATCCACGCGCGCGTGATCCATCCACAGCATCCAGCGCGAATCGTCGTCAGCCAGCGGTGGCAGGTCCACGTCCAGGCGCAGCCAGTGCACCTGGCCCGGCTCGCCGTGCAGGTGGCGCGGCCCGGATGGCGTCGCGCGGAACGCCGACGCAGGCAATTGTTCGACTTCCTGCGGGGTGGCGGCGGCGGTCGTTTCGTACGCGCCGACGCGAAGTTCCGGCGCTGTCTGCGCCGGCACCGCGGACGCGAGCAACAGCAGCAACAGCGCGATCAGCGAATTCCGGGCAGTGCGGCGCGCTCGCGCGGAAAACTCCGCGCGCCTCACAACGGCTACCCATGTCCCCCGCTTGTCCACCACCCAAACTCCCGCAGTTTCCGACCCGCAACCCGGCCGCCGATTCGCAGCGGTCTCGGCGCGACCATCCGGCTACGCCGGTATTTCCACCCAACCGGAGTCCGGCTCCCCATCGCCGGAGGCGGCCGCACGGTCGCGTTCGAGTTCACCCAGCACCTGCCGCGCTTCGACCTCGCATGTTTCGGGCACGCACAATGCGAGCATGCCCGACACCGGGAGATCGCCGATGCCGCCGGTGAGGAATTCGCCACGCAGATACACCGGTATCCCGGTCTGTTCAAGCACGCCTTTCACCAGATGCGCATCAATGATGTTGTCCGGTTCATAGACGACCCGCATGCGTTACCCCCGCAGCCAACGCCCGCAGCATAACCTCCTGCGCGATGATCGGGACGACCGGCTACACTGGGCGTTGTCAAACTGCGCACTGCATCACAATCACATGAACGACACCCCCTCCGCGCGGCATCCGGAACGCCCGACTTCAGCCATGGCGGACTCCGCGCCGGCCGAAGCGACGCGACGCGATTTCATCCGCGACATCGTTCGCGACGACCTGGCCAGCGGCAGGCACGCGACGATCCGCACGCGCTTCCCGCCCGAGCCGAACGGCTACCTGCACATCGGCCACGCAAAGGCGATCTGCCTGGACTTCGGTGTCGCCCAGGAATTCGGCGGCCGCTGCAACCTGCGCTTCGACGACACCAACCCGGCGAAGGAAGACCCCGAATACGTCGCCGCGATCCAGGACGACGTGCGCTGGCTCGGCTTCGAATGGTCCGAACTGCGCCACGCGTCGGATTACTTCGAGGTGTTCTACCGCAGCGCGCTCAAACTCATCGGCGACGGCAATGCCTACGTCTGCGACCTGAGCGCCGAGGAAGTCCGCGACTACCGCGGCACGCTGACCGAACCCGGCCGCAATTCGCCGTATCGCGACCGCAGCGTCGAGGAAAACATCGATCTGTTCCGGCGCATGCGCGCGGGCGAATTCGCGGATGGCGCGCGCACCCTGCGCGCGAAGATCGACATGGCCTCGGGCAACATCAACCTGCGCGATCCGGCGATCTACCGGATCAAGCACGTCGAGCACCAGAACACCGGCGACGCGTGGCCGATCTACCCGATGTACGACTACGCGCATTGTCTGTCGGACGCGCTCGAAGGCATCACCCATTCGCTGTGCACGCTCGAGTTCGAGGACCACCGCCCGTTGTACGACTGGTGCGTGGACCGCGTCGACCTGCCCAACCATCCGCAACTCTGGGAAACGCTGCCGCCCGCCGGCTTGCCGACCGCGCCGGCGAAGCCGCGCCAGATCGAATTCTCGCGGCTCAACATCAACTACACGGTGATGAGCAAGCGCAAGCTCATCGCGCTGGTCGCCGAAAAACTCGTCGACGGCTGGGACGATCCGCGCATGCCGACCCTGCAGGGCCTGCGCCGACGCGGCTACACGCCCGCATCGCTGCGACTGCTCGCCGAGCGCGTGGGCATCAGCAAGCAGAATTCGGTCACCGATTTCTCGATCCTCGAAGCCTGCGTGCGCGACGACCTCGATGCGCATGCGCCGCGCCGGATGGCGGTGCTCGATCCGCTCATGCTGGTGATCACCAACCTTCCCGACGACCTGGAAGAGACGCTGGCGTTCCCGAACCATCCGAAGGACACATCGTTCGGTACGCGCACCGTGCCGTTCGCACACGAATTGTGGATCGAGCGCGAGGACTTCATGGAAGTGCCCGTCAAGGGCTTCCATCGCCTCGTTCCGGGCGGCGACGTGCGCCTGCGCGGCATCGGCATCGTGCGCTGCGACGAAGTCGTCAACGACGGCGATGCTGTCGTGGAATTGCGCTGCACGCTCGATCCCGATACGCGCCCCGGCGGTTCGGCGACCGATCGCAAGGTCAAGGGCACGATCCACTGGGTCAGCGCGCGGCATGCCGCCGCCGCCGAAGTGCGCATCTACGACCGTCTGTTCACTGCCGCCGACCCGGACGACGACAGCGATGGACGCACCTACCGCGACCACATGAATCCCGATTCGCGGCGCGTCGTGCGCGGCTGGATCGAGCCAGCCGCCGCGCAGGCGCTGCCCGAGCAAAGCCTGCAGTTCGAGCGGCTCGGCTATTTCGTCGCCGACCGCCGCGATCACCGCGCCGATGCTCCGGTGTTCACCCGTACCGTCTCCCTGCGCGATACCTGGGCGAAATCC
>JBBQHA010000115.1:0-10312 GCA_038323475.1 Lysobacterales bacterium
AACTGGCGGGCGTTCGACGCCACCACAGGGATGCCCTCGGGCGCGGTGACGTCGGTGCTGTTGGGGAAGGACGACAGCGGCGCGGAAGTGATCTGGGCCGGCACCTCGGACGGCGGGCTGGCACGACTTTCCGGCGATCGATTTGTTCCGGTTCCGCTGCCCGAGGCGTTGCGCCACGCGATCATCTTTTCGCTGCTCGAAACGAAAGCTGCCGACGGCATCCGCTCGCTTTGGGTCGCCTCCTTTGGCGGCGGCATCGGCCGGCTCGAAGGCGGCAAGTGGACCGTCATGGATCGGGCGACGCTCCCGAACGAGCGTGTCTACCAGCTCATCGAGACCCGCGCCGATGACGGTTCAAGCGTGATATGGGCCGCCACCGAAGGCGGGTTGGGGCGCTTCGAGCATGGGCAATGGACGTACTACCGCAAAGGGGCGGGACTGCCGAGCGAGATCGCCCCGCAGGTGCTCGAAACCACGCGCGCCGATGGCGCCCGCACCCTGTGGGTCGGGACGAGTCGCGGTATCGCCCGCCTCGAGTCCGGCCATTGGAGCGTGATCGGCAAGGCCCAGGGGCTCGCCGGCGTGGATATTTCCTCGCTGCAGCTGACGACGGATCCAGATGGCACGCGCTGGCTGTGGGCGGGCTCGTTCTCGCGCGGCGTGTCGCGCCTGCGCATCGACGACCGGTCGGAGCGCTGGGAGTCGCTGTCGACGCAAACGTCGCCTGCCCTGCCTAGCGACTCCGTCATGAGCGTCGCCGAAGACCACGCGGGCCGCGTGTATCTGTGCACCACGCGCGGCGTCGCCCGACTGACATCCCGCAAGCCGACGAAGGACAATCCGGATCGTTTCAGCGAAGAAGTGTTCACCACCGAGGACGGCCTTCCCAGCAGCGACTGCCAGCAAGGCGCGCGACTCGTGGACGCACATGGCCGCATCTGGTTCGGCACCGCACGCGGCCTGGCGATGTTCGATCCGAACGCGGACCGGCCCGACCATTTGCCGAAGCCGCTGCTGATCGACCATGCCGGCCTCACCGGCGGCACCCTGACGCTGCGTGGCGGCGAGAAGCTGTCGTACGCGCAGCGCAACCTCACTTTTTCCGCGGCGCTGATGGCCTACGCCGATGAGTCGCGCATCCGCTATCGCTACCAGTTGGCGGGCTTCGATCCGCAAGCTTCCGACTGGATTCCGGCCAAGGACAAGGAATACACCAACCTCGGTGCAGGCGATTACACCTTCCTGGCCTGGGGCAAGGATGCGCGCGGGAATATTTCCGGGCCGGTCAGCCTGGCCTTCACGGTGAAGCCCGCACCGTGGCTGACCGCGTGGGCGTTCTCCGGGTATGCATTGCTGACCGTGCTCGCGGGCTACGGCGCCATGCAGTGGCGTGTCCGCGCGATGGCGATCAAGACGCGCGAGCTCGAGACCGAAGTGGCCGCACGCACGCGCGATCTCGTGGCCGCGCGCGACGAACTGCAGCGCCTGGCGACCGAGGACTCGCTTACCGGAGTCCCGAACCGGCGCAAGTTCGACACGATCGTCGAGCAGGAGTGGAAGCGTGCGCAGCGCGACGGCCATTGGCTCACCCTGGTCCTGCTCGATGTGGACTTCTTCAAGCGCTACAACGACCGCTACGGCCATGTCCCCGGCGACGAATGCCTGCGCGCGGTGGCGCAGGCCGTCGCGGCCCAGTGCGCGCGCCCAACCGACTTCGTCGCCCGCTATGGCGGCGAAGAATTCGCGATCGTGCTGGCGGACATCGATCCCGACGGGGTCCGCAGCTTGTTGAGCGCGGTGCTGCTCGCCGTCGATGCATTGCGGATCGAGCACGCCGATTCCCCCTGCGCGCCGCACGTCACCATCAGCCTCGGCGCGGTGAGTCTGAAGCCCGGCAGGAACGATGAAGCGCAAGCCACCCTCCAGCGCGCCGACGCGCTGCTCTACCAGGCGAAAGAAGGTGGTCGCCATCGTGCGGTCCATGCGGACGGAACCGGCACGACGCAAGCGATCGGCGCATGACAAGTAACCCGGATGGAGTGAAGCGCAATCCGGGATGACGACTTCCATGCAAGTATCTCGGCCTTGATCGACTCCACGAGCGCTCGTTTCCGATTTCCGCTGCAGCCGACCGAGGAATCATCCATGTCCATCCGCCTTTATGCGCATCCCTTTTCATCGTATTGCCAGAAGGTGCTGATCGCGCTTTACGAGAACGCCACCGCATTCGAATGGCGCATGCTCGCGCCTGGCCACGCCCAGGAAGCCGCCGAGCATGCGGCGCTGTGGCCGCTCGGGCGGATGCCCGTGCTCATCGACGCGGACCGTACCGTGGTCGAAGCGAGCATCATCATCGAGTACCTCGGCATCCATCACCCGGGAACGGTGAAGCTGATTCCCGACGCGCCGGATGCTGCGCTCGAAGTGCGGATGATGGACCGCTTCTTCGACAACTACGTCATGACGCCGGTCCAGAAGATCGTTTCCGATTGCATGCGTGCGGCGGCGGATCGGGATCCGCAAGGCGTGGCGGAAGCACACAGGACGCTCGATGCTGCGTATCGCTGGCTGGACGGCAGCATGGCCGGACGCGAATGGGCGGATGGGGTGTCTTTCAGCCTCGCCGACTGCGCGGCCGCACCTTCCCTGTTCTATGCCGATTGGGTGCATCCCGTCACGGAGGCGTTCCCGCATGTCCAGGCCTACCGACAACGGCTGCTCGCGCGGCCTTCCTTCGCCCGCGCGGTGGATGAGGCGCGACCGTATCGTCCGATCTTTCCGCCGGGCGCGCCGGACCGCGATTGACCAACTGGGCAATGAACGCATCGCGTCGGTGCGCTGCGCTCTGTGCGCCAGCGTACGACGCAGGAAAACGTGCCGGCCTATGCTCGGGTCATCGGCCGAATCATTCCTGTGGCCGATGTGGCGGTCTGCAAGGAATCCCGTTTCAGAGGCAAGGAGTTCGATCATGGCGGATCTGGAAAAACAGCTGGAGAAACAGGAAGCCCGCGACATGAATCGCGATCCGATCACCGGCGAACCGGGTTCGCATCCGCTCGGCACGGGCGTCGGCGCTGCGGGCGGCGCCATGGCGGGCGCAGCGGTGGGTGCCCTGGGAGGGCCGATCGGTGCTGCAATCGGCGGCGTTGTCGGCGCGGTCGCTGGCGGGCTCGTCGGTAAGGGCACCGGCGAAGAGCTCAATCCGACCGGCGATGAAGCCTATTGGCGCGAGTCTTATCCCCATGAACCGTACTACAACAGCGCGCACACGTTCGACGACTTGGCGCCTGCGTACCAGGCCGGCTACATCTATCGCATGAACAATCGCGGTGTTGCCTGGGATCGTGCCGAGACCGCCCTGCAAGCGGATTGGGAGCGTAGCAGGCAGTCGAACCTGCGTTGGGAAGATGCGCAACATGCCGCGCGTGCCGCATGGCATCGCGTCGACAATTCCTTTTCGGGCGCCAACGCGACCAGCGCTCCGATCGCCTGAGACCGATCGCGGATAGCGCGCAAGCGCATCCTCACCGCGAAGCAACAGGCATGCCCGGAACCGGGATGGCTAATTTGTCATCCCGGTGACTTAGTCTGAGCGGCATGAACCTCCTGATGCTGTCCGATGTGTACTTCCCGCGCGTCAACGGCGTGTCGACGTCGATCCGCACGTTCGCCGAATCGCTGTCGCAGATGGGCCACCGGGTCACCATCGTCGCGCCGGAATACGGGCCGAACAGCGGCGAGGACAAGTACGGCAGCAATGGCGCGTACGAGATCGTCCGGCTGCCGTCGCGCAGGATCTTCTTCGACCCGGAGGATTTCCTGATCCGCGCTTCCGCGCTGCGCGACGTGCTGCCGCAGCTCGTCGGGCGGCACTGGGACGTTATCCACATCCACACGCCGTTCCGTGCGCACCAGTTGGGGGTGCGCCTGGCGAGGATCACCGGCCGGCCGACGGTCGAGACCTATCACACGTTCTTCGAGGAATACGTTGCGCACTACCTGCCGTGGGCGCCGAAATCGTTGCTGCGGCTGTTCGCGCGGCGCGCATCCCGCAAGCTTTGCCACGATGTCGACCACCTGGTCGTGCCATCGCAGCAGATGGTCGCCGTGCTGGAGGGCTACGGAATCCGCATGCCGCATACGGTGCTGCCGACTGGCATCGACCTGCGCGAGTTCGCGCGCGGCTCCGGCGCGGCATTCCGCGAACTGCACGGCATCGCCACGGACCGTCCGACCCTGGTCACGGTCAGTCGCCTCGCGATGGAGAAGAACATCGGCTTCCTGTTGAACGTGGTGAAGGAACTGGTCGCCGAGTTCCCGACATTGCTGTTCATCCTTGCTGGCGAGGGCCCCGACTCGGTGCGCCTGAAGAAGCTCACCGCCAGTCTCGGCGTGCAGGACAACGTGTACTTCGTCGGCAACCTCGACCGCCGCACGACGCTGCTCGACTGTTACCGCGCCGGAGACATCTTCGTGTTCGCATCGCCCACCGAAACCCAGGGCCTCGTGCTGATCGAGGCGATGGCGCTCGGCGTGCCGATCGTCTCGACCGCCGTGATGGGTACTGCGACCGTCCTGCGCGACGCACGCAGCGCCCGCATCAGCCAGGACAACGTCGCTGCCTTCGCCGCGCAGGTCGCGCAGTTGCTGCGCTCGCCAGCCGAACGCGCGGCCCTCTCCGCCGCCGGACCCACCGACGCGCAGGCCTGGAGCACGGACGTGCTGATGCAACGCGCGGTGGCGTTGTATGCGGAGTTGGCGAAGAAGTCGCCGGTGAAGCATGTCGCCTGATTGAGGCCATGGCGCCGATCCGTGCCGGTATGCTGCACTCGGGCTTTCCAGTCGGCATTTTTCTGTAGCTTCGCACCCGTCCAGCTCGGCGCTGGCGCGCACCTGTTCGCGGGCATCGACGCAACCGCGCTCGGCTTTCGGTGCACCGAACACGTCGCGACCGCGAAAGCGACGCAAGTCGTTCTCACAAGGCAGGGCTGATTTCCAAAAAAGGCCCACGCGCCAGACCGCGCGATGGTTTCTCGCCCATGCCGGGACTTGCCAGCGCCTCGAGGGCAGACTTGGCCGAAGTCCTTGAGGAAACCGCATGCGAACGATGGCTGCCATGTTCGGCGCCCTGCTCTTCTGCGCTTCGGCCATGGCGACGGAGGGCCAGCCGCAAGGGGTCTGGAAGGGAACGCTCGGCGACCAGGCTATCGTCGCCTGCTTCAATTCCGGGTCCGGCAACTACTACTACCTCAGCCATCTGTCGCCCATCTGGCTGCAGAGCCTGGATACGCTGTATCACGAAACCGCGGACATCGCATGGACACTCGATCCACCGCATGGGCGCGCGATGGGCGGCACATGGCGCAACAGCAAGAACGGTGTGACCCTGCCGATCCGGCTGGTCCTCGTGGAAGGGGACGACGATCCGGCCGCCTGCGCACGCGCGAGCTACGCCAAGCCGCTTGAAGCGCGGCCCGGGATCGTCGCCAGAAAGCCCCTGCACTACCAAGGCCATGCGTACCGCGTGCTCGACTTCCTGGGTCAATAGACGATGGAGATCCTCGGCGGCGGACCGGTCGAACAGGACATCAACCGGCAGTTGCGCACGTACCTCGACCAGAGTCCGAAAGGAATCGCTGCCTATTTTGCGAAGAGGCGCGAGTCGCTTGGTGAAGGCGGACCGACCGGCGACGACGAGCTGCTCACCGAGCCGGTTTACTGGACGAAGCAGTGGCTGAGCATCCGTTTCTACACGTGGGCTTCCGGTATGGGGCGGAACGGCATCAGTTGGGGCTATCGCACGTGGGACCTCGCCACCGGCCAGCGCGTCGACTTGTGGGGGTGGTTTGGTGGCCAGTCGTCGTATCCGGATGGGCGTTTCAGCGACGGCAGCGCGGCGATGCCGTCGAAACTGCGCCGTCTTGTGTTCAGGAAGATCGACACCCGCAAGATCGAACCCGCATGCGAAAAGTATTACGACCCGGGCGCGGAGTTCCAACTGACGCTTGAAAAGAACGGCATGCGGTTTTCGCAGCCTGCGTATGGCGACGGCTGCGAGCTCGAATTCGGCGTGGCATACACCAGGCTGTTGCCGCTCCTGGACGCCGAGGGCAAGGCGGCGGTGCTCGGCATCCTGCATCCGTCGCAATAACCGTGGAAGGAGCCCCAGCCATGCGCGACAACGCCATCGCCGCAGAACCATCGAACAACGCGACACCGAACGCCCGCGTGGGCGAATGCCTTCTCGTTGCCGCACTGTTGGCATCGCTTGCCGCGATGGCGCAGGACGCGCCGAACCAGCCGGCATCCGCAACCCATGCCGCGGCCGTCGACGATCCCGACGCGCGCCCTCCGGTGACCGAGGTCGACCTGCGGATCGTGAAGCGCGCACGCGAATTGCTCGATACGCCATCGAAGTGGAACCGCGCCGACAACCGCAAGTGTCCCGAAGGCGCGAAGACCGTGAGTCTGTATTGCGCTATGGAGGTAGCGACGACCGAGGTCGGGCAGACATTCGAGCATCGCGGCGCGGCGCTGCAGGAGATGCGCTTCGTGATCGACGAGATCGCGGCGACGCGGAACTACGACCATCTCCTGATGGACTACAACAACGACCCGACGACGACATTCGCCGATGTCCAGGAGGTGCTGAGCATCACCGAGAGTCTGATCGCGCTCAGGCGGAAAAGTGATTTGTCCAGGGTGGCGGCGCCGGTCGTCAGGTGACGCGCTTTCAGGGAGTGCCTCTCCCAACGGAAGATGCCTGCACCCTTCCGATGGAAGAGCGAAAGGCCAGACGACGGTTGACACCTCATGTCCGGAATCGCGCACACTTGCGCCTGAAATCGCGATGCGAAAGGGCATGGCCATGCGGCTTGCGTTGGCGGGGAGCGTGATGTTTTTCATCGCCGCCACGGCATCCGCGGCGGACCTGCAGGCCGGACTCCAGGCATATCACCGTGGCGACTATGCCGCCGCCGTTGCCGAATGCAGGCCGCTGGCCGAACAGGGCAATGCTGCTGCGCAACTGGTCATCGGCGTCATGTACCTCGAAGGCGACGGCTTGCCGAAGGACGATGCCAAGGCCGCCCAGTGGATGGCCAAGGCCGCTGCCCAGGGACTCGCCGACGCCCAGTACAACATGGCCCTGTTGTACGCCAAGGGCGATGGCGTGCCGCAGGATTTCGGCCAGTCCGCCGAGTGGCTGCGCAAGGCGGCCACGCAGGGCGTCGCCGAGGCGCAATACAACCTTGCCACGTTCTATATCGAAGGCACCGGCGTAGCGCAGGATTTCCGGCAGGCGGCCGCATGGGACCTCAAGGCGGCAACCGCAGGCAACGCCGACGCGCAATACAACCTGGCGCTGATGTACGAGCGCGGGCAAGGCGTGCAGCAGGACTACGCGCAGGCGATCGCGTGGTATCGCAAGGCAGCGACGAAGAACGATGCGGGCGTGCTCTCGCACCTCGCGATGCTGTACGCAAATGGCAGCGGCATCGCGCAGGATCGCGTGGCCGCCTATGCATTGATAACCCTCGCCGTCGCGGCCGACGATACCGATGCGGTCGTCGTTGCCGATCGCGACACCCTGGTCAAGGCGATGGCGCCGCCCCAGGTCGAAGCGGGTGAAGCCCTGCTTCGCAAGATGCAGGACATCGGCGTGGTCGAGGCGCTGGATGCCCCTCGCCCCATTCATTGATGCAGTTGGCCAGGCAACTGCGGATTCGATCTGCCGGAAGCGTCCCTACTGTCCTGCCGCACTCCGGCCGGCAGACGGGTTGAAGTCCACATCGAGCACCGGATGCAGTTCGATCGCATTCGGAGCGACACCCGGCTGGCCGCGCCGGTAGTCGAAGAATCCGACGCCGGTGAGGCGCACCGGGATATTCGCGGTCTTGAATCCCGTCGTCGCCGTGAACCTGGCGTTGAACCCGGCACGCGCGTTGTCGATCCGGGACGCGAAAGGACTGCTCGCCTTCACGCACGCGGGATCGGGGATCTCCGCGATCATCGTGTTGCCGTGCGCGTCGCGAATGATGAGTTGGTAATCCGAGTCGGCATCGAGCTTGTACTCGACCAGGGTCGCGTCGAGGACATAGGTCGTGGTCTCGGCAGGCTGCACGCGCGCGTGGGCCGGCGGATGCGCCGGCGGCGCCAGCGATGCGAGGTAGGCGATCGTCTGCACGACCGGAGCATCGGGATGGACGCGGCGCGCATCGGCATCCGTACCCGTCTTCACCGCCCAGCGTTCGACGCCGCAGCTACCCGACGTGGCATGGCGGTTGGGCGTCCTGACTTCGTGCTCGATCTCGCCATTCGCCGGCCGATAGCCGGATGGCGCACTTGCTGCCAATGCGACCACCGCGACTGCACCGACGATCGCGGCCACCCCGCCGCGCCACAGGAATTTCCGAGGCAACATGCTGCTCATCCCGTTGATGGAAATCGCCCGGGATGCATACTGCCCTGGGCGACGGCGCAGCTTACACCCACACTCCTGCGCGCACGGCGATCCCCCCGTCAACGTCGCAAGTCGATGGATGTCGAACCGGCAACGGTCCGGCGACATCGGAATCGCCTCGAACTAGCCTTCCCGCCAGTGCAGCGCACCGAGGAAAATCAGGCGCAGTTGGCGAACGAAATTGTCCACCAGTTCCTTTTCCTGCCTCGGTCGGTCCTTGCGCAAATCCAGGATGTCGGAGGCGGCATTGAGCATCGTCGTGACCACGAGTCCGCAGATCATCTGCATGGCGACGCTGGACAGTTCTGGCAGGGTGCCGAGCGCACGCACGTCCTGGGCCATTTCGGCGGCGAAGTGGCTTTCCTCGGTGCGGATCGCCTCGCGGATCACGCGCGATCCGCCGCCGCGTTCGCCGGCGATGAAGCGGAACACGAGGCTGCGATCCTCGACGAAGCGCTTATAGATCAGCACCGAACCGCGCAGCATGTGGGTCGGTGGAATGCCGTCGCGCCGCGCCTCGCGGAGCAGGCGCCGCAGGGTGACGCCACCCATCTCGACCAGGGCGAGGCCAAGTTCGTCGAGGTCGTGGAAATGGCGGTAGAAGGCCGCTGGAACGATCCCCGCCTCGCGGGCGATCTCGCGCAGGCTCAGCGACGAAAAGCTCCGGCCCTGGCCGATGAGTGCAAGCGCCGCATCGACAAGGCGCAGCCGCGTGCGCTCCTTCTGCTCGACGCGGGTGGTTGGGGTCGCCGATTCGGTTCGGACGGAGGCCCGCTTGGTCGCTGGCAAAGCGTTCTCCAGTGGTCGAAAGCCGCCAATCGGCTGAGTGCCGAGTATAGGCCGTCATCGAAATTGCGCGTTTGGAGCGGATACTCAGCGGATAATGGGTGAACATACGTTCACTGGAATAAATGGCGCCGCGATGACCGCTTCGATATCCCCTGGCAAAGACCGACCGGCACGCGTACGCCGATTCTGGCGCCACCCGCTGTGGGCGCCGTTCAACCAGCCACAGGCATGGGATCGCCTCACGTCGATCGTGAATCCCTTGTGGTCGTTGACTGAGTCGCGCGCGCGCGTCGTGCGGGTGGTGGACGAAGCGGTCGATGTCAGGAGCATCTGGCTCAAGCCAAACGCGCGCTTTGGAGCGTTCCGTCCGGGCCAGCATGTCCTGCTTCAGCTCGAGATCGATGGCGCGCGCCATGGCCGTTGCTTCAGCGTGTCGAACGCACCGCGACGCGACGGCCTGCTGCGGCTGACCATCAAGCGCAAGGACAACGGCCCGGTATCGACTGCTGCGCACGCGCTCCAGCCGGGGCAAGTGGTGTGCCTGAGCAAGGCACAGGGACATTTCGCGCCCCGCGACCCTGCCAGCAAGCTGCTGCTGGTCAGCGCCGGAAGCGGAGTGACGCCGATGATGTCGATGCTGCACGGACTCGCCGATGCGGGCGCGAGCCGCGACGTGACCCTGCTGCAATCCGACCGTTCCGCCGCCGACATGCTGTTTGCGGACGAACTGCTGCAGTTGTCGGCACGGATGCCGCAGTTGCGCGTGCGCCTGCACTCCACCGGCCTGGAGGGTCGTCTGGATGCGAAGAAAATCGCCGGCCTGGTGCCCGACTGGAACGAACGCGAAACGCTGTTGTGCGGCCCGGACGCATTCATGCGCGTTGTCGAAGGCATGTATGCCGATGCCGGCCTCGGCGACCGCTTGCGCAGCGAAAGTTTCGGCCGCCGAGCCGCGCCGGTCGATGCGGGCGCCAGCGCGCATGCCGTTGCCTATGGAAACACGGAACAGATGTTCACTGTATTGGCCGGCCAGAGCCTGCTCGATGGTGCGGAAGCCGCTGG
>JBBQHA010000116.1:0-10172 GCA_038323475.1 Lysobacterales bacterium
GAGCCTTGCGGTCGCGTCGGCGTCGGCCAGTTCAAGTCTCATGGATTTGCCAGCCGGGTCAGGTGCGGGAACAGGTCGGAGGCGAGCAGGCCCCGTTCGCCGCGGTGACGTGTCGCCAGGTCGCCGGCGGCGGCGTGCAACAGGGCGCCGCAGGCCGCAGCGTCGAACGCAGGCAGGCCCTGGGCGCGCAGTGCGGCGATGACACCGGTCAGCACGTCGCCCATGCCGCCGGAGGCCATGCCGGGATTGCCGGCATCGATCACCACCGGAATCTGGTCCGGCGCCGCGACCACGCTGCCCGCCCCCTTCAGCACGACGACGGCCGCATAGCGATCCGCAAGCGCCTGCGCCGCGCCGTAGCGATCGCACTGGATGGCGTCGGTGGATACCCCGAGCAAGCGCGCGGCCTCGCCCGGATGCGGCGTGAGCACGGCGTCCCGCAAGGGCTGCGGATGCTGCGCGAGCAGGTTCAGCGCATCCGCATCGATCACCAGCGACTTGCCGGACCCAAGCGCCGCCGCGTACAGCGCACGACCCCATTCGCCCTGCCCCAGCCCCGGCCCGATCGCGACCACGCTGGCGCGCTGAAGCAGGGGCGCGAAATCGGCGGATTCCTCGACCGCGTGCGCCATCGCTTCCGGCCGTGCGGCAAGCAGGGCCGCGACATGCGGCGCACGCGTCGCCACGCTGACCAGCCCCGCGCCCGAGCGCAGC
This sequence comes from Lysobacterales bacterium, assembly GCA_038323475.1. GTDB lineage: Bacteria > Pseudomonadota > Gammaproteobacteria > Xanthomonadales > Xanthomonadaceae > SZAS-103. The sequence goes on from JBBQHA010000116.1 coordinate 715, forward strand.
GCGGACTCGGCGCACAGCACGACGGCGCCGCCGGTGCCGTGATCGCCGCCGACGCACAACACATGCCCGAAGTCGCCCTTGTGCGCACCGCGCGCGCGCCGCGGCAGCCATCCGGCCAGCGCATCGGCCCGCAGCAGTTCGGCGTGGTGCGCTTCGGAAGCGAGCAGTCCGGACGAGAGTTCCAACGCATCCAGCAGGACTTCGCCGGCCAGGGCCCGCGCTGCGCCGGTATGGAGGCCGCGCTTGGCGACGATGAATTGCAGCGTGCAGTCGGCGCGGACCGCAGCGCCCGGCGCGCGCCCGCTATCTGCGTCCACTCCGGATGGCACATCGAGCGCGAACACCGGGCGCCGACTCGCATTGATCGCCTCGATCAGCAGCGCCGCCGCGCCGTCGGGAGCGCGGGCCAGGCCTATACCGAACAGCGCGTCCACCCACAGGTCCACGACCGGCAATGCGCCATCGAACGCGCGCACCGAACCGCCCTGCGCCAGCCATTGCGCGTGCAGCGCGCGCGCGGGATCGCTGCGTGATGCGCCATCCGGCAACGCGACCACGACTGCTTCGCGTCCCGAATCGCGCGCGAGCAGGGCGAGTACGTAACCGTCGCCGCCGTTGTTGCCCGGCCCGCAGGCGATGCCGATGCGGTGCGCATCCGGCCAGCGATCGCGCAGTACGCGCCATGCAGCCGCGCCGGCGCGGCGCATCAGGTCGTCCGCGCCGAATCCGAACGTTTCGACGGCACGACGATCCAGTGCGCGCGCGGCATCGACGGAGTACAGCGGAAGACCAGCTTCGTTCATCGCGCGATTCTATACTCGGCGCGTGCCCGCACCTCCTTCCAATGCCGCCGACGACACCGCTGCGCTGGCCGATCTTGCCACGCGCATCAAGGCGCATGCGCGCCAACTCGGCTTCCAGCACTGCGGCATCGCCGGCATCGAACTCGCCGAGGACGAAGCGCGGCTGCTGGAATGGATCGGACAGGATCGCCACGGCACGATGCAGTGGATGGCGCAGCACGGGTGCAAACGCTCGCGTCCCGCCGAATTGCGACCGGGCACGTTGCGGGTGGTATCGGTGCGCATGGACTACGGCGTCACCTCGGAGGACGAGGACTGGGCGTCGCTGCGCGATGGCGAGCGCGCCTACATCGCACGCTATGCGCGCGGCCGCGACTACCACAAGCTGCTGCGCGCGCGCCTGCAGAAACTCGCAGACCGCATCGCCGCGGAGATCGGCCCGTTCGGCCATCGCGTGTTCGTGGATTCCGCGCCGGTGCTCGAACTCGCGCTCGGTCGCGATGCGGTTCTGGGCTGGATCGGCATACACACCTGCCTGATCGACAAGTACAGCGGCTCGTGGTTCTTCCTCGGCGAGCTGTACGTGGACCTGCCGCTGCCGGTGGACGCGCCCGCGAGCGCCCACTGCGGCACGTGCCGGCGCTGCATAGACGTCTGCCCGACCCAGGCGATCGTCGCGCCTTACCAGCTCGACGCGCGCCGCTGCATCGCCTACCTCACCATCGAAAACGCCGGGCCGATCCCGGAAGAGATGCGCGCGCCGATCGGCAACCGTGTGTTCGGCTGCGACGACTGCCAACTCGTATGCCCATGGAACAAGTTCGCCGGGCGCAGCGACGAACCCGACTTCCGCGCGCGCAACAACCTCGATCACGCGACGCTCGCCGAACTGTTCGCGTGGAGCGAAGACGACTTCCTGCAACGCACCGAAGGCTCCGCGATCCGCCGCACCGGCTACGAAGGCTGGCTGCGCAATCTTGCGGTCGGACTCGGCAATGCACCGACGACGCCTGCCGTGGTCGCGGCATTGCAAGTGCGGCAGTCGCATCCATCGGAACTCGTGCGCGAGCATGTTGAATGGGCGCTGCGGCGGCATGGCGCGCCGCATGACTGAGGAAAATCCGATCCTTTCATGCGGATAGACGGAATGGGCAAGGGAAAACCGAAGCAGCAGAAAACATCCAGGGCACCGAAGGGGCCGAAGGAACCCTATTGGTCGCCGTTGCCGCGGCAGCGCTTCAGCACGTCGCAGACGGCGGGCATCGTTGCGCGCCACATCGTGCCGCTCGCGGGCGTGTTGCTGTTCGGTTGGTCGGCCGGCGAATTCGTGCTGCTCAGCGTGTTCAACATCGCCTTCAGCATGTCCTGCATCGGCGTGGTCGGCGTCGCCGTTTCGACGCGCAAGGAAGTCGGGCCAAGTCCCAACCTCGCCGATGCGATCGGGAGCTGGCTCATGCTGGTTCTGGTCGGCCTCATCCTGAGCCTCGTCCTGACCGGGCTGTTCGGCTGGGTCGTCGCCCTGTTCGTGGCGTGGCACATGTCGATCGCGTGGGCAGCGTTGACGATGGTGATTGCGGCCGCGCCCGCGTTGTTCCAGCAGTATCAGGCGGACATGCGCTCGACGTTGACCGAGGAAGACCGCAAGAAGCGCGATCAGCCGCAGGCCCTGGTCCTCGCGTTATGCGCAGGGCTGATCTTCATCATGTCCGGCTACGTCGGCGTGTTCGGCAGGTACGGCCAGATCGTGATGGCGATCGCGGTCACCGCGCTGTTCATCTTCCGCGACCTGCGCCCCGACCTGATGCGCGAATTGACCAGGCCCAAGGACAGGCCGCCTGCAAGCGATGCGTGAAGACGCGTTGCAATCAATGCACGCAGCATCAGACGGAATCCACCTCTGGGGATGGATCATCCGGTGGAGCATGTAGTGCGATCGGTGCAGCCGCTGCCTGCTTCCGCGCGATCGTGCGCACAGCGAGCACGAAGCTGATCGCTGCGACCAGCAGCAAAAAAGAGGGAGCGATGATGTCGCTCGCGACGAACAACCAATTCAGGGCGTCCTTGTTGCGGCTGTGCTCGAAGTTCCCGACCACGAAAAACTGCACCGCCGACGCGACGGGTATCCACACGGCGAGCGCGCCGACCGACCAGAACAACATCCGGCTCGACCGGTTGCGCAGGCGCGCATGCAGCATCCAGCTGCCGAGGACGACGAAGGCGAACGCGATGAGCGCCACAAGTCCAAGCGCGGTATCCGGATCGGGCATCGTGACTCTCCTGCGATCTGATGGGCCAATGTAGCCGATCGGCCAGCGCCGTGGCGCGGCAATGACACTGCCATGGAACTGGATCCACTACCCGACTACGGCTGACATTCCGCACGCACCGATTTCACGATGCGGCGAACGACCGGTGGATTCATGGAGCCTACTGGACCGAAGGAACCATCCGGCCCCCTCGATCGAGCGCTATACGATTGGAGGTCACAGCCGGCAGCGCGCGCTGCGACCAGTGCGGCAATCCCAGTGGCTCGAACGTGACATCGGCGACCTGCAGCGGCACCCACGCCGCGACCAGATAGCCCGCCGCCGTGCGGAACACGCGCCGCCGCTTGAGTTCGGCGACGTATCGCTTGAATGCGCCCTCCGCCTCCGGCACGCCCGGGGCCCCTTCGTCGAATGCCAAGCGTCGATACGGGCCAGTCCGGCGCGGGCGCGCCGCGCATCGCACGAAGGGACTGCCACCATGCGTGGGAGCGCTGACGGAAGCGATCAGTACTTCCGCTGCACCAGGGTTGCGGCGCCGCTGCCGTCCATCGTCACCTCGTACAGGCGGTCGTAATCGTCCTCGCCCAACGGTTCGACCGCGCACGCGCACAGCGCCGCGACGATCCCGGGCACGGTGTTGCTGTGGCCGACGACCAGGACCGTGCCGTGCGAATGCGCCGTCCGCAGTTCGGTCGCGAAAGCGCTGGCTGGTCGCGACGCATCGTAGGTCGTGACGGCAATGCCGCTGGCTTTCGCCGACGGCGCTGCGGTCTGTTGCGTTCGCCTGTAGGCGGTCGCGTAGGCGGCGGTCAATCGCACGTTCGCGAACTGCCGCGCGAGCGCGAGCGCGCGGGCCTGTCCCGCCGCACTCAGGGACGGATCGCGCGGATCGTCTGTCGCTTTTTCGGCATGGCGCACGACGACGAAGGTGGCGACGATGTCTTTCATCGGGTCGTGCGCTGCGCAGGACGCGAGAGTGAGTGTGGCCAGCAACGCCAGCAGGATCGGCGTGATCAGTCTGAAGCGCATTCGGGGAGGGGCGCAAATCGTCGACTGACAGTTCATTGAGGTCACCCTCCAAAAGACCTGATTCTCGTCATCGGCCAGTTGGCGAATCAGCCAACCATCGAGTTTCATCGATCGATCCGCGATTACCTTGCCTACTTTTGGGAGTTCGCTTCGCTTGCCAACGCGGGGCAACTCAACCCGATTACTCCATGGACCCTAGAATAATGCTACGAGAGGGGTTTGACCTGTTGGCCCACCTTGTCGTGTCCCGTCCCTCCATTGGCTCGAGTGGATTTGTCTTCGGATTTGCCAGCCAAATAACCTACCACGGTTCCAAGCAACCCGAACAGTCCAGAAGCATTTTTTTCCTGACTTATCGTGAGCGCTGCAAACGCTCCGATGAATCCAATTATCGTAATACCTATGATCTTTACAGCGTTTGGAGTCCAGCCATCCTTTTTCGTCATCCACATCTGGACAAGAACGATCAGGGTAAAAGGAACCAGGATGAGTGCGCCCTTGTCCAATTTCTCATCCTGCGGGGCTTGGTTGCCGCCTGTCTGCGATGGTCCTCCCGTATCCGCATTGGCTGCAGGCACCACGATGTCCATGACGCTCCCTTGGACCGAATCGGCCGGGGGAGATGCTGCCGCGACAGCTGCGAGTGCTGGTCTATAGGTGACGGATACGTCATCGAATTCGACCGATGCGTCCTCGTTGTAATAGCCCAACTTTCCACTGGAGTACAGACGCTCGTTATCGGTGAATTCGGTCACTGACTTACCATTCACGACAACCGACACAGTCGCGCCAGTCTGCTTGACATGGATGCCGTCGAAGAACCCCAGGTTGACCGTCGGCAAAGCTCCCGATTTCAAAAACCGCTGCCCTGACGGATAGGCTGGATCACGTTTCCCCAGCTCCCATCCATTTGTTTTCAGAGCAAAATAATAGAAATGCTTCGGGTCTTTGTAGTGCCATATCAACCACGCGGTTTCCCATGGATTAGGAGTGGGTTTTCGCAGTTGTTCGATCGTCTTAGCCTTCACATAAAGATCAAAATCACCCATGCTTTCGGCGGATGTGACCAAGCTCGCATGTGTTTCGCTGGAACCCTCCGCGACCGTTTGAGGCTTTTCGAACAGAACACCTGTTGACCCTTTCGGCAGGTCGCTGTCTTCGCCGAGCCCTGCTTTCCCGAATCCATTGAAAACCAGAATCCATTGACCATGTTGCGTCCCTTCGGCCCATGCCGATGGGCCTTGCTCGAAATGATCTTCAAGGAATCTGGGAGCACCGCCCGTTGTGGCAGCAAGATTCTCCTTCGCGTCAGTGTTAGCGGACGCCAGGGATGGAGATGGAGGACCTCCAGCCCATGTCGCGGTGCAAATCAGCATTCCGAGCAGTGTGGTCACGCAACGAATTTTCGAGTTGATTTTCATGATGGATCCCCGGTGCAAGTAATTATGATGGTGTACATCACGTTGCATGAACCAGCCTTCTGCGACCTCAATTGCGATACTCGAAATCACATCATTCAGAACAGCCTGTGCGAACCGTCAGTTGATTTCCTTGGCGATCGCCTCGAGTTCCCTGGTGCGCGCCGCGATCACGCCGGCGCGGCACGTCGGGAAATCGAGCACCTGCCCTTCCCTGCCGAAATCGCCATTCGCATGGAACAGGCACGACGATTCCTTGTAGGCATTCCACAGCCGCTGCTCCGCGAGCAGGTCGGCTTTGGTCTGCCCGCTGAGTCCCGCATTGAGATGCTTCCACGCGGCGTTGAGTTTCTGTTCCTCGCGGTCGATCCACTCCTGCCCGCATTTTCCCCACGCGGGATTGCTGCCGTCGGAATGTTCGATGCACCCGTCGTAGGCCTTGTCGGCCTTCGCGGGAGCGCTATGCAGCATGGCGGCAAGCGCGAGGCATGCCGCACCGGCCAGATGGATCGCTCGTTTCATCGCACGTTCCCCGCCGCTGCCGATCGGGATTTGTATCACGACAGCGCGCGCCAGCGGCGTCCCGACTCCGTCAGTGCCTGCGACCGAGGACGAGCGGCCGATGCCGCGTTGAATGCGCTGGTGGAACGAGAGAGCGGGTCGCCGAATGGGCAGGCCCGTCTCAAGCGGATGCGGGTCGGCCGAGGCGTGCAACGATCCCGCCACCCACGCGCGCGGCTCAGGCCGCCTGCATCGGCATCGATTCGTTGGTGTGGGTCAGCCGGTTCTGGCGGTCGACGTAGACCAGGCGCGGCTTGTGCGCAGCGGCTTCGGCGGCGTTGCAGTTGGCGTAGGCGCAGATGATGACGAGGTCGCCGGGGCTGGCCTTGTGCGCGGCGGCGCCGTTGACCGAGATGATCCCGCTGCCTGCCTCGGCTTGGATCGCGTAGGTCACGAAACGCTCGCCGTTGTTGACGTTGAAGATGTGCACCTGCTCGTTTTCGAGGATGCCGGCGAGTTCCAGCAGCCGCGTATCGATCGCGCACGAGCCTTCGTAGTGCAGCTCGGCGTGGGTCACGCTGGCGCGATGGATCTTGGCCTTGAGCAGGGTGAACTGCATGGACGGCTCCGGCATTGGGCGGGCGACAGGCTGCCGGGCAGTGTAGGGCGCTGTTTTGCGCACTGCAACATGGCGGCGCTGAACGCTCCTGCATCCGGGACAAGCGGACGGATCGGCTGAGGTCGAAGCCGACGCTTCGGGCCCGCATGCTCCAGCCCCGCCACGGCCAAGTGCCGTACGCGCCTGCACGCGGCACTAGTATCATTCGACCGTGCGCATTTCCGCCGCACGTCCGTGGAAACCGATCTTGGACGATGTCTTGCTGGAATCCCCGTGCCGCGCCTGCGGCCAGCGCGCGCAACTGCGTCGCCTCGGCGACGTGCCGCCCACCCACCCGGGACCCTTCCATACCGACCGGTTCGGATTGGTGCATTGCCCGGTTTGCGACGTGGTCTATCTCGAGCCGGCGCCGACGCCGCAGGACCTGCGCGTGCTCTACGAGGAATCGGTGCAGTTCGCCGACGACCACTACACCGATCCCGGTCGCGTCGCCAGCATCATGGAGTATTACGGGGGCGCCGTTCGCCGGTTCGGAATGCTTCCGGGCCCTGGCGGGCGCGTTCTCGAGGTCGGTGCGGGCTACGCCTGGGTATCGCGCGCGTGCAAGGAGCGGCAGCCGGCAGTCATCACGGTTGCGCAGGACGTGAGCGCCGAATGCGCGACCATGTGTCCATGGGTCGACGAGTACCATGTGGGAACACTCGATACGCTGGATCGGAGCCATCTCTTCCAGCTCGCGTCGATGACCCACGTCATCGAGCACCTCGTCGATCCGGCTGCGATGCTTGGGGACATCGCCTCGCGGCTTGCCCCTGGCGGCAGATTGTTCGTCACCGCGCCCTTCCGTCCAACTGGCTGGCGGCCGGAACTTGGCATCGCTCCCTGGCGCGACTATTCGTACCTGCACGTACCTGCCCACGTCACCTATCTTTCGCAGGCATGGTTCAAGCGGGAAGCTGCGCGCCATGGCTTCGACATTGCGCGGTGGGATCCCAGCCATGAGCAGGGACAGGCCTTCGAACTGGTGATGGTCAAGCGATGAGGTTCGCGTCAGGCACCGGGACCATCTATGCACGACCCGCCCGGCATCCTTCAGCGGCGCGGCGCGGCACCCCGACACGCTAGCCGGCAGTCGCTGGCTATCGGTGCTGGAGGGCGACGCCGAGGATCCGGTAGGCGAGCGCCCTCTCGTCGGCGGAGCTGCCGTCGGCGCTGGGCATCCAGGCGCGCGCGGCACGGATGCGCAACGCGATCGCATGTCCGGCATCGGCTTTCAGCGGCAACTCGATCGTCGTCGGCACGCCCGGCGGAACGGTTGCCGCGTGCATCCGACCGTCGAGTTCGATCTGCAACTGCTGGCCGCCAACGATCTGCGGCGGCGCCCACACCACAAGGCGCAGCCCGAGCATGCCGCGCGTCGGCACGAATCGGGCCGCCACTTCGACGCTTGCCCACTGGTCGGGCCATACCCCGCTCACTCCGTCGGGCTGGGTGGCATAACCCTGCAGGTCGAGGCGCTGTGCGGCGCGGGCCTCGGCAAGCGCCGTTTCCAATGCCTGGATCTGCGCACTGAACTGTTTTTCCCGTTCATACAGGAAATGCAATTGGGCGCGCATTCGGGTAAAGCGATCGCCGAGGTCGGCCAGGTCGCCTGCCGACAGCGTGCGCCCGGCCTGCCAATCCGCCGGCAGTGTGTCGGGCACATAGATCGTGGCGTGCGAAGGCGCGGTATCCACGGCGGGCCGCTCGACGGTGTAGAGGTAGATCGCGAACGATTTGCGCGACAGCCCTTCGCGATCGGACGGCAACCGGATCTGGGTGAATCCGTGCCAGGACGTCTCGCTGGTCTCGAACACGACAGCCTTGTTGAACAAGGGTGCGATGCTGGTGGTGCGATTGGTCGCCGGATTCCACGGATCGGACTGCAGCTCCAGCGACCCGCCCCACACCTGCTCCCATTCGGGATTCAGGTACACGATCAGGTTCAGCCGCCGATGCCAGCGCGTGCGCGGATGGAAGTTGAAATCCACGTGCACATCCAGGCCCTGGCCCTGCCGGTTCTCATGGGTGCCGCCGCCGATGTAATCCGGGTCGTACAACAGGTCGGGGATGCCGGTCACGTCCGAGACGAACTGCAGGAATTCCGGCGTCTGCAGATAGCGGTCGAGGTCGCGGTACGCATCGGAGATGTCGCGCACGTCCATGCGCACCGCCTTGCCGCCGACTTCGCCCATCTCGTTGAGTGCGTGGCGTGCCTCGAAGCCGGGGAAATCGGCGAGCAGGCGATCGCACAGGGACCGGGAGAGGAAGTCGTCGATGACGACGTGGCGGAACGGCTGCGCCGTCCGGAACTGGTGGGCATACGCATCCCTGCGCTGGAGCGTTGCCGCGTCGATCACCGACATGTCGTATGCACCACGCGATCCGCGAACTAGAGCGCGATTGTACCGGTCGTGGCCGCCGCTGCGCGCGATGCACCCGCTGCCGAAACCGCAGTTCAAGGCTGTGCGGCAACGGATTCCCGACCGGATGGCGGATGCCGCATGGCGATGCGCGGCGCGACGATCACCGCCAACGCGATCAGCGCGAATGCCGGCATCGGGTGCAGGTAGCGGTAGGACACGATGGCCGAGAACAGCAATTGCGTGCTCGCCAATCCCAGCGCATACAGCAACAGCACGTCGGCCTCGCCCGTGCGGCCGGCGCGGCGGAGCTTCCAGCACGCCCATGCCGCCAGCGGAACCAGCCCCAGCCAGCAAGCGACCAGCCAGTCCACTCCGATGCTGAACCAGCGCCGCGCCGGCGACTCCACCGTCTCGGT
>JBBQHA010000117.1:0-10109 GCA_038323475.1 Lysobacterales bacterium
GTCCGGATCGTTCGGGTCCGGCGCGATCATGCCGCTCTCGCCGCCTGCGGTAACTTCCTTGAATTGCTCCATGGTGATGCGTTCGTTGCCGATTGCCGCGCTTGGTAGCGCAACTGCGCCCGAATCCTGCTGCGAGCCATATACGCGCTACGGAAACCGGTTGTCGGTGCTGACGTGATACATCTGCGCGGTTGGCTGATTGTGCCAACTGCTCCAGGTCTTGCCACCGTTCAAGGTCACGAGCGCGCCCTGATCGACGCCGAGGATCTGTCGATCGGAATTGCTTGGGTCAATCCACAGTTCTTGGAAGTCATCGCCGGTAGCATCGCCCTTGAGCGCGATGAAAAGGGACCCGCCATCATCGGATCGCAGCACGATCGTGTTCATCGCATAGACGCGATCGGGGTTTTGCGGATCGACCGCGATGCGTCCGAAATACCAGCCGCGCTGCCAGATGCGCGCATCGGCGCTGGTCTTGCGCCAGTGCGCACCGGCGTCGTCGGAACGGTACAGTCCGCCGGCCTCGCCATCGACCAGCGCATACACGCGCGATGGCGCGCTCGGCGCGACCGCGATGCCGATGCGTCCGACGTGTTCGGGGAATCCATCGCCATGCAGTTGCGTCCAGCTGTCGCCGCCGTCAGTGGACTTGTACAGGCCGGAACCTGGCCCGCTCGCCGGCGGATAGACATTCCACGGTGTGCGCCGCGCCTGCCACATCGCGGCGTAGACGATCAGCGGATTGCCGGGTTCGAACGCGAGATCGATCGCACCGGTCGCATCGCCCTTGCCGAGCACGCGCTGCCAGTGCGCGCCACCATCACGCGAACGGAACACGCCGCGCTCCGCATTCGGCCCGTACGGATGCCCGAGCGCGGCGACGAACACCGTGTTCGCATCGCGCGGATCGACGATGACCTTGCCGATCTGCTGGCTGTCGCCGAGACCGATCCTCGACCACGTCCTGCCCGCATCGGCCGAGCGGTACATGCCGTCGCCCTGGGCGATGTCCGAACGCATGTCCGCTTCGCCGCTGCCGACGTAGAGCACCTTCGGATCGGATGGCGCGACCGCGATCGCACCGATCGAACCGATCGGCTGGTCGTCGAAGATCGGCTGCCAGGTGCGACCCGCGTCCAGCGTTTCCCAGACGCCGCCATTCACCGCGCCGAAATAGAAATGCTGCGGCTGCCCGGGCACGCCGGCGACCGCGAGGACACGGCCGCCACGGAACGGGCCGAGCAGGCGCCAGTGCAGGTCGCCGAAGCCGGATGTCGCGAACGCATTCGCAGCGATGCCGAAAGCCAGGCAGGTCAGGACGAACGGCCGCAATCGGACGAGCAGGCGTGTGCTTGGCATGACTGGATTCCCGGGCCGGAACAATGCCGCATCGACCACAGCGGCGGCGATGTCCCGATGATAACCGCTGGACTTGCCGGCGCGGGCGATGCGCCCGGCCGATCCGTGGCGCGGGTCACGCCTGCGGATGCAGCCAGCCCGCGTCGCCGTCGGCATAGCGCTCGTGCTTCCAGATCGGCACCCGCGCCTTGACCTCGTCGATGATCCAGCGGCACGCGGCGAACGCGGCATCGCGATGCGCGGCGGCGACACCGACCCAGACCGCGAGTTCGCCGAGTTCCAGGTCGCCGATGCGATGCACGGCTAACGCCTGGACGATCTCGAAACGCACACACGCCTCCTCGACGATGCGCGCGCCTTCGGCTTCGGCAAGTTCGACATAGGCTTCGTAGCGCAGCCCGCGTACCGGCCGACCCTCGTTGTGGTCGCGCACCCAGCCCTCGAAGACCGCGCAGGCGCCGGCCCGATGGTCGGAAAGCGCGTCGCGCAAGGCGGCGGCGTCGATGGCTTGTGCGCTGATCCTGAATCGCTTGCTCATACGATCTACCCACCCGAAACGGGAGGAATGAAGGCGATTTCGTCGCCTTCCGCAGCCGATTCGTCCCAGCTTGCGAACGCGCCATTGCGCGCGACGCGCAGCCGCTCGCGCGGCAATGCGAACCCATGCCGGATACGCGCATCGTCGTACAACTGCGCGAACGTTTGCGAAGCGATGTCCAGCATTTCCTCCGCGCAGCCAGCCGCATCGCGCAGGCTCGCGAAATACAGCACGCGCACGCGCATCACCCCGCCTCGCCGACGTCGCGCTTGCCACCGCGTTTGCCGACAAGCTTCGTCGGCCCGATCGCGATCGCATGCGACAGCGCCTTGCACATGTCGTAGACCGTCAAGGCCGCGACCGATGCGCCGGTCAGCGCCTCCATCTCCACGCCGGTGCGGTGCGTCGTGCGCACCTCGCAGGCGATCGCAAGGGTGCGCGCGTCGGCCCAGTCGACCGTGAAGCGGCAACCATCGATCGGCAGCGGATGGCAGAACGGGATCAACTCATGGGTGCGCTTGACCGCCATCGTGCCGGCGATGATCGCGGTGTCGACCACCGGGCCTTTCGCGCTGCTCATGCCCTGAGCGCGCAACGCATCCGCGACCGCCGCCGGAAAGCGCACGCGCGTTTCGGCAACCGCGATGCGCGCGGCGACCGGCTTTGCGGAAACGTCGACCATTGCCGGGCGTCCGGCGGAGTCGATGTGGGTCAGTTTGGATTTGATTCTTTTCATGACATTTCCAATTGGCTTTCGTCGAGTCGCCGCGCTCCGCGCGGGCTGTTGCGGGTTCGCGCATACAGCGCTCGCCTCGCAACCCGGCCATCGCTCCTGCTCTGGCGTGAATCGCAGCACGATCTTCCGGCCCTCCGGGCGTTCTTCACCGCTCAAGCTGCCACCGGCAGCTTGCAAGCGCGGCTCATCACCCGCCTGCAGATCGCCAGCGCTGCGATTCATCCTCCGATGACGTACATCTCGATCCGGTGCGGATCGCGTCTGGCGGAGCCGCGCAATTCGCTGTAGCGATCCGTACGCGCGCTCCATAGTTCGGCGATGCGCTCGCGCAGCCGGTCATCGTCGCCCAATGCCGGACGGAGGTCGTGGCCGTTGTCCGCGAACAGGCAGGTATACAGATGTCCGTCGGCCGACACGCGCGCACGGTGGCAGTCGCCGCAGAACGGTGCGGTGACGGAGCTGACGAAGCCGATCTCGCCGCGCCCGTCGGCGAATGCATAGCGCGCAGCGACCTCGCCGCGATAATTCGCATCCAGTGCGCGCAGCGGCCAGCGCGCGGCGATGCGGTCGCGCAGTTCGGCCGAAGCCAGCACGCGCTCGCGACGCCAGCCGTTGCAGGTGCCGACGTCCATGTATTCGATGTAGCGCACCACGTGCGGCGTATCGCGGAAATGGCCCGCCAGCGCGATCGCATCGTCCTCGTTGACGCCACGCTGGACGACGCAGTTGAACTTGATCGAACCGAAACCGGCAGCTTCGGCCGCGGCGATCCCCGCGAGAACGGTGTCGAGTTCGCCACGCCCGCCGCTGAGTTCGCGGAAACGCGCCGGGTCGAGCGCATCCAGGCTGATCGTCAGCCGATGCAGGCCGGCATCGCGCAACGACTGCGCCTGTCTCGCGAGCAGCGAACCGTTGGTCGTGAGCGCGATGTCGTCGAGACCGTCGATCCGCGCGAGGCGCTCGACCAGCTGCGGCAGGTTCCTGCGCAGCAATGGCTCGCCGCCGGTCAGGCGCAGCTTGCCGACGCCGGCGTGCACGAAACCGCGCACCAGCGCCTCGATCTCGTCGAACGACAACCGCGTGGATGCATCGAGGCCGTGATCGTCGGCGATCCTGTCCGCCGGCATGCAATACGGGCAGCGGAAGTTGCAGGCTTCGATGACCGACAACCGCAGGTCGCGCAGCGGCCGCCCGAGCCGATCGAGCGGCAGGTTCGCTACGGTCCTGCGTGTTACCGCATTCATGACTTCGCCGCCGCGATCTGTGCGGGAACCGGATCGCGCAACGCGATGACGTCACCGGGTTTGGCGATGCGATAGCCACGCTGCGTCAGTGCAAGGCCGCTCGCCTCGGACTCGTAGTGGTACAGCAGCAAGCGGCTGCGCAATGCATCGGAATACTCGCGCTCGAGATCGTCGATGCCGGTATGCGACGGATTGCCGTGCAGCGCGCAGTCGTGCGCGATCAGCTCGCCGTCGTCGGCATGCGCCGCGAGCATTTCCCCGATCGGCCTGGTATCGCCGGTATAGACGACGCTGCCGCGCAGGCGCAGGCCGTAGGCGGTCTCCGGCAGGTGGTGGCGGACCTGGAACGCGTCGAACCACAGCCCCTCGTGCCAGAAGCCGCGCGAGACCGGAATCACCTGGAACGCATCCCAGAAATTCGCGGTGCCTTCTGCCAATGCGCCGGGATAGTCGGCCACGCGCACCTGCAGGTGGCGGATGACCGGCGTCGGCACATACACGCGCAAGCGGCCGCGCAACCCTTCGTCGAAATAGGCGCGGATGAACAGGCGTTCCATGCCGGCGACGTGGTCCATGTGCACGTGGGTGATGAACAGCGCCCGTGGAGTCGTCCCGTAATGGTCGAGGTACGCGGTCAGCGCTTCCTGCCCGCAGTCGACCATCAGCAGGGGCGCGCCGTCGCGTTCGAGCACGACCGATGCCGACCCGAGTTCCACCGCGGCCGCATTGCCGACGCCCAGGAAGCGCAGCGCGTAACTCATGCAGGCTCCTGGAGTGCGTCGCGATAGGCGCCCAGCAGCGCATTCCAGCCGGCGACGATCGCGCTTCCCTTCGCGCGTGCGCCAAGGCGCTTGCGCAGCGAACGGTGCAGGCGCGCGATGTTCGACTGCTGCCAGCTGCGCGCGGGCGCACGCAATGCCCCCCGGTCGAAATCGATCAGCCAGCAGATGCCGTTCGTGTCCATCAGCACATTATCCACGTTGAGGTCGGCGTGGCATGCGCCGATGTGATGGAAGCGCGCGATCGTGCGGCCGATGTCTTTCCAGGGCGGCTCCACCCCGCGATCGAACAATGCCCCCATCGACTCCGTCCCGGCCAGGCGCGCCATCAGCAAGGCCGCTCGATAACCGGTTCCACTGCGCCAGTACGCCGCCGCGAGCGGCACCGGTACCGGCAGGCCGCGTTCGCGCAATGCCTGCAGCAGGCGGAATTCGCGAAAACTGCGCGTGCGCTCGGCACCGTTCCACAGGTAGGTGTTGCGGCTGAACCGCGCCACGACGCCGCCGCGCCGGTAATGCCGCAGCACCGCATCGCCCGCATCGGTGCGCACGAACCAGGCCGCACCGCGCCCGCCGACCCCGACCGGGTCGCCATGTTCCGGATCGAACAACGACGGATCTGCGCGCGGCAACAGTGCGGGGTCAAACAGCATCGCGCCCGCGCCCACCACGTCGTGGAGATCGCGCAGTGCCTCGGTGCCGGCTGTCGTTGTGTCTTTCGTGTCCACAGTCTGGCAGTTTAGTGCCTGAGAACCCCGTTGAGGTCGCGCACCCGCGATGCACCACGCCCCCCGCTCGATCTGCCTGCTGCGCCTGTCCGCACTTGGCGACGTGACCCACGTGCTGCCAGTCGTGCGCGCACTGCGCATGGCCTGGCCCGAGGTCGCGATCACCTGGATCATCGGCAAGCCCGAACACAGGCTGCTCGAAGGATTGCCAGGCGTCGAATTCATCGTGGTCGACAAGTCCAGCGGCTGGTCCGGCCTAGCCGCATTGCGGAAACGGCTCGCGGGACGCCGTTTCGATGCCCTGCTGCTGATGCAGCTCGCGCTGCGTGCGAACCTGTTGTCGAGCGCGGTCCATGCCGACATGCGGATCGGCTACGACCGCGCCCGCGCGAAGGAATTGCACGGACTGTTCGTGAACCACCGGATCCACAAGCATACCGGCCCTGCTGGTGCGGGCATCCATGTGCTGGACGTGCTCGCGTCGTTCGTCGAACCGCTCGGCCTGCCGCGCTCGGCGCCGGTGTGGAACTTCCCGATCGCCGACGACGCACGCGCCTGGGCCGCAGAACAGTTGCCCGGAACGCAGCCGACCCTGCTGATCTCGCCATGTTCGAGCCACGCGCTGCGCAACTGGTTGCCGGCGCGCTATGCGGCCGTCGCCGACCACGCGGTCGCGCGCGGGCATCGCGTGGTGCTGTGCGGCGGGCGCAGCGACCACGAGCGGGGCATGGCCGACACCATCATCCAGGCGATGCAACAGTCGGCCATCGACCTCACCGGCAAGGACACGCTCAAGCAACTGCCCGCCCTGCTCGAACGCGCGAACATCGTGCTGTCGCCGGATTCGGGTCCAGTGCACATCGCCAATGCGGTCGGCACGCGCGTGATCGGGCTGTACGCATGCACCGATCCGCGCCGCAGCGGCCCGTACTCCGACTTGCAATGGACGGTGGACCGCTACGCCGAGGCGTCCGAAAAACTGCTCGGAAAACCCGCCTCGGAATTGCGCTGGGGTACGAAGATCGAGCGGCCCGGCGCAATGGACCTGATCACGGTCGACGACGTCGTCGCGGCGTTCGAACGCCATCTCGGCAATCCGCAATGAAAATCACTGGAGCAACCGGCCGGTTCGCGATCGGCGCGCTGTTCGCGTGGCTGCTGTTGTCCACCTGCGCGTGGGCTGGCGGAATGCGATTCGAGGAGCTGCGTTACGTCGACAGGCGCGCCTGGATGGGCGACACCCGGCAACTCAGCATTTCCGCGAACGGTACGGTCGCAATCGAGGGCGTCCAGCCGAATCGTCCGGCGCTCAGCGTGAGCGAACGCAACAAACTCGTGCAGCTGGTGGCGGCGGTCGATTGGAAGCATGTGCAACCACGCTATGAAGCCAGCATCGACGATGGCGACGTGGCACAGCTGAAGATCAGCGTCGGCGGGCGCATGTATGCAACGAACGTCCTAGTGGTCGGCGCAGCGGGCGAACCGCGCGCCCTGGCAAGCCTGTTGCTGTATCTCGAACTGTTGCGCCGGGAACTCGATCCGGCAACCCATCCACGCGATCCGGCGCAGCCTGTTCAGGCCGTGGGCGCGACGCGGTAGTCCTGGTACGATTTTTCCTCGACCAGGTCCGAGCCCAGCGCGAGGTTGATGTCGCGCTTGATGCGCGCGCGCTCGTCGTTCTCGAAATACACCGCGCGCGCGAGGCGGACGAACTCGGCGCCGAAATCCTGCGCCTTCTCGCGGATGCGGATGTCGTCCTCGATCACCCACAACCGTTCGTTGACGGCCTTGAGCTGCGCACGCAGCGTGGCGATGTCGTGACTGCCAGCGGAATGCCCCATCCAGCCGGTTTCCAGCGCGTCGAGTTCGTTGCGGACGTTCGCGAGCTTGGCCGGATCGGTCATCCGCTCGGACTTGATCTGCAGGATCGCGATCTTGTCGAGCAGTTCGCCATAGGACACGGGAACGGAAATCAGGCTCATGGCGCGCGCACCGGAACTGGGGTCGGCATTCTAGCGCGCGCCCGCGGCAACCGGCCGTGGCGAGGTCCAATGCGAGGCAAGCCGCAACGCTGGGCGCTCGACGATCCACCACGAAGCGATCGCCGCGGCGAGCGAGAACAGGAGCCCATACAGCATGAATGCCAACGGGCCGCCCGCGGCATCGACGCCGCCATCGGCCTGCAGCCACATCAGCACCGGCAGGTGCCACAGGTACAGGCCGTAACTGACTTGCCCGAGCAGCCGCAATGGCAGCACGCCGACGACAGCCGACACCAGCGCCGTGGCGCGGCTTGCGGCGAACAGCATCCCGGCGACCGCGACGCTGGCATACGCATGCCAACCGATCAGCAGCGGATGTTTCTCCGGCTCGGGCCCGACCGGGTGGCCCTGGAAATAACCCAGTGCCGGGAGCGCCAGAAAGACCAGCGCCGCGATCGCGAACACTGCGTCTGCGCGGCGGCCCGCGACCCATGCCAGCGATCGTGGCGCGCGGCACACCGCATAGGCCGCGAGCATGCCGATCAGGAACTGGTCAATGCGTCCCGGCAGGTGCTCGGCCAGGAACGCGGCGGTCGGCCCATGCGGCTGAGTCCACAGCAGCGCCGCACGCCAGATCCACGCGAGCGCTATCCCCGTCAGCAACCATTGCCAGCGCCGGGGACGCAGCAAGCGCGCGAGCCATGGCAGCAGCGCGTAGAAACCCAGTTCGACCGGCAAGGTCCACCAGCTGCCGACCAGCGGCGACTGCATCGCGAATGCGCCCGGCCAACCGATGTCGTAGAGGAACAGCGGCTGCACGAGCAGTCGCGTCGCGGTGATCGGCTGCGGGACGACGCTTGACGCGATGCCCAGCGCGATCAGCGCCAGCAGGACCAGCAACTGCAATCCGTACGCCGGCAGGATCCGCAGCGCCCGTCGCGCGGCATAGCCGGCCAGATCCGGTGGCGATGCGCCATCGTGTTGAGAGCGCGCGAATGGCAACGCAAGCAGGAACGCCGAAAGCGTGAAGAACACATCGACCCCGGCCCAACCCATCTTCATCGGCCAAGCGAGCAGGAACGAAACGGTGTCGTGCCCGGGCCAGACCTGCGGATAGCGCGCGAGCGCATACGCATGCACGGCGAAGACCCCAAGCGCAGCAAGCCCACGCAACCCGCTCAGTGCCGGATAACGATCGCCGCCAGCGGCGGATAGCTCATTTGAAGCACGCGCTGCCGCAAGCTCGTCGTTGCTGCGCTGCGCAGCCTCTCTGCGTCTGGATTTCTTCCCCATCGCGCAAGAGTGCGCGAGCGTCCGCGCGCCGACAAGCCTGGTGCCACGCCACACCAACCTTTGTCGGTGTGGGACAGGCTGCAACCCTGACGATCGAAGTCGACAGGAGCGTCGGGCTGGCCGCATCTGATCCGACAATCTTTCGAGGTGCAAACCATGGACGAATGGAAGCCGGTCCGCACGAAGCGCGGGGGCATTCCAAGGATCAAGGGCACCAATCAGGCGTACGTTAAAGCCAGCGCGGGAACTGGCCGGCCGACCGGGTCGCCTTGTGCGGCCAGCGCTCAGCCCTTATGATGCGCACCCCACCGGAGAGGTGGCAGAGTGGTCGATTGTACCTGACTCGAAATCAGGCGTACGTTCATAGCGTACCGTGGGTTCGAATCCCACCCTCTCCGCCAATGCGGACGATAAGCCTGCGATTTCGCAGGCTTTTTCGTATCATGCTCCAGGCGGTCCCTACTTTGGTCCCTACTTGCGGGCGGAGCTGCGTCAGGTTGTGCCGATGGCTTGGGCCCGTAGTTCATCCGCAACGCCTGTACGCACCTGCGCGAGCGCGGCAGGGTGCAAGCTTGTACGCTTGCCATCGCAGACCTGAACATCCGGTGCATATCCCCTAATTCGGGGTCCACTTAGCGTCAGGCCTCACCAAAGCATCGCCTGTTCTAGGCGGGGAGCGCCGAATAGGCTGCAAGATTAGGCCGCAGGATTACACCGCAAGGGGAATCCCAACATCTTGATTGAGTTGCACTTTCTTCAGGTGTCCAGACACACGACATTGCTACACCGCTGCTTCACACTCTTGTATTACATTTCAAATTGAAACCTACTAGGCGTTAGGCCAAGTGATCAAACGCATTGCTGCTATGGTTTTCACTGCTTCAATCGTTGCCGCAGTTCCGCTCACTTTGGCCTCTACACTCCTGTTGCGTCGCGTTTTGACCTACTTGGAAGAGTCGCATCCTGTTATCTGGCAAGAGCTCGGGCAACCATCTGTATGGCGAGCTCGGTGGAACACCTCACTTACTTCTAAATTCATAATGCGTCGGGCCTATCGCAACACGCCAGATCCTCAGTTGTGGCGGTTGTGCGAAAGGTCTCGCATCACGTCTCACCTCATGTCCGTATGGTTGATGCTGTTGGTGGTCTCGATCCTGTTATTCTCAGCCACATAGGCCGATTGCACATCGCAATTTGGCCTAACAATTCCGTAAGGAGCTTCCCGTCAATCGCGAGTGCATGACGCCCTGGCCTTGAGCTTTTGGCCGTTGCTTGTCCGCTGGTTGTACTTCTTGTTGCCCACTTCTTTCGTCGGTGCGATGCGGTGCAAGGGTGCCAGACTGCACTTCCGTAAACGGTCTTGTTGGATCGATGTTGCTGATCCGGACCTTGGTAAAAACCGCGCCCGCAGGCCTCTCTCATTCATCGGTCTTGCCAGTGCCCGGGGATC
>JBBQHA010000118.1:0-10042 GCA_038323475.1 Lysobacterales bacterium
CACGGGATGGTGGAGCCGCGTGTACGACGTCGATGCCTCGCCATGACGATCGCACCGCTTCACGAGCTGGACCGGGAACGCTGGAACGTGCTCGCGCGCGGCTACAAGACGTTCTACGAAACGATCCTGTCCGATGCGGACTACGACTGCGCATGGCAGCGCCTGATGGCGAACGACGGCATCCACGGACTCGGCGCACGGATCGACGGAACGCTCGTCGGGATCGCGCACTATCTGTTCCACCCGACGCTATGGACGCAGGACAGTTGCTACCTGCAGGATCTGTTCGTCGACAGCGCTGCGCGCGGCAGGGGCATCGCACGTGCGTTGATCGAGGACGTCGCGCGCGCCGCCGGCGAACGCGGCGCCCAACGCCTGTACTGGAACACGCGACACGACAACGCGACCGCGCGGTCGCTGTACGACAAGCTCGCTGCACACAGGGGTTTCATCCGCTACGACTACCCGCTGTAACGGGACGCCCATGCACATGCTCCACCACGCCTCGTTCGGCGTCGCCGACATCGAACACTCCACGCGGTTCTACGACGCCGTGCTCGGCGCGCTGGGCTACGTGCGCGTATGGGAAGTGCCGGCTGCAGACGGCCCCTGCCAGGCGGTCGGCTATGGCATTTCCGGAGGTGCCGACACGTTCGCGATCAAGCTGCGCGACACCGGACACGTCGTGCCCGGCACGGGCTTCCACCTTGCTTTCGCCGCACCCGACCGGCATGCGGTCGATGCGTTCCATCGGGCAGCGCTCGCGCACGGCGGTATCGACAACGGCGCACCGGGCCTGCGCCCCCATTACGGACCGCACTATTACGCCGCATTCGTCCTCGATCCCGATGGCCATCGCATCGAGGCCGTGATCGACGCGGCGACATGAGGCATCATCCACGCCTTCCCTGCATCCAACCGCCATGAAACTCATCGCCACCAGACTGCCGGCCAGCGAAAAATGCGATCGCCTCCAGTATGTCCGCGACGATGGCACGTCCTGCCATAACCCGATGCCGCGCCAGGGCATCCTGCCGCACGACCTGATCCACTACATCGTCGAATCGCGGCTCGACCTCGCGAACGGATTCCTGAGCCTGGTCGCGCGCGGCGCCGATGCGGGCTTCGCGATGCAGGTCGCGCACGACGCGAACAACCGCGCCATCGAACGGCAGGCGATCCAGGCCGAGGCCATCGTCGAGGCCCTGCAGGCGCAATTGTGGAGCGGAGGGTTCGATCCGGATGCGTTCGCCTACGGCCTGCAGACAGCCACCGAGGCACGCGGCGTCGACGCCGTCGAACTGCCGGTCGCACAGCTCGAGCATCTTCTATTCGCCCCTGCCGTGGAACTCAATCGCGAGTGGTCGCTCGTGCCTCCATACGGATCGCTCGAATTGCGCTTCGATCCGAAGACTGCCTGAGCGCGGGAACCGGATCGCCAGCCTTGTCGATCGTCGGCGCGCACGCCGGAATCTGCGGCGATCAGTGACATGCATTCCGTTTTTGCGGGAATTCCCGGCGTAGATTGAAACTGGATTCGCAGATGGAGCGGTTCTCTTCCAGGAGACTGCAATGAACCTGTCGCATGCGACTGTCGTCCAGGTCCTGGTTCCGATCGAAGACTACGATCGAGGCATGGCGTTCTATCGCGACATCCTCGGCATTCCATTCCTCTTCGCAGCTCCGCCGCAAATGGCCTTTTTCGTCTGCGGATCGGTGCGCCTGCTGGTCGGGGTGATGCCTCCGGGCCAGAACGCGCGATGCGGCTCGGTGATCTATTTCCAGGTATCGGATATCCAGGCGGTCTTTTCGACGCTGAGGCTGGCGGGGGTCGCGTTCGTCTCGAACCCGCACATGATCAACCGCAGTCCGAAGTCGGAACTGTGGCTGGCCGAGTTCAACGATCCCGATGGCAACCACCTCGCGTTGATGTCGGAAGTTCCGATCGACCGCTGATGCGTCGCTGGCGACTGCAGGCACTGGCGGACACCTCCGCTGGGCGTGGTTCAATTGCAACTCGGCCCGATCCGGGAAACTCGCATGGCAGGCTATTCCGGCACTCCCCTCGCAAAGAAGCTCGGCATCAGGGCCGGCAGCAGGCTGTTCGTCGCGAACGGCCCGGCGCACTACGGTGCGCTGCTCGAGCCCTTGCCTGAAGGCGTGGTGATGCTCGCATCGCTGTCGTCGCAGGCGGACATCGCGCACGTATTCGCGACGACGCAAGCCTACCTGGCGGAACAACTCTGCGAATGCCGGGCCGCGATGCGGGACGATGCGACCGTGTGGATGTCGTGGCCGAAAAAGTCATCGAAGGTGCCGACCGACGTCACCGAGGATACGATCAGGGACGTGGCGTTGCCGATCGGATTCGTGGACATCAAGGTGTGCGCGGTGGACGCGGTGTGGTCGGGACTGAAGCTCGTGGTCCGCAAGCAAAACCGCAAGTCCAATCCCTGACGGCACCGGACCGGACGACTCCGGAAAGAACTTGCATCCGAGTCCCTGGATGCGCGCGAATTCCATCTGCGTACTCCCGACGGCCATTCCTTCCGGACCAGCGCCGACATCGGCGAAGGTGTGACGCAGCGCCAGTCGCAGCATCTGAGCCGGCCCGGGGCTATCGTGTGCAGCTGGCGTGTCGCTGCCGTCCCTGGAGACATCCGTGCTGATCGAAGCCTCGCTGCTCAAACCCATCGTCGATGCGATCCTCGGACTCGCGCGCAGCGGCAATAATGCGCGGCTCAAGCGCGATGCGGCCAAGGCGGTACGCGAGGCGATCCGCGAACTGCTGCTCGCCGATCCGAACGACAGCGAGGCCGAGGCGAAGATCGCGATCGCGAAGGCAGCCGGGCTGATTTCCGAAGACGTGCTCCTCGCCGACGACATGCTGCGAAAAGTACGCGCCGCAAAGAAGACGTCGCTGGGACGCGTCAACCGGACGCGCACGCGCGAGACGTCCTCGAACGAGCCGCCGTCGAAGACCGCGAAAAAGACTGCAGCGAAACATCCGGCCGCAAGAAGTCAGCCTGCGAAGAAATAATCGATGCATGCAGCCAATTCTCCGCGGCGCCAGCCGAGGGCGATGGTTCGACAAGATCACTGCGAACGGCGAACCTGGATCGCAGGCTTTCATGGAACGCAGGCTTTCAAGATCCGAATCCGGGATTCCCACCCACCTTTCACATCGCAGGATCCACCCATGAACCGGCATCATCCCCACCACATCGCCCTCGCCCTCCTGGCCGCATGTTTGCTGCCGTCGATGGTGGTTCCGGCGCAGTCTGGCAAGGCGCCCGATCTGGTCGGCCGATTCGAGGGTTGCAGCGGCGTCACGATGGCAATCGGGAAGGACGCCCGCGTCGCCTGGCACGCCGACCTCATTGCCGACGGCGGGGACGTGGCGACTCCACTCTCGGCAACCGGCAACATGCACCGCGACCAGGATTGGATCGTGGTCACGCTCGATCCCCGTTCCTTCGCGATCAACGGGTCGCCAGGGGCCAAGCGCGATTTCCCGATCCCGGCATCCAGCCGGTTCCATCCGATGGCATACGACGGACGAACGTACCTGCTCGACCACGCATCGCTCATCGATCTGGTCAATTCCCGCAACTGGTCGTATCCGCCAGCGCCCACGAATGTCAGTTGCCAGCTCCGTCTCCGTGTCGCTTCGGATGGCGACCGGTCGCTGTCCGCCGCGCAGATCATTCTCCCTGCCGAGGCATTGCTCCCTCCCGCGTATCGAAAACTGTTGCTGGCCAAGCCGCTGTCCGGAAAGATCGTGGAAGTCGGCCCAGTCTCCAGCACCGAAATCAATGTCGGCGGGTGGATGCGACCCGCAGTGATGAAAACGCAGCACTCCGCGAAACTGACGATCGGACTGGGCTCGGCCGATGGCGTGTTCGCAGGAATGCACCTGTATGGCCTGGCACCGGCAAAGCCCACCCTGTTCGTGGAGTCCGTCTCACCCAATACGTGCGTCGCCACGATGCACTGGATGGAGAACGGTGCGCCGTCCGCCGGGATGCCAGTGTCCTCGGCATTCCTGCAGCACCCGGGCATGTAAACAATCGGCGCTCTGTGGAAAGATCGCCGCTTCGCACGCCGATACCGGATTGGATCCATGTCGAATCACCTGGAACCCACGCCAGTTGCAACTGGTCTTGCCGGAGTCGCTGCCGTGACGGCAGTCGCCTACGTGCTCTGCGACGTCCTGCACGAATTCGGGCACGCCGCGGCGACCTTGTTGCCGCTGGGCGTGAAGGCCTTGTCGATCTCGACGATCGGACTGACGACCTCGCGCAGCCACTGGGTGGTGGCCGCCTGCGGTCCTTTCGTCAATCTCGTGCTCGGACTCGGCTTCCTGTTCGCCCCTGGTCGGGCACGTTCGCCGGCTTGGCGTTACTTCGCGTGGCTGTTCGGAACCGTCAGCCTGTTCAATGCCACTGCATATCCCGTCTACTCCGCAATCCTTGGCTCCGGCGATTTCGCCGTGGTATTCGACGCGTTCGCACCACCCTCGCTCTGGCGGCCCATCGTTTGCATCGTGGGGCTGGCGGTGTACTGGCTGGCCATCCGCGCCTCCCTCGCCGGCTTGCGTCGGCTCGTCATCGCTGGCGTGATCGCCGGATCGCACATCGACCGCTACTGCATGATCCCCTACTGGATCGGTGGCTCTGTCGTCACCGCGGGCGCCGTGTTCAATCCGCAAAGCCCATGGTTCATCCTGACCTCGGGCGCAGCGGTCGGTTTTGGCGCGATGGCCGGGCTGGCGCTGCTGCCGCCGCTGCTCAAGCGCAGTCTTGCGGATGTGGGCCAGACGGAAGCATCGTTGCGCATCGGTCATGCATGGATCGTCGCAGGTGCAGTGGCGGCGACCGCATTCATCGGCGTGATGGGGCCGGGTTTGCGGCTTGCGGGCTGATTCCGGAAAGCCTTCGATTCCCTCATCCATCCTCAATTCAATCGTCGAGCCCAACCATGCTTACCCAGTTTCGCTGCACCGCGCTGTTGCTGCTCCTCGTCCCCGCTTCTGCATTCGCCCAGGCACCATCTCCACCCGACTCCTGCGAGGCCCTGCTTCCCGCCTCGCTCAAGGTTGCCCTGCCGAAGCAATTTCCCGGCTATCGTCTTGCGCGCGTTTCCGATTACCCCAAGGAAGCTGTCGACCAGCACAGGAAGGACCATCAAGGAGATCCCAGCGTTGGCGTGGCCTCGACGGATGTGGATGGCGATGGATTCGCGGACTTCGGCTTCCTGCTCACCGACAAGCGGCGGCATACCCTGCTCATCGCCGCGCGCAATGCATCCGGCGAGGCTTGGCAGATCTCCAAAATCGATGATTTCGGAACGGATGGCCCCGGCGGGTTGTATGTCGAGACGCAGCAGCCCGGTGCGTACCGGGACCTGTTCGATACCGATTCCGGCCCATCCGGCTACACTCAGGAATCAGGACGTGTCCGCCGCTACCAGGCGCACCATTCCGGATTCATTGCCGGAGGGATCGAATCGTCCGGCGCCGCGTTCTTCTTCACCGGGAAACGCTGGGTGCATCTGTGGCTTCTGGACTGACGCAGGCACGACATGAAAACCTCGACGTTGCTTGCGCTGATACTGTCCGCATCCATCGCCCCGGCCGGCGCATCACCCTTGTTGCTGACCCACGCCACCGTCATCGACGGCACCGGCGCGCCGGCACGACCCGACACGACCATCGTCATCGACGGCAAGACCATCGCGTCGGTCTATCCGAGTGGCAGCCAGCCAGTTCCGAAAGGCGCGCGCGTGGAGGACCTGCATGGGCGCTACATCATCCCCGGGCTGATCGACGCGCATGTGCACATCACCGACGTCGAGCCCGACGTCGCGCACTACAGGCCGTTCCTGCGCGCGCTGTTGCTGGGCGGCGTCACCGGGATCCGCGACATGGCCGGCAATGATCGGCTGATCGGCTATCTCGCGCAGCAGGCGAACTCCGATGCATTCGCCGGGCCCGATATCTTCTACGCAGCACTGATGGCGGGACCTTCGTTCTTTGCGGAGGACGATCGCGTGCAGGCGTCCGCGCCGGGCGCGAAGGCCGGCGACACGCCGTGGATGCGCGCCATCGATGCGACGACCGATCTCCCGTCCGCGATTGCCGAGGCCAAGGGCACGGGCGCGACGGCGATCAAGCTCTACGCGAACCTGCCGGCGAACCTTGTACTGGCAATCATCGCCGAGGCGCACCGCCAGGGCCTGCAAGTGTGGGCGCATGCGACGATTTTCCCGGCGAAGCCGAGCGATGCCGTCGGCGCCGGCGCCGACAGCATCTCGCACAGCGCGTACCTGGTCTGGGAAGCCGCGCCGCAGGTGCCAGACGACTATGGCGTCCGCACGCGCGGCGATTTCGCGCACATCCGCCCGGATGCGCCGCAGATCCTCGCGCTGTTCGAAGCCATGAAACAACGCGGCACGATCCTCGATGCGACGTTGCACATCTTTTCCGACGTAGCCGAACACCATCCGGACAAAGTCGGAGCCGGCATCATGCCGTGGAGCTATGCAGCGACGCAGCTCGCGCACGAGCGCGGCGTGGCGGTCGATGCGGGTACCGACAGCGAAGGCCTACCGGGCGACGCGCACAACAATCCCGATGTCAAGGCAATGCCAGTGGTCCACGCAGAAATGGCGCTGCTGGTCGAACACTGCGGTTTCACGCCGCTGGAAGCGATCCGGGCCGCGACGCAGGTCGGTGCAATGGCGATCGGCCAGTCCGATACGCGCGGAACGATTGCCAAAGGCAGGCGCGCCGACCTCGTCGTGCTGACGGCCGATCCGGCCAGGGACATCCACAACACCACGAAGATCGCGTTCGTGGTCAAGAATGGGATCGTGTATCGGCGTGGTCGTTGACGTTTGAATTCCCTCTCCCCGCGAGCGAGGGTTTGGGTGAGCGCGCTCGAACTGAGGTGTCCGGACTGCGTTTGCCCCTCATCCGATCCTTCGGACCTCCTTCTCCCGATGGGAGAAGGGAACAACCGAAGCGCTCGCGCATCTGGTCGATCATTCCCGTCTTGGTTAGCGCATCGGAGCCGTCCATGTCGAAAATTGAAGAACGTTTGCGCCAACTGGGCCTGACCCTGCCGCCGCCGGCACAACCACCAGCGGGCATCGTGCTGCCGTTCCAGTTCGTGCGCATCGTCGGCAACCGCGCGCTGATCTCCGGGCACGGCCCGCAAGGTCCGAACGGATGGTTCGCCGAGCCGCTCGGCAAGGTCGGGCGCGAGTTGACGCTCGAACAGGGATACGAAGCGGCGCGGCTGACGGCACTGTCGATGCTCGGCAGCCTGCAACGCGCACTCGGCGACCTCGATCGCATCGCCGCATGGACGCGCGTGTTCGGCATGGTCAATTCCGCGCCCGGCTTCAACCGGCAACCCGGCGTCATCAACGGTTTTTCGGACCTGATCCTCGACGTCTTCGGCCCCGCCATCGGAGCGCACAGCCGCAGCGCGGTCGGCATGGCGGAATTGCCATTCGGCATCCCGGTCGAGATCGAGGGCGAAGTGCAATTGAGCGAAGGTTCCGCGTGATCTGCAACGCTCGCATTTGCCTCACGTAGCGAAGGAGTCGTGATGACCAGGAAGATTTATCCATTCGCGTGGATCGTGGCAGTGGCTCTGTTTGGGAGTGCCAACGCCGATCCCGTTGCGAGGGACAGTCACGAACCGCCAGTCGTCCTGCTGACGAGAACGCAAATGGATGCGACCGCGCAGGATCTGATGAAGAAGGCAAACGTCCCGGGATTGGCGATCGCGATCATCGAGGGCGGCGGAATCGTCAGGTCGCAAGCCTATGGAATGGCCGACGTCGAAAACCATCGGCTGATGACCCCCGACACGATCATGTCCGCGGCGTCCCTGACCAAGCCCGCGTTCGCATTCATGACCTTGCAACTGGTCGATGAAGGCGTCCTCGACCTGGATGCCCCGCTGACGAAACTCCTCAAGAAGCCGCTCCCCGACTATCCCGATTATGCCGACCTTGCCGCAGATCCGCGCTGGAAGGCGATCACGCCAAGGATGCTGCTTTCCCACAGCAGCGGCCTGCCCAACTGGCGCCGATTCAACGACGGCGCAAAACTCGACATCAAGTACGCCCCGGGCACGCGCTACGTCTATTCCGGGGAAGGCATGCAATTGCTGCAACTGGTCGTCGAGGAACGCACCGGGAAGCCGTTGGCGGAACTCATGCAGGCGCGCGTGTTCGATCGTTTCGGCATGAAGCGGACGAGCATGATCTGGCGCGCCGACTTCGCCGGTTCGGCCTCGAATGGCTACAACGCCGATGGCAAGTCCACAGGTCATGCGCAACATGCGTACGCGCAGGCTGCCGCATCGATGGATACGACCGTCGAGGATTACGCACGCTTCGTCGCAGGCGTGATGCGCGGCGATGGCCTGTCGGACAACGGCTCGCGCGAGATGATGCGCGCCCAGATCCGGATCGTCTCGCCACAGGAGTTTCCCGCGCATTTCCCGGGAAGGACGGTCGTGAACGATGCCATCAAGCTGTCGGCCGGGCTGGGCTGGGTGGTCTATGCGTCGCCGCTGGGGCCGGCCATGTTCAAGGAAGGCAACGACGATGGCACCAACAATTTCGTCCTCGCGTTCCCGCAGTCGAAGTCGGCCGTGGTCGTGCTTTCCAACAGCGCACGCGCCGACCGGATGTTCTTCCCGCTCGTCGAATCCCTGTATGGACGTACCTGCCTGCCCTGGTTCTGGATGGGCTACATTCCCTGGGACCGGCCGGAACTACGCAATCCCGACGCACGCAAACACCCGATTGCGACGTGCGCGCAGTAGCGGCGCGCGAAAACCCGGCTGCCGCCACGACCGCCACGCTTCGCATGCGCAGACCGGGCTCGACCTTCCTTCCTGCCTGCTGGTCGGGGCCATGGTTCGACCAGGCTGAAACCGGCAGGTTTCCGCGAGCAGCGCATCCGCCTAGACTGCGGCATCGCCATCCGGACACGAACGCATGCGCAAGCTGTTGTTGACCCTCGCCATGTCGCTCTGCGCGCCGTCGGTGTGCGCTGCCGATTCCGACGATCCAGCCGCGCAATGGACGACGAAGCTCGCGCCGCAGGTCGTCGCATGGCGACGCGATATCCACCAGCATCCGGAACTCGGCAACCACGAGGTCCGCACGTCGGAACTGGTCGCGAAGCAGTTGCGTGCGCTCGGGCTCGAGGTGAAGACCAACGTCGCGCACACCGGCGTGATCGCCCTCCTGAAAGGCGGCAAGCCCGGGCCGCGACTCGCAATCCGCGCGGACATGGATGCGCTGCCGGTCGTCGAGGACGACGACCTGCCGTTCAAGTCCACCGTCCGCGCGCAATTCAACGGACAGGACGTCGGCGTGATGCATGCCTGCGGCCACGACGGCCATACCGCGATGCTGCTTGGCGTCGCGACGGCGCTCGCCGGCATGCGCAAGGATCTTGCGGGCGAAGTCCTGTTCGTCTTCCAGCCCGCCGAGGAAGGCGTACCGTCCGGCGAGGACGGCGGCGCACCGATGATGCTCAAGGAAGGGATCTTCCGCGACTTCAAGCCCGACGCTGTGTTCGGCATGCACGTGGTCAGCAGCTTGAACGTCGGCACCGTCGGCGTGCGCAGTGGACCGGCGATGGCGGGCTCGGACACCTTCAGGCTCGTCGTGCACGGGCGCCAGACGCATGGAGCGATGCCGTGGAAAGGCATCGATCCGATCGTGACCTCGGCGCAGATCATCGGCGCCGCGCAGACCATCGTCAGCCGCAGGCTCGACATCGGCAATGAGCCGGCGGTGCTGACCTTTGGCGTCATCCAGGGCGGCACCCGCTTCAACATCGTGCCGGACAAGGTCGAGATGCAGGGCACCTTGCGCACGTTCGACGCGGGCATGCGTCGGCAGGCGATCGACAACCTCAGGGCCATGGCCGAAGGCATCGCTGCGGCGAACGGCGCGTCGGCCGAGCTGACGATTCCGGTCGGCACCAACAATCCGGTGCTGGTCAACG
>JBBQHA010000119.1:0-9959 GCA_038323475.1 Lysobacterales bacterium
ATCCCGCAGGGCTCGCCCCTGTCCCCGCTGCTGGCGAATGTGTACATGCGCCGGTTTGTGCTGGGCTGGAAGAAGCTCGGGCTGGAGTCGAAGCTGGGCTCGCGGATCGTGACCTATGCCGACGATCTTGTGATTCTGTGCCGCCGGGGCAAAGCCGATGAGGCGCTGTTCTGGCTGCGCAAACTCATGACGAAACTGAAGCTGACGGTCAGTGAAGAAAAGACACGGATCTGCAAGGTGCCGGAAGGCGAGTTTGATTTTCTGGGTTACACGTTTGGGCGGCTCTATTCGGCGAAGTCCGGCAAGGCCTATGTGGGCACGAAGCCATCGAAGAAGAGCGTCAAGCGCATGGTCGATAAGATTCATGCGCTCACCGCCCATGCGATGTCATGGCAGGACACCACGGTGATGGTGGAGCGATTGAACCGCATGCTGCGTGGATGGGCGAACTACTTTGCAGTAGGTACCGTCAGCCGCGCGTACCGTGCGCTCGACAGCTACACCGCAACGCGGTTACGCCGGTGGTTGCGGCACAAGCACAAAGTCAGACGGCGTGGAGGCGGGAGCTATCCACTCTCGCATCTCTACGGGGACTTCGGGCTCGTACGTTTGACGGCGCGCGGTAGCGACCAGCCGTGGGTGAAGGCGTGAGGTTTTGTCCGAGAGCCGGATGCGGGAGATCTGCATGTCCGGTTCGATGAGCGGGATGTGGAAACGGAGTAATGGTCCGGACAGTAAGGCACCGTCAATCGAAAGAGGCGGAAACCGATATGCCGAACCTACAGCCACCGCGCCACATCCCGACTCTACCGTCGGCGTGCTGGTGTTCGGCATCGCGCTCGAGTCGGTGTCGATGCGCGCTTGCATGGTCGAGATCGACAAGGTGCGCGATGGCCGCTCGTTGTGGCGCTGGTTCCGCGAGAGCCGCAGCAGCGAACTGATCGTGATCTTCGGCGAAGACCTGGCCGCTCTCTTCGGCCTCGTCCTCGCATTGATCGCCATCGGTGCGACCATGGCGACCGGCAATCCCGTCTACGATGCGATCGGCACGCTCGCGATCGGCGCGTTGCTGGCAGTGGTCGCGGTGTTCATCGCGGTCGAGGTCAAGGCGTTGCTGATCGGCCAGAGCGTTGCGCCCGCGCGGCGCAGGGAGATCTGCGAATTCCTGGGGGCGCGGCCCGAGATCCGCGAACTGTTCAGCATCATCACGTTGCAACTTGGCGCGGACGTCATGGTCGCCGTGCAGGCCGGCATGGATCCGGAATTGCGCACCGCCGACCTGGTCGTGCAGATCAACGGCATCGAGACGGACCTGCGCCGTGAATTTCCCGAGGTGCGCTGGTGTTTCTTCGAGCCCGACGATTCGGATTGAGCGTCGCCGTCCTGATCGGCGCTGCACTCAAGCCGTCGCTTCACGACGCAGCCATTCCAGCCGGTGCGATGCGCCGGTCTCGCCGAGTTCGCGGGTCAGCGCGGGCAGCGCGGCCGCGATCTCGACATCGAGTTTCCACGGCGGATTGAGCACCAGCATGCCGCTGCCGTTGAGCCGCAGTGGGGAATCGTCGGGGCGGATCAGCAGTTCCGCGAGCAGGATGTCCTGCGCGGGAAGCCGCTCGGCCGCGCGCAGGAATCGTTGCAGGCTGCGTCGCTGCTTGATCGGGAACCACACCGCGTACACGCCCTGCGGCCAGCGCTCCAGGCCTTCCTTCAACGCCGCCAGCACCGCGCCGAACTCGGCTTCCTGGGTTTCGTAGGGCGGATCGATCAACACCAGCCCGCGCCTGGGCTTCGGCGGCAGCAAGGCCCTGATCGCCGCATACCCGTCGCCCGCCTGCACGTGCACGCGATGGTCGCGCGCGAACAATGCGGCCAATGCGCGCGCTTCATCGGGCTGGGTTTCGTAGCAGACCAGCCGGTCGTCGACGCGCATGGTCATCGAGGCCAGCAGCGGGGAGCCCGGATAGATGCGCAGTCCGCCATCGGGATTGCAGTGGCGCACAGCGTCCTGGTAGCGCTTGATCGCGAGCGCGTCGGTCTTCGCGCCGAGCACGCGCGCAACGCCCTGGTCCGATTCCGCGGTCCGCCGCGCCGCGTTGTCGTTCAACGCATAGCGCCCGCGGCCCGCGTGGGTGTCGAGCACCACGAACGGCGC
Organism: Lysobacterales bacterium; assembly: GCA_038323475.1. Taxonomy (GTDB): domain Bacteria; phylum Pseudomonadota; class Gammaproteobacteria; order Xanthomonadales; family Xanthomonadaceae; genus SZAS-103. The sequence continues at coordinate 2,153 of JBBQHA010000119.1, forward strand.
GTCCTTGCGCTTCAAGGCATCGATCAGCGCCAGCAGCACGACGTGTTTGAACACGTCGGCGTGATTGCCGGCATGGAAGGCGTGGCGATAGTTCATGGACACAGTCTCCCACGCGCGGCGGACCGGCGTCGGTCGTTGTCGGGAACGGCAACGGTCACGGCCGCGCTTCAAGCACCAGGTTGAACGGCGTTTCCGTCGCACGCCGAAGGCTTGCGAAACCACCTTCATCGACCATCACCTTGCGCAACCGCGCTTCGCCGGCTTGCGCACCGAGCGCCGGGCCTTTGCGCGCGAGCGAGACGGGTACGCAGATCTGCGACGAAGCCCCGTACATGAGGCGGCCGACCGGATTGTGGTTGTCCTCGACGCGATCGTTCGCGAAAGGTTCCACCAGCATGCAGGTGCCATCGGGCTTGAGCGCCGAGCGTGCGTGGCGCGCCGCTCCGGCCGGATCGCCCATGTCGTGCAGGCAGTCGAAGAACGCGATCAGGTCGAAATCCTGGTCCGTGTAGCCAGTCGCGTCGGCAACCTCGAAACGCGCATTCGTCGCGCCAGCGGCTGCGGCCTTTTCTCGCGCGATGTCGATCGAGGCGGCGTGGTAGTCGTAGCCGATGAACTCCGAATCCGGATAGGCCAGCGCCATCAGGATCGTGCTGGCGCCATGGCCGCAGCCGACATCTGCGACTTTCGCGCCGCTTGCGAGCCTGGCGGTCACGCCGTCCAGCGCAGGCAGCCACGATGCCATCAGGTTGGCGTTGTAGCCGGCCCGGAAGAAACGTTCGGTTCCATGGAACAGGCAGGGATGGTGTTCGCCCCATTCCATGCCGCCGCCGGTCCTGAAGTTATCGATCGTGCGGTCGAGCGCATGGAACGTCGCCTCGATGATGTTGTACGCGCCGGGAAGGTCGACCGGGCCGCCGGGGTCGGCCAGGCACAGCGCCTGCTCCGGGCTCATTGAATACTCGCCATTGCTCGCGTCGTACTGCACGTAGCCGCCGGCGGCCTGGTTATTGAGCCATTCGCGCACGTAGCGCTCATTGGTGCCGGTACTCGCGGCGAGGTCGGCCGGCGTGTGCGCGCCGCCGGCGAGCGTCTTGTAGAAGCCGAGGCGATCGCCGACCAACATCAGGGTCGCGCTCATCGCGGCGCCGAGATCGCCAACAGCGTGCCCGAGGAAGGCATTCAATTTCTGTTCGTCGATGGACATGGATTGCTCCTGGCCTGCGCGGAATTGCCGGGCTGCCGGGCTGGCTGCCGGGGGATGGCAGGATGCGCAGGAGGACCGAGTCTAACGCCAATGATTTCGGCAGGCAGGACTCATAGCCTGCGGGATTGCCGGTCCGGCTCCATCGCACTGGGAGGGACGTCCCGCTCCGATGAGCGGCAGGAGGCCGTTATTGCCTCGGGACAACCGCGCCGCAAGCGAGCAGTTATGCTTCGCGCATGACGACGACGCATGACCGCATGCCGCACGTGCTGCTGATCGAAGATGAAGCCGGCATCGCCGATGCGGTGCTGTACGCATTGCGCAGCGAAGGCTTCGAGGCGACCCACTGCCTGCTCGGCAAGACCGGACTGGAGCGGTTCGCGGAAGGCGGCATCGATCTGGTCGTGCTCGACGTCGGGCTGCCCGATCGCAGCGGCTTCGAGGTGTGCCGCGAGCTGCGTCGCGGCAGCGAGGTGCCGGTGATTTTCCTGACCGCGCGCGCCGGCGAGATCGACCGCGTGGTCGGCTTCGAACTCGGCGCGGACGACTACGTGGTGAAGCCGTTTTCGCCGCGCGAACTGATCGCCCGCGTGCGCGCAAGGCTCCGTCGCAGCCCGCTGCGGGAACCCGATGCGCCAGGCCTAGGGGAATGGAAGCGCAGCGGCGCATTCGAACACGACGCGGCAGGACGGCGCATCCGCTATGCAGGGCAGCTGCTCGCGCTGACGCGCTACGAATACGGCGTGCTGGGCGTCCTGCTCGCGCGGCCCGGCGCGATCTTCAGCCGCGGCCAACTCATGGACGCGGTGTGGACCGACGCGGCCGACAGCGCCGACCGCACCGTCGACGCCCACATCAAGACCTTGCGCGCGAAGCTGCACGCGGTCCGCGCGGACGCGGATCCGCTGCGCACGCATCGCGGCATCGGTTATTCGCTGGAACTCGCGCCATGAAGCCGTTGCGGCAATGAGTGGCGGAACGCCATGAAGCTGAGCCTGCGGATCTTCCTCGGCTATTTCCTGATCGTCGGCATCGCTGCGTGGCTGGTGCTGCGCGTGTTCGTCGGCGAGATCAAGCCGGGCGTGCGCCAGGCGATGGAGGACAACCTCGTCGATACCGCGAACGTGCTCGCGCTGCTCGCGACGGACGACATGATGGCCGGCCGCATCGGCGACGGCGCGTTCGCGCAGCGTGTCGGCGAACTCGCGAAGCGCGACGTGCACGCGCGCATCTGGGGCTTCAAGAAGGACTCGCTGGACTATCGCGTCTACGTCACCGATGCGCACGGCATCGTCGTCTTCGACTCGGCGGGAACCGATGTAGGCCACGATTTCTCGCGCTGGAACGACGTCTACCTCACCTTGCGCGGCCGTTACGGCGCGCGTTCGACGCGAACCGACCGGAACGACGAGGCATCGTCGGTGATGCATGTCGCCGCGCCGATCATCGACCACGGCCGCATCATCGGCGTGCTGTCGGTGGCCAAGCCCAATCGCACGCTCGCGCCGTTCATCGCGAACAGCCAGAACGCGATCGTGCGCTGGGGCGTGCTGCTGCTGGGGATCGCGTTCGCGGTCGGGCTGCTGGTCAGCGTGTGGTTCGCGCGCGAACTCGGTCGCCTGCAACGCTATGCGCGTGCGGTGACCGGAGGCGAACGCGCGCTCGCGCCGCGCGGTGCCGGTGAATTCGGCGAACTCGGGCTGGCGCTGGAAACAATGCGCGAGCGCCTCGACGGCAAGCAGTACGTCGAGGACTACGTGCACAGCCTCACCCACGAGATGAAGAGCCCGCTCGCCGCGATCCGCGGCGCCGCCGAACTGCTGCAGGAAGACATGCCGGAACCGGAACGTCGCCGCTTCGCCGGCAACATCCTCGACCACGCGCAGCGCCTCGCGCAGATGATCGACATGACGCTCGCGCTTGCCGCGGTCGAGCACCGGCAGGCGATCGAACAACCCGAGCTGTTCGACCTCGTCGTGCTCGTGCGGGAGGCCGCAGGGGAATTCGAGACGCAGCTCGCATCGGCGCGGGTCGCGTTGCGCATCGACGCGCCGGATGCCGCCATCAGGATCCTCGGCGATCGCTTCCTGGTCGGGCAGGCGGTGCGCAACCTGTTGCGCAATGCGATCGAATTTTCCCCGCCCGGCGGCATGGTGACTGTCGTGTTGCGGATGGAAGGCGGCGAAGCGCGGCTGGAAGTCCGCGACAGCGGCCCCGGCGTTCCCGACTTCGCGCTGGATCGCGTGTTCGAGCGGTTTTATTCGTTGCCTCGGCCCGATGGCGGCAGCCGCAGCAGCGGCCTCGGCCTGTGCTTCGTGCGCGAGGTCGCGCAATTGCATCGCGGTACGGCGAGGCTCGAAAACGCGGCGGGAGGCGGCGCAGTCGCGACGATGACGCTGCCGCTGGACTAGCCAGTCGCTCCTGCGCATCCATGCGCCCGCGACATTGGTACATCCTTGTACGGCAACTTCATCCTGACTTCACACGGGCTTCGTCGTGGGCGCATGCACGGCGGCAAGGATGGACACATCCTCGCCACCGGTACCTAGCCATGCGCTTCCCGCTGCTGTTCAAATGCCTCGTCATCGGCCTGCTGATCCTCGCGATCATGGTTCCGCTGAGCATGATCCAGGGCACCATCTCGGAGCGGCAATCGTTCCGCCAGCAGGCGATCGCCTCGGTCGCCCAGAGTTACGCCGGCGCGCAGACCCTCGTCGGGCCTGTCGTGATCGTCCCGTACGTGGTCGATGTCCCGATCACGGTCAACGACGCGAACGGCGTCGCCCATCCGCAGGTCCGGACCGAACAGAGGGAATGGACCTTCTTCCCGAAGACCCTGCGCCTGGATGGTGTGGTGACGCCTGCGGAGAAACATCGTGGCCTGCATGTAGTGCGCGTCTACGAACTCGGCGCGAAGCTCAAGGGTCGCTTCGATTTCGTGCTGCCGACCGAAGTCTCGGGCGCGACGCTGAAGGAAGTCGGCGAGCCGTACCTCAGCATCGGCGTCGACGACGTGCGCGGGCTGATCGGTACGCCGAACCTGGCGCTGGACGGGCACCCGGCCCTGCTCCTGCAGGGCGCCGGCGGTGACCGCCCGGGCAGCGGCGTGCATGCCGAACTTCCCGCGCTCGCGGCCGGGCAAACCCGATCGCTCGACGTGGCGATGGATTTCACCCTTGGCGGCACCGAGCGCCTCGCGATCGCGCCGGTCGGCGACCGCAACCGCATCGAATTGAAATCGTCCTGGCCGCACCCGGATTTCGAAGGACGTTTTTCGCCACACAAATCGGTGATCACTTCCAGCGGGTTCGACGCGGTATGGGACATTTCGGCGCTGGCCGCGAACACGCAGTCCCAGTACGCGGGTGATGGCGGCATGAAGCAAGGCGCCGACGAAATCGAGGTGCTGCTGGTCGACCCGGTGAACATCTACGTGAAGGCCGATCGCGCGAGCAAGTACGGCGTGCTGTTCGTGCTGCTGACCTTCGTCGGCTTCTTCATGTTCGAGCTGATCAAGCAGTTGCGCATCCATCCGATCCAGTACCTGCTGGTGGGCCTGGCGATCTCGATCTTCTTCCTGCTGCTGATCGGCCTGTCCGAGCACACCCTCAGCTTCATGTGGGCCTATATCGATGCGAGCGCGGCTTGCATCGGGCTGCAGGGCTTCTATCTGAGTTATGTCTTGCGCAGCAAGCTGCGCGGCATCGGCTTCGCGACCATGCTCACCGCGCTGTACGCCACGTTGTACGGGCTGTTGAGTTCGGAGGACAACGCGCTGGTGCTCGGATCGCTGATGCTGTTCGCGATCCTCGCCGCGATCATGATCGTCACCCGCAAGATCGACTGGTATGGCATCGCGCAGCAACCTGGAATCGTCGCAGAGGTGGAGTCGTGAGCGCGCTCGCACGCCCAGCGATGCAAACAGGCCGCGCGAACGCCGAAGTGCGCACCCGCATCGCGGAATCTGCGGACCGGGAGTTCGTGATGTCGCTCGCACCCAGGCTGGTCGCGTCGGGGCTGCCGCCCTGGCGTGATCCGCGCAGGATGCTGGCGGCGTATGTTGAGGTGATCGGCAGCATCCTGATCGCGCGTCGATCCGATGCCGCACTGTTGATCGCCGAAGACGGATGCGGCACGCCGCTCGGATTCATCCTTCTCGTCGCGGCGACCGATTGCTACACGCACGAGCGGCACGGTCATGTCGTGCAGATCGTCGTGGTCGATGGTGCGCGGGAATTGGCCGCCGGCGCGGCGCTGATCGCCGCCGCCGAGGAATGGGCGCGTTCCCGTGGCTACCGCCTGCTGACCCTGGGCGAATTCTGGGATGACCACCCCGCGAGGGCCGTGTGCAAACGGCTCGGCTTCGTCGAGGAGATCGTGAAGTACAGGAAGGCGGTCCGGTGAGGTCGCAAGAGAAGACGTGGTCAGGCTCGTGAGTCGCTCGCTCGAAATGCTTGCCGTTGCGACGGCTGGTCTTGCCATCATCGCGTGTGGGATTTCAAGGGTTCTGGACGTTGGCCCCGTGCTGTACGACTGGGACTTGCGTTTGCCATCGCCAGATGGACGCTACGATCTTGTTGTCCTGCGCGGGGATGCGGCTGCCTTCGACGATTTCAGCTATCACGTCTATCTCTTTCCGCACTCGGTGGCGCCGGCAGATCGCCCCAGGGGTACTCAAATCCGGATGACATCGATCTGGCGCGACCGCAAATCTCTGGTCTATTCCGGATACAACTACCCGATGTTTCGCTGGACCGGTCCGGGCTCCGTCGAGTTCAACCTGACCGATTCTTTACATCGCGCCGTTTACGTTTTACGCGGTGAAAAGGATCGGGACATCGAATGACGCTGTTCTTGTTTCGCTCGTCTTCGGCAAGAAAGACAAGGCGAATACGCTTCCTTGAGCAGCTTTAAACGAGCGGGGTCGCTCTATTCAACCCAGCAACGTCGCCCCCGGCACCAGCCACAACGACACGCTCGCGAGGACGACGCCGATCGCGGTTGCGGCGAGGACGTCGCTCGGATAATGCAGGCCGAGTACGACGCGTGAAACGCCGACGCTTGCGCTGAACGGGATCAGCAGCCACGCCAGGGCCGGGTAATGGCCGAGCGCGACCAGGGTGAAGGCGACCGCGTGCAGGGTATGCCCGGACGGGAAGCTGAATTCGTCGAGAGCCGGCACGAGTGCGGCGATCCTGGCGTCGTCGGCGTAGGGGCGACGACGGCGGGTCGAGCGTTTGAGTCCGTGGTACAGCAACAATGCGACGAGGCCGGTCGCAGCCATGTGCATCGATGCGCGCAAACCGTCGATCCATTGTCCTTCGGTTCCGCGCACGAGCACGATCAGCGCCATCAGTGCGTACCAGAACACGCCATCGCCGAGCCGGCTGACCGCCGCGAAATAGCGTCGCACGGATTGGCGCCGGCCCCAGCGATTCGCGGCAATGCACAGTTGCGTTTCGCGCCGCACCAGGTCGATGGGCGCGCGTACGTTCACGCCGCGCTCCGTTGCTTCGCGAGGTCGGCGAGCATCGCGTCGAAATGGCGAGCGACCGATTCCGGATCGAGTTCGGCCACTGCGGTCCGCGCTTGTGCGCCCATTGCAAGGCGCGCCTGCGGATTCGCGGCCACCCGCAATGCGGCGCGCACGAACGCATCGTGGTCGCCGAAGGGGACCGCCGCGCCATGGACGCCGTCCTGGAGGTGCTCGCGCGCCGCGCCGTAGTCGAATGCGACGGTCGGTACCGCGCTGGCCATCGCCTCGAGCGTCACGTTGCCGAAGGTTTCGGTGAGGCTTGGGAACACGAACATGTCGGAACTCGCGAAATACCGCGCGAGCTTCTCGCCGCGCTGCACGCCGGTGAATACGAAGTCCGGATGCACCGCTTCGATGCCCGCGCGCGATGGACCGTCGCCCACCCAGACAAAGCGCGCATTCGGCTGCTCCTTCCGGATCGCGCGAAACGCCTTCACCGCGAGGTCGAGGCTTTTCTCCGGCGCGATGCGGCCGAGGTACATCACCACGAGGGCGTCGTCGTCGGCGCCCCAACTGGCGCGCAACGCGGGGTCGCGGCGCACCGGGTCGAACAGCCGCGTATCCACCGCGCGACGCAGGATGCGCACGTCGCGGAATCCGCGCCCACGCAGGTAATCCGCAAGCTGGTCGGTCGGCACGATGGTCGCGTCGGCGGTGTTGTGGAAGCGGCGCATCCACGCGAATGCGATCGGGGTCAGGAATCCGGCGCCGTAACGTTCGACGTATTCGTCGAAGCGGGTGTGGAAACCGGTGGTCGCCGGGATGCCGAGCTTGCGCGCGACGCGGATCGCCGACCAGCCGAGCGGGCCTTCGGTCGCGACATAAATCGCATCGGGGCGCCGGCTGCGCCAGAGCGCCGCCAGCCTGCGTCCGGCAGGCAAGCCGAAGCGCAGGCCGGGATAGCGCGGCAGCGGCGCGCCGCGAACGAGGGTCTGTTCGGCGCTCGCGGCGCCCTCATTGGCCTGCCGCGGGCGGATCACGTCGACCTGGTGGCCGCGTCCGCGCAGCCCAGTCTCCAGCGAATGAACGGTCAACGCGACGCCATTGACTTCGGGTGGATAGGT
>JBBQHA010000120.1:0-9707 GCA_038323475.1 Lysobacterales bacterium
CGCTTTGCGGCTGGCTTGACGGTCTTGCGGGTCGTCTTGGCGGCAGCGCGCTTTGACTTCGGCTTTGCAACGACGATGCCGAAGCCGACCGAGATGTCGCTGAACTTGCGCAGCAGCGGCTGGACGCGGGAGTCGACGGTGGCGACCAACTGGCTCGTCCTGGCCGATGCTCGCTTGCCGACCACGCGTGCGAGGCGCGCGAATTCCGAGCGCAATGCATTTCCACGCACGCCGATCTCTTCGATCGCCGCGGTGCTGCGCTCGCCGATGCCTTCCATCAGGATGCTGGTCGCTTCCGGCAGGCGCTCGATCACGCCCGCTGCGTCGGCCAGCGACTTGCCGGCGTTCTTGCGCAGCAACGATGCAGCTCCGATGCCGGCCAGCAGCACATCGCGCGCGCCGCGGCGGGTATCGGTGTTGCGGTTCATGGAACGGGCCTTGATCTGCTTGCTCATGCATCACCTCGCGAAGAATGGGACGGTTGTCCGTCGATGGGACGATGCGAGTATCGGCGGCGATGATCGAGCAAACACACTATCGGACATCTGCGCAGGTTCGATCCTCGGGTCGGCTTGCCCCGCTTGCCATCGGCGCGCGCTGGCGACATGCTCGCGGACATTCGCAACGGGAGATCGTCATGGCAGCCAAAGGCACCGCATGGGCCGCGTTTCCGCACCCCTCGAAAAGCTATGAGTACGCGGGCGACAAGCTGAAGACGGCGTGGGCCTCGCTGCATGCAGGAGACTGCGAACCCTACCCCGACGCCAAGCGCGCCACGGCGCTGCTCAAGGCATTCGCGAAGCCGCCCAAGGGGCTCGACGCGGCCAAGCTTTCGGAAACGCTCCAGGAGGCCTGGCGTGCGTTCCATCGCGGCGATTTCCACGAGGCCTATACCTTGGGCGAAGCGCTGGGGCTGCTCGGGTCCTCGGTCGCGATCAAGGCGATGGGCATCCATGCGACGTACCTGGTCGAGGACGAAGCCGAACGCCTGCGCCGGTTCGAGAAAGCCGCCGACCTCGCCGAGAAAACCATCGCGGCCATGCCCGATGAAGCCAATTCGTATTACCGCCGTGCGTTCGCGCTCGGCCGCTACAGCCAGGGCATCAGCATCGGCAAGGCGCTGACGATGGGCCTCGCGGGCAAGGTGAAGGCGGCGCTCGACAAGACCATGGAACTCGCGCCCAAGCACGCCGAGGGGCATATCTCGCTAGCGGTCTTCCATGCGGAAATCATCAACAAGGTCGGCGCAATGCTCGGCGGATTGACCTACGGCGCGAAAGCGTCTGCAGCCGAGGCCCATATCAAGACGGCGCTCAAGCTCACGCCAAATTCGCCGATCGCGCACGTCGAGCACGCCAACATGCTGCTCCTGCTGCATGGCGCGAAGCAGGAGGACGCGGCCGCGACGGAATTCGAGAAAGCCACCAAGCTCAAGCCCGTGGACGCAATGGAGAAACTCGATCAGGAGTTCGCGAAGGCGCAACTGGAGTAAGGATCGCACGCGCTCGGGCCGGACGACCCGGGCAGCGCGTCACGGAGGCGACCGAATCGAGATGTCTGTGCTGCGGCTCGTGATGCCGGATACGATGGCGCGTGGGCAGAACAGACTCTCGCGAAGCCCTCAAAACGAAAAACCGCCCCTTTGACAGGGCGGTTCACCGTACTCTTGCAGTACGATCAATAAAATCCGCATAAAAAAACGGCCCAAGCCGTTGATCTATATGGTGGGCGGTACAGGGCTTGAACCTGTGACCCCTGCCGTGTGAAAGCAGTGCTCTACCGCTGAGCTAACCGCCCTTGTAAGGGGCGCGAAGCATAAGCTGCGCAGCGCTGTGCGGTCAAGTCGAAACGATACGCTCGTCGCGGGATCGCGCCTCAGTCCTTGCCACCGGGCGTCGATGGCAGCAATGCGTTCTTGGGTTTGAGGTGCAGGCGGGTCAGGAACCGGTTCAATCGCGCGAACGTCTTCACCGCACGGGCGCGATCCGCGGTCAGCCAGAAATAACTGGCGCCTAACGCGATGAAGGCCAGCGCCAGGATCGGCTGCGGTACTTTCGCGCGCAATGCGACGCTTGCGGCGAGGCCAAGCGTCAGGTTGGTCGCAATCATCGTCATCATGAGTTGCATCGGGGTGAAACCGGCATCCAGCATCAGGTGGTGCATGTGCTCGCGATCGGCGCGGAACGGCGACTGGCCGCGCATGCGACGGCGGGCTATCAGCACCACGCAATCGATCAACGGGGTTGCGATCAGCCACGGCGCCAGCACCGGCGACACCGGATGGTCGTGATTCTGGGTCAGGCGGAACGAAACCCAGGCGATCGTGAAACCGAGCAGGGCGCTGCCGGCATTGCCCATGAAAACGCGCGCGCGGGGCTGCCACGGGAAACGCATGTTCATCACCAGGAAACCCAGCACTGCGCCGGCGAAGATCACCACGCGCTCCGCGAGCACAGCGTTTCCGGAATAGATCGCGGCAGCTTCCAGCATGCACAACGCGGCCAGCACGATTCCGCCCGCGAGTCCGTCCACGCCGTCGCTCATGTTGATCGCGTTGATCGCACCGACCGTGGCGAACATCGTGAAGGGCACAGACAGGGCTCCGAGGCCGGTCGACGAAACGCCGAAGATATTGCCGAGGTGTTCGATCCTCACGTCGCCGCCATAGATCATCACCAGGACGGCCGCGCATTGCGCGATGATCCGCAGCCACCAGCGCAGGTCGTAGAGGTCGTCCAGCATCCCGATCAGCACCAGCAGCCCTGCCGCGATCAGGTACGAGAGGATCGGCGGCGTCCACGCGGTGTAGCAGGCGGTCATGAGGATGATGGTGATCGCCATCGCGAGGCCGCCGGTTGCCGCGGTCGGCTCGTCATGGTCCTTGCGGCCATGCGGATGATCGAGCAACCCGATCCTGCGCGCCACGGGCATCAGCAACCACAACAGGACCAGGCTGATCGTCGCCGACAGCGCCAGTTCAATGGCCGCAGATCCCGGGCTGAACGGCATTACAGGCAAGACTTGTATCATTGACTGCCAGATCAAATGCGCGCGAGAACGCGCGTCAGGCCGCAGAGTCTAATCGAATTCGGCGCATCCGTGAATCGCCACCCGACCGCAGGCATGTGTTCGGCGCTCAGGCGGAGCGTATGCCGCGGTTATCGAAACATGGTTTCGCGCGCTTCAATCAGATACTGAAACGCATTATCGCGCGCGAACAGGACATCGCCCTCCGGACTAATCGAATACCTTGCCAGGATTGAGGATATTCGACGGATCGAATACCCGTTTCACCTTGCGCATCAGGGAGATTTCTTCCGCACTTCGCACATGTTGCAGATAGGGTTTCTTGAATAGCCCGACGCCATGTTCGGCGGAAATGCTCCCGCCATGCGCTGCCAGTACGTCGCAAAGCAGAATCGTCACCCGCGCGCATTCGGCGATGAAATCGGTTGCCGGCATGGTTTCGGGTTTCAGCACGCTGATGTGCAGGTTGCCGTCGCCGAGATGGCCGAACCACACCACTTCCCAGCCGGGGTATTCGCGCGCGAACAACGACTGCATCCGCGCGAGGAAGGCCGGCACTTGCGCGACGCGCACCGAGATGTCGTTCTTGTAGGGCACATGGGGGGCGAGGCTCTCGGTGATGGTCTCGCGCAAACGCCATAGCTCCGCCGCCTGCCCGAGGCTCTGGCTGATCACGCCGTCAGCGATGCAACCGGCGGACATGCCGCTCTCGAAGGCGGCAAGGGCCGATTCCTCGTCGGCATCGAATTCGGCCAGGACGTAGAACGGCGCATCCGATTCGAATGGGCGTTTCGCGCCTCGGGCGAGCACGTGCTTGAGCGCAAGATCGGTGAAAAACTCGAATGCGCTCAGCTTCAGCCGGCTGCGCAGCAGCTCGAAGGTTTCCATCAGCCCCGCAAGCTCCGGTACGGCCAGGACCATGACCTGCTGCTCCACCGGCTGATCGGCAAGCTGCAGGGTCGCCTCGACCACGAAGCCGAGGATGCCCTCGGACCCGATGAACAGATGCCTGAAATCGCAACCGGTGGCGTTCTTGATCAAGCCACGGTTGAGGTCGAGCATCTCGCCTTCGCCAGTGACGACCTTCAGGCCGGTCACCCAGTCGCGGGTCAAGCCGTACCGCAGCACCCTGATGCCGCCCGCATTGGTCGCGACGTTGCCGCCGATCTGGCTCGATCCGCGGCTGGCGAAATCGACCGGATAGAAGAGCCCATGTTCGCGCGCGCAGTTCTGCACCGCTTCGGTGACGACGCCGGCCTGCACGGTGAGGCTGCGATCGACCGGATCGAAACCGAGGATCCTGTTCATGCGGTCCATCGCCACCACGACCTCGCCGCGCGCCGCGACTGCGCCGCCCGACAGGCCCGTACGCCCTCCCGAAGGCACCAGGGCGACGCCGCGTTCGCGCGCCCAGTGAACGATCGCCTGCACTTCCGCGGTGGATTCCGGCAGCACGATTGCGCCGGGAGACGGAGCGAGTTGGCGGGTCCAGTCGCGGCCGTAGTGGAGGAGGTCCTCCGGCGACGTCAACACGCGGTCCGGGTGCAGCAATGCGACGAGTTCGGAAACATGAACCTGCGTTGTCATTTGGCCTTCCATCGAGCGGGGCGATCCAGGTGTTCAGCTTGGCATAGCAATTGGTCTGTCATCCTGCCTGCTCCGTCGCCGTTGATCCCTGCGGACATCCTTGCCCATCGGAGTGCATCTCTACCATGAATCGTCGTGAACTCCTGATTGCGTTTGCGGCCACCAGCGCCGCGCCTTTTTTCCTGCGTGCGTCCCATGCGGCCCCCGCCCCGCCCCGTGCCGATCCTTCGCGCATCCTGACCCCGGAAAAATTCGGCGCGACCGGAGACGGCAAAGCCAGGGACGACGATGCGTTCGACGCGATGCTCGCCGCGATCCACAAGGATGGCGGCAACGTCACGATCCGCTGCCGGCCCGGTGCGGTCTACGCTCTCACCTCCGACAAGTTCCTGCGGGTCGGCAACGTCACCCTCGACGGCCAGGGCTGTACGTTCACGGGCGGCGGGCGCTGGGAGATCAATGGCGATCCCGGCATCGCCGGCGGCAAGCCGACCGTCAGCAACGTGCATTTCCGGAATTTCCAGTTGAAGGAAGTTGGCGCGTTCAATCCGTCGAAAGGCCCCCGCTTCAACTGGGTCGAAGACTCCTCCCTGTCCAACATCCGCAAGACCGGAACCACTGGGACCTATTTCAATTTCCACATGAGCCGCAACTGCCATGCGACGAAGCTGACCGGCATCGGCAGCAACAAGGGCTTCGGATTCCTGATGTTCCACTGCAACGACTGCAGCCTCAGCGATTCCAGTTTCACCGACGACCAGTCCGGCGGCACCCATCCGATCGTCGTGCAGATCAAGGGCGGCAACGGCAACCGCGTGCAAAAGGTGACCGCGCAGAAGGTTCTCGGCGCGCCCTCGATGGCGGTCTTCTATTGCCGCGGCGATGCGCCCTACCACGCCGCGCACGACCTCGGCACGTATCCGTACGCGAACGGCAAGTCCTGGGACGTGCCGGATCCGGATCGCGAGACGCGCAACGCGACGTGGGAGGACTGCACGGCTACGGACTGCGGCGGCAACAACGCGTTCCTGTTCCAGGAATCCTCCAATTGCAGTTTCGTGCGATGCGTTTCGATTCGCTCGGGGTCGTTCCGCGCCGTCGCGACCGAGAACGGCCACGAACGCGGCGCGCACTTCATAGACTGCCGCAGCGAGCAATCCCACCGCGACGCGTTCAATTTCCTCGGCCAGGGTTCCGATTCTCCAGTCAGCGACACGTCCCTGGAAAACGTCGTGATCACCGACCCGGGTGGCGCCGGCGTCAGGCTGCGCTTCGCCGCGCGTCCGCGCCTCAACAACGTCACCATTTCGAATGCGATGGCCGAGGGGCTGGTAATCGACGACAGTGATACGCCCGATCTCGCCCGCATCACGGTGAGCGGATCGCGCAAGAACGGCGTGGCGATCAGCCGCACGCGCGGATTGCCGGTCTCGCTCGCGGAGCGGATCAAGTCCACGGGCAATCGCCTGCAGGATCTCAGGAACGACCACTAGGGCCATCCCGGGCATACGCGATCAGCGAGGACCAGCCTCCGCGCCTACGCCTGCGGCAATTCCTGCACATACACCGTCGAGCTCGCGCCGCGATGCACCTCGACTTGCGCGACCACGCGCGCTCCCATGCGCCCGTAGAACTTGTGCGCCGGCGCCAATGCCGCGCCCACGACGATCCTGAAAGCGGGAATGCCCCTGTCCCGGAAATGCTCCGACAATCGCCGGTAGAGCAATTCGGCATGCTGCCGCCCACGGTGGTGCGCATCGACCGCGATGCTCAGCAGTTCCGCCCTGGGCAAACGGGGATCTTCGCTGCCTCCGCCATAGCGCAGGATTTCCAGGATCCGCCAGACGCGTTTCGGCCGGAACGCCGACGGCAGCAAGGTCCACGCAAGCCGCGGCCAGCGGCGCAGCATGCGGCGGTATACCGCACGCATGCCCATTGCGCCGGACACGAAACCGACGATGCGCCCGTCCTGCTCCGCGACCAGCAACACGCTGTCCTCGCCTTCGTCGATCGCGCGGTACATCAGCGCAAGGAATTCGACGCCCAGGGTCGCGAGGAACCCCTGGTCGAGGTTTGCGACATGCAACTCAGCGACCCTCCGGTAGAGGTCACGCTTGTCCATGGGACTCCGCGACCACGCCCAATGCCGCTGCGAGCGCATCCGGCGGCAGCGGCAGGGTCGGGAACGCTTTCCAGACCATCCGCGATTCCGGGAACAGCACCACCCACGCGGTGGTCACGATGCTCATCACATACGTGCGCAAGCCCTGGTGGTTCACGAACCACTCCTCGAGCCTGCCCTTGTACGGCATGATCACTTCGTCGTAGAAGCGCTCCGGCTCCGCGCTGGCGTGCATCAGTTCTTCCTCGGCACGGAAGATGATCGAGCCGATCCCCGACAGCCCCGGCCGCACCTTCACGATTTCGGACTGCGATGCCTGCGGGAACGCATCGAAGCAGCGCTGCGTCTGCGGCCGCGGCCCGATGATGCTCATGTCGCCCTTGAGGATGTTGAGCAGTTGCGGCAACTCGTTGATCTTGGTCTTGCGCAGGAAATGCCCGAGCGGGAGGACGCGTGGATCGTTCTTGACCGTGACCGTGCCGGTGCCGAGGTTCGGGCTGTTCTTGAGCATGGTCGCGAACTTGTAAAGCCCGAACGGCGTGCCGCCGCGGCCGACGCGATCCTGCACGTAGAACACCTCGCCCTCGCCGGTCAGCCGCAACACGATCGCGATCGGCAGCAGCAATGGCGACAGCAGCAGGAGGGCGAAGCCGGACAGCAGGATGTCGAGTAGTCGTTGCATGGTCGGTCCGGGTTCCGTGTTGCCTGGTCAATGCGCCACCGTGAAAGCAGGATGCTTCCACGAGGATGCATGCGGGCTTACATCCTGCTGTCGAGGTACTTGCCGGTTTCCTTGTGGGCGAAGTCCGGGATCATGTGGTTGAACAGTTCCACGATCTCGGGCTTGTCCCAGGTCGGTTCGCCGCGGATGCGAGCGACCGTTTCGAGGAAATGGCGCAGGCGCGTTTCGTCGTATGCGGCCTCGTTCCCGATCACGCCGATGCTCTCGTAGCGGTCCATGTCGAGGGTTTCCGCGTTGGTGAAGAATTCCTCGAAATCCTTCTCGCCGGTGGTGTCGCTCGGGAAGAAATAGCACGGCCAGCGCTTCGCCGCGATCAGCTCCAGCGCGCGATCGCGCGCCTCGTCTTCGCTCGCGCACTCATGCGCCTCGAATCCGAGCTGCGCGAGGTAGCGCACCGCGATGTCGGAGAAACGGGTGAGGTCGAGCGCTTCGCTGAGCTTCGGGAAGAAGATGTCGCGGTTGTGTCCGAGCAGGCACGACATCAGGCAGAGCTCGCCCGATTCCTGCGGCGTCACGAAATAGCGGCGCACGTCGTTCGGCGCGGAGATCGGCTGGCGCTTCGCGAAACGCTGGTTGAAGCCGTGCAGCAGCGAGCCGTCCGAGAACGCGACGTTCGCGAAGCGCGCCGTCGAGATCGGCAGCTGCAGGCTCGCGCGCATCAGGAACATTTCCATGATCCGCTTGCTCGCGCCCATCATGTTGACGGGGTTCGCAGCCTTGTCGGTGGACACGCAGAAATACTTGCGCGCGCCGCCGGCTTTCGCCTGCGCGATCGTGGCGATCGTGTTGAGGACGTTCACCTCGATCAGCCGCATCAGCGTGAACGGGTCCTTCTCGCTGCGCACATGCTTGAGCGCCGAAAGGTTCAGCACGTAGTCGTAACCCGGTCCCGCCTTCATCAGCGCGTCGAACTCGCGGCCGCCGCAATCGATCGCGAACGTGCGGAAATCGCCGTCGATGTAGCCGAGCGTGCTGCGCACGTCGCGCACCAGTTCGACCATGTTGTTTTCGCTGATGTCGACCACGTGCAGCACGCGCGGCTTGCGCTTGAAGATCTCGCGCGTCACCGCCTGGCCGATCGAGCCCGCGCCGCCGATCACCAGGAAGCTGCTCGACGACACCAGCGCGGAGAGTTCCGCTTCGTGGCGACGCACATCCGCGTCGAACAAGGGCGCCGTGCGGCCGATCAATCCAAGAATATCCATGCGTTTCTGCTTCCAGTATCAGTCGATTGCCGAGGAATCCGTTACCGTCCCATTGCCCCGTCAGGCACGCTCGAAGGCAGGTTCACCACCCGCTCCTCCAGCCAGCGCGAAATCGCCAGGCCGTCGTGCTGGCAGTCGGCGTACATGCGCATGTGCGTCATCAGCCGCCAGATCGGCCGCGTCATCACGCCGTTGCCATTGCTGAATTGCAGGAACGCGTCGCGCTCGGCGAGCGAATCCAGCACGATCGCATTGAGCCAGAAGTTCGCCGTTGTGCCTTCGCGCGCGCCGACGAACGCGATGCCTTCGGCCGCGCAGAACGCCGCGTAGCGCGCGGCGATGCCGGCCTTGATCCGAAGGAATTCCGGCAGTTGTTCCATCTGCGCGCATCCGAGCGCGGCGTTGAGGTTCGGCAACCGGTAGTTGTAGCCGACCTCGTCGTGCACGAATTCGTAGGGATGCGGGATCTTCGCGGTGGTCGTGAGGTGCTTCGCCCGCGCCGCGAGCGCGCTGTCGTTGGTGATGATCATGCCGCCGCCGCCGGTGGTGATGACCTTGTTGCCGTTGAAGCTGAGCGTGGCGAGCATGCCGAAGTTGCCGGTATGGCTCGTGCCCACGTAACTGCCGAGCGACTCGGCCGCGTCCTCGACCAGTGGAATGCCGAACTCCTTGCAGGTCGCCGCGATTTCCTCGATCCGGCAGGGATGGCCGAAGGTATGCATCGGCAGGCAGGCAGCAAAGCGTTTTCCTGTCGTCTTGTTGAAGGACCGGCCATCGCGCACCACCGCGTGCTCGGAAAGGAAATCGCGCAGTGCCTGCGCGCTCATGCCGAGCGTGTCGCGATCGACGTCGATGAACACCGGCCGTGCCCCGGTATAGCTCAACGCATTGCAGGTGGCGATGAAGGTCAACGCCTGGGTGATGACCTCGTCGTCGCGTTCGACGCCCGCCAACAGCAGGGCGACATGCAGGGCGGCGGTTCCGTTGACCGTGGCGATCGCATGCTTCGCACCGGTGAATGCGG
>JBBQHA010000121.1:0-9700 GCA_038323475.1 Lysobacterales bacterium
ACGCCACTTGGAACGGCCGCTGCGGATTCGAATTGCATGCGTGCGCCGGGTCCGGGATGCTGGCATCGCTTCCACCGACGGGGTCTTCTTGGACACGAGTTCCGATATCGCACCGGCGGCGCCGGCCATGCGGCGCGATCGTCCCGCCCAGCGCGCGTACCGGCTCGCCATGCTGTGGGCATGGCGGCGCCTGTATTTCGGCGAAGTGAGGGTGATCGATCCGGTACCCGTGCATCCAGGAACCTTGTACCTGAGTACCCATCGCAATGGCGGCATCGACGGCGCGATCGCGCAGCAGGCCACCGGCGGCGCGCCGGTGCCGGTGGCGGCATCGCAGATCACGCGGTCGTTCTGGGGGCGCTGGACGGGCTGCATCGAAGTCGTGCGCGCGACCGATCGCGAACGCCATGGACACGTCGCTTCCGCGCACGATCCGCTCGCGGATGCCCTGGCGAGGCTCGCTGCCGGCGAAAGCCTGCTGTGGTTTCCGGAGGGCACCAGCGACGGCGGCCCGCAGCTGCTGCCGATCAAGCGTGGCGCAGCGCGGCTGCTGGCGGCGGCGGTGGAGCGGGGCATCGCGGTGCGCGTGGTCGTGATGGGGTTGCACTATCAGGCGATGGACGCGTTGCAGTCGGATGTCGATGTCGAAGTCGCCGAGCCTGCCGGCCTGCAACCGGGTGCGTTGGCGACGATTGCTGGCGACGCGCGGACGGACGAGATCCAGCGCCGCATCGAGGCGGCTTTGCGCGCGGTGAGCATCGCATATCCGGATGCCGGAACGCAGGCTTCCATCGAAACGCTGACCGCACGGCTCGGGCTTCGTGTCGTGGAATCGCGACGCGCATTGTTGCCCACGCCGCCTGCGTTACTGCAGGGCTGGTCCCGTCGTGCACGAGGCGTATCGCGCCTGCCACCGGCATCTGCGTGGCCATGGCTGTTGCCGTGGATCGTCGCTGCGTTCGTGTGGCTGCCGACGATCGTCGTCGGGTATGCCATCACGCGGCGCGCGGATCGCAACAACAAGGCCTTCATCCGCAGCTTGCTGGCGATGCCGCTGGTTCCGCTGAATCTGGCGCTGTCGGGCTGGCTGGTCGCGTCGAGCGGACTGGTTTGGCCGATCGGCTTGCCACTGGTCGCTTTGTCATTTCCGGTCGGCCTGGTCGCGCACCGGCGCCTGCGCCGAGCGCAGTGGCGCACACGCGCGATCCGTACACTGCGCGACGAGATCGCCTCGCAAGGATACAACGACGCATGAAACTCCACGCTTCAGAATCCGTCTGGTGCGGCTATTTCCTGGTGATGGGCGCGTTCGCGGCGGTCGCCGGCAATGGCAGGCTCGGGCTGCTGCTGGCAGGTCTTGCGGTCGCGGTCGTCGTGGTCGCGCGCTTCGCGCCGTTGCGCTGGCGGCTGTTCGCTGGCCTGGCCTGGATCAACTTCGCGTACGCGCTCGGTTCGCAGGTGGCGAAGTCGGTACGGGTGGTGCGCTACGACCATGCACTCGTCCATGTCGATGAGCTGCTTGGATGGCATGTCGGCAGACTGACTCCATCGGCGTTCGCGCTCGACGTGCTGTCGTGCTTCTACATCTCGTTCTACGTACTCGTCTTCGCCGGCATCTGCCTGTTCCTGCGCCGGCCGGCGTTCTACACGGGATTCGCGCTGGTGTACGCGTTGGGTACGCTCGGCTATGCGTTGGTGCCGGCAGCCGGTCCGTTCTTCGATTGGCCGCTGCCGACTGCAGGCACGCACGTGTTCATCCTGTTGCAGGCGCAGGCGAGCAAGCTCGTGACCGGGGTGGATGTGTTCCCGAGCCTGCATGTCGCGGCCTCGTGCTATGTGCTCGCGTGGATGATCTGGCGTTGGCGGAACGCGTGGCTGGCGTGCGGACTGTGGGCCTGCGGCATCGCCGCAGCGACGGTCGGCCTGCGTTACCACTACCTGATCGACGTGATCGCCGGGCTCGGCCTGGCTGGCGTCGTGCTGGCCGCGATGCAGCGTGGCGGCGCATTCGTGCGCGTGCCTGCGCCCGGACGATCACGCTCCGATCCATCCCGTTCCAATGAGCAGACCCATGCCTGACCTGGCCGCACCCGAAGTCCTGCAATCCGATCATCCCGATGCCCTCGACACTGCGCATGCCGGCGGCAAGGGCGTCAACCTCTGCAGACTCGTACGCGCGGGTTTCCGCGTACCGGATTTTTTCATCCTTCCGGTCGCCGCCTATCGCGACTGGATCGCGCAGGACGGACTCGCGATCGAGGCATTGCACGTGAAATGGCCGCTGGATCGTCCAGATGCGATGGAGGATGAGGCGATGACGCTGCAGGCCCGGCTGGCGGCTTTGCCGTTTCCTGCCGCGTGGCTGCCTGTCCTTGCAAAAAACTTCATCGCCGGGCACCGCTGGGCGGCGCGTTCGTCGGGCATCCTCGAAGACGCAGGCGAAACCGCTGCCGCAGGCCTGCACGAGACCTATCTCGCATTGCGCGACCTGCCGGCATTGGAAGATGCGGTGCGGAAGTGCTGGATCTCGGTCTGGAGCGCACGCGCCGTCGCCTATCGCGCCGCCAATCGCATTGCGCCCGAATCGGCGGGACTCGCCGTCGTCGTGCAACGGATGATCGATGCCGAGGTCGCTGGCGTCGCGTTCAGCGCCGATCCCGTCGCTGGCGACCTCGATGTCGTCACCATCGATGCGAATTTCGGGCTCGGCGAATCGGTGGTGTCCGGTGAAGTGGAAGTCGATCGCTGGCGGATCGGCAAACGCGATGGTGCAGTGCGCGACGCCCATGTCGGCCACAAGCTGCAATGGGTGCCACCATCGAGCGGCCATTTCGAGGACATGCCGCCCGCGCAGGTCGACGTGGCGTGCCTGGACGCAGCGCAGCTCGAAGTTTTGCGCGATCTCGCAGTGACGCTGGAGAACCGCTTCGCGTGGCCGCAGGATTGCGAATGGGCGTTCGCGGAGGGCGTGCTGTGGCTGCTGCAGACGCGGCCGATCACGCGCATGGCAGCGCGCTGGACGCGCGACGAATCCGCGGAACGTTTTCCGAATGCGATGACGCGGCTGACCTGGTCGGTGATTTTCGGCGGGTTCAACCGTTCGTTCCGCAACTCGATGGAAAACATCATGCAGGCGCCGTTCTATCGTGGCCCCTGGTTCGAGCGCATCGAAGGCTATGTGTACGGCGACACTACGGCGGCGGCCCTGTATGCGCTGCACTTCCAGCGCAAGTGGCTCGAACGCCTGAGCCAGGGCGTCGATGTCGAGCCTTCGCTGCACGCGCTGTCGTGGGTGCACGACCTGCCGCAGTACTGGCAGCGCGACCAGGACGTCTTCCTGCTGGAAATCGGTCGTCTGCAGGCGATCGATATCGATGCGTTCGACGATGCCGGTGTGCTGGACTTCCTGCGCGTAGTGCGCGATCTCGGCGAACGGTACTTCCTGCCGAACATCGCGATCTCGTTCGCACAACGGAACATCTACGCATTGCTGTACCAGGTGATCGTCGGCAAGCTCGGGCACGAACGAGCTCCCGCGGTGTTCGATGCGTTGCTTGCACCGGCTGAAACGCGGACCGCGCTGGTCAACCGCGATGCGATGGAGCTCGCGGCGCACTTGCGTCGCGATGCTTCGTTGCGTGCTGCCGTGCAGGCTGCGGACTTCGTAGATGGCTTCCCGCTGGACATCGCATCGGCATGGCCGGAGTTCGGCTCGGCATGGCATGCCTTCCTCGCTGCCCATGGCCATCGTGAAACCGACATCGACCTGATCTCGCCGACCTGGGGCGAGGCGCCTGCCGTGGTGCGCGACCTGCTGCTCGCGCTCGCCGACGGCAGCCAGCACGACGACCACAACACCCAACGCTGGCAGAAACGCAAGCTCGCGGTCGAGGCGCAGCAACAACTGCTCGATACGCACGACGATTACCGTTACACGACCAACGAAGTCATCGAACTCGCGCGCGTCTACACCGTGCTCGACGATGTCGAGCATTACCAGACCACGCGCCTGCATCCGCTGTTCCGGCGCGGAGCGCTGGCGCTGGCGCGGCGCTGGCTCGCGCAGGACGCGTTGCCCTGCATCGATGCGATCTTCTGCCTCGACTTCGATGAACTCGCGCTCGCCGTCGCGCAGGAGCCAGGCGCCATCAGCGCGATCGCCTCGCGGGAATGGCAGGCGTATCGCGAGGCGAGAGAGCGCACGCCGCGCTGGTCGCTGGACGCTGGCGTCGATGAAGATGAAACGGCGGCGGACGAGGATCAGCGCCCAGGGGTTCCGGGCAGTCCAGGCATCATCGAAGGCACGATCTTCGTCGTGCGCGGCACAGAGGATTTCGGACGCATGCCGGCCGGCGCGATCCTCGTCGCACGCACGACGAACCCGGCGTGGACGCCGCTGTTCTATCGCGCGACCGCGGTCATCACCGAAAGCGGGGGGCCGCTGTCGCATGGCGCCGTCACCGCGCGCGAACTCGGCCTGCCCGCGGTGATGAGCGTGCGCGGCGTGCTGCAATGGTTGCGCGACGGCGATCGCGTGCGCGTGGACGGGCAGCGCGGGCGGGTGCAGAAACTCGGCTGATGCTCAGGTCGGGTCGAGCCGGGCATCGTCCTCGAAATGCGCGGGGCGCGGATGGATCGCGCCGCAGTTTCCGCAGGTGCGGTGTTCGATGCTGCGGTAGAAGCGCTCGAACACCGGCGGGAAATCGCGCTCGATGTCGTGCAGGTGGAAGTATTCCTCGTAGACCTTGTGGTTGCAGTCCTGGCAATACCAATGCAGGCCGTCCTGCTCGTGCGCCAGGCGGCGCCGTTCGATGACCAGTCCGATGCCGCCGGCCATGCGTTGCGGCGAATGCGGCACGCGCGGCGGCAGGTAGAAGATCTCTCCGGCGCGGATCGGAATATCGCGCGCGGCGCCGTTCTCCTGGATGCGCAACACCATCTCGCCTTCGATCTGGTGGAAGAACTCCGGGCCTTCCTCCACGTGGTAGTCCGTGCGCAGGTTCGGGCCGCCGACGATCATGATGTAGAAGTCGCCGGCAACGATGCACTTGTTGCCGACCGGAGGCTTGAGCAGGTGGCGGTTGTCCTCGATCCACTTCCGGAAATCGATCGGCGGCGGCAGCATCAGGTGGTCTCCTTCGGCGCGGCAACGCACTTGAGTTCGATCGCGATCGGCGTTGGCAGCGCGGTGATGCCGAGCGTCGTGCGGCAGGGCGCGGTCGCGGCATCGGGGAAGTGTTCGGCCCAGATCGCGTTGTAGGCCTTGAAGTCGCGCGCCATGTCGGTCAGGTAGACGGTGACATCCACCAGGTCCTCCCAGCGCGCCCCGGAAGCATCGAGTACGGCGCGCACGTTCGCGAAGACCTGCCGGCATTGCGCGGCGATGTCGTAGCTGCGCAGGTCGCCATCGGCGAAATAGTCGTTGCCGGGGATGGCATCGCTGCCTGGCGTGCGCGGGCCGATGCCGGACAGGAACAGCAGGCCGCCGACGCGGCGCGCGTGCGGATAGGCGCCGACCGGCGCAGGCGCGGAATCGGTCTGGACGACGTCGCTCATCGCGCGTGCGCCGCGTGGGTCCCGTGCAAATTCGCGCGCACGCCTTCGATCGCGGTCAGGTACGCGGCGCCGAGGCCGTCGACAGAATCGACGCCGATGCCGAGTTCGCGGATGCGACCGTCGTTCACGCCATAGATCCAGCCATGCACTTCGAGCTTCTGGCCGCGCCGCCAAGCATCCTGCACGACGGTGGTCTGGCAGACGTTCGCGACCTGCTCGATCACGTTGAGTTCGCACAGGCGGTCCGCGCGGTCGCTCAGGGGCACGGCGCGCAGCAGGGTCTGGTGTTGCTGCATGACGTCGCGTACGTGATGCAGCCAGTTGTCGACCAGGCCCAGGCGCAGGCCGTCGATCGTCGCATGCACGCCGCCGCACCCGTAGTGCCCGCAGACGATGATGTGCTCGACCTTCAGCACGTCGACCGCGAACTGCATCGTCGAGAGGCAATTCAGGTCGCCATGGGCGACGACGTTCGCGACATTGCGATGCACGAAGACCTCGCCGGGTGCGAGTCCGGTGATCTGGTTCGCGGGGACGCGCGAATCCGAGCAGCCGATCCACAGGTAGTCCGGCGCCTGCTGGGATGCGAGATTGTTGAAGAACCCCGGTTCCTCGCGCTCGACGCGTTCGGCCCAGATGCGGTTTTTTTCGAGGAGCGATTGCAGCATGCTCATGGCGATCCTTCGTTCATGGCGTCGTGGTTCGTGGCGCCGCGCTCACAATTGAACGCAGACGTTCTTGGGTTCGGTGAAGAAACGCATCGCTTCCGCGCCGCCTTCCCGACCCAGGCCGGACTGGCCGACGCCGCCGAACGGCGTGCGCAGGTCGCGCATCATCCAGGTATTGATCCAGACGATGCCGGCATGCAGGTTCGCGGCGATCCGGTGCGCGCGATCGAGGCGCTGCGTCCACACGCTCGCGGACAGCCCGTAGGGCGTCGCATTCGCGAGCGCGAGCGCGTCGGCATCGTCGTCGAAAGGCTGCAGCGTGGCGACCGGACCGAAGATTTCCTCGATGTTGCTGCGGCAATCCGGGCCGAGACCCTCGATCACCGTCGCCGCGACGAACCAGCCGCCTTCGCAGCGACCATCCGGCGACAGCGATTCGCCACCGCAGAGCACGCTGCCGCCTTCGCCGCGCGCGATCGCGATGCAGGCGAGCACCTTTTCGTAGTGTGCGCGCGAGACGAGCGGACCGAGGTCGGTCGCCGGATCCTGCGGATCGCCTGCGCGCAGCTTGCCGACGCGCGCGACGAATGCATCGCGGAATGCGTCGTAGGCACTGCGTTCAACCAGGATGCGCGAGCCGCACAGGCAGATCTGACCGCTGTTCTGGAACGCCGAGCGCACCACGGTATCGAGCAGGCGTTCGCGGGATGCCTCATCATTCCAGGCATCGGCGAACACGATGGTCGCGTTCTTGCCGCCGAGTTCGAGCGACATCTTCTTCAACGCGGGGCCGCAGTGCGCCGCGATCTGGCGGCCGACGGCGGTGCTGCCGGTGAAGCTGACCGCCTTGATGCCGGGATGTTCGACCAGCGCATGGCCAACGACCGGGCCGAGTCCGTGCACGATGTTCAGCACGCCCGACGGGAACCCGATTTCGCGCGCGAGTTCGCCGAGCATCCATGCCGTGACCGGGGTGATCTCCGATGGTTTGGCGACCACGCAATTGCCGGCCGCGAGCGCGGGCGCGATCTTCCACGTGAACAGGTACAGCGGCAGGTTCCACGGGCTGATGCACGCGACCGCGCCGAGCGGATGGCGCAGGGTGTAGTTCAGCCCGGCCTGGCCGTGGTGCGATTCGCTCGCGAACTGGGTCGCCGCAGCCGCGAAGAACCGCAGGTTCGCGATCGCGCGCGGTATCTCGATCTCGCGGACGAGACGCAGGGGCTTGCCCGCGTCGCGCGATTCGGCCTGCGCGAAATCCTCGATGCGCGTCTCGAGCGCATCGGCGAGCCGCTGCATCCATTGCGCGCGCGCATCGTTCGCGAGCGACGACCACGCCGGGAACGCGGCCTGCGCGGCGCGCACGGCGGCATCGACGTCGGCTGCGGTCCCGGCGGGGCAGGATGCGTAGTGCTCGCCGGTTGCAGGTTCGAAAACGGCGAGCGCATCGACGTCGCTGGAAGCGCGCGATTCGCCGCCGATCACTTGGGTCAGGCGCAGGGTCGCATTCATCCGGCGAGCTTAGCGGCTTGGGGTGCGGTTGGGGAATCCACGGGCGGATACCGGCGGCGCATCGTCACAGCGACCGCGTGCGGCCGCCGTCCACCGGCAGGTTGATGCCGGTGATGTACGAGGCCGCCGGCGATGCGAGGAACGCGACTGCCGCTGCGGTCTCCGCCGGATCGGCGAAGCGCCCCATCGGGATTTCGGCTTCCATCTCGGCGGCGACCGCATCCTTGCTGCCGCCGGTTTTCTGCGAACGCGCGGCGATGATCTGGTCGATGCGCGGCGTATGCGTCGAGCCCGGCAGCACGTTGTTGACGGTGATGCCGTGCGGCGCGAGTTCGCGCGCGAGCGTCTTGGCCCAGCTCGCGACCGCGCCGCGGGTCACGTTCGACACGCCGATTCCGGCGATCGGTTCCGTCACCGAGGTCGAGATCACGTTGACGATGCGGCCGTAGCCATCGCGCAACATGCCGGGCACGACCGCCTCGGCGAGCGTCTGGTTCGCGAGCAGGTGCGAGCGGTACGCTGCGAGGAAAGCATCTTCGCCCGCGCCACGCACGGTGCCCGGCGGCGGACCGCCGCTGTTGTTGACCAGGATGTGCACGGGATGCTCCGCGACGAGAACGTCGACCTTCGCGCGCAGCGTCGCAGTGTCGCCTGCATCCGCCGCGATCCATCCGTGTCTTTGCGCTCCCGTGCGAGGCAGTTGCCCGGCCAACGCATCGAGCACGTCCGCGCGCCGCGCAAGCAGGGTGACGTCGGCGCCGAGCTTCGCCAGTTCGATGGCGGAAGCGAGCCCGATGCCTTGTGATGCGCCGCAGACGAGCGCGTGTTTGCCGGTGAGGTCGAGGTCCATTCAGGTCTCCGTGGGTGCGTCGTCGGAAAGGGATTCATCGCTCCGCATCCGTTCGCGCATCAACCGCGCGGTCGCCTGCGCACCTTCACTGGCCTGCGCGCCGAGCGCGTCCATGACGGCGCGGCGGTTTGCATCGGGATGGTTCTGGTTGAGCTTGAACTTGAGTTCGATGCGCGTCGCTTCGAGGCGGAAAGCGACGATGCCCTTGAGCTGCACGACGTGGTCCGCGCGGTCCGGCTCGAAACGCCAGTCCGATCCGATCGCGGTTTCGTGTCGGACGCTGAGGTCGGTAACGATTGCCGCGAGCGATTCGGTGTCGTCGACGATCTCCAGGGTTCCGTGGACATGCGCGACCGCGTAGTTCCAGGTCGGCACGCGCGCCTGTTCTTCCTTGTCCGGATACCACGACGGCGAGACATACGCGTCCGGGCCGTGCACGATCAGCAGCGCTTCGCCGGTGTCGCGCCATTGCGGATTCGCGCGCGACCAATGGCCGCGGAACACGACGCGTTCGCCGTCGCGCGCATACAGCACCGGCAGATGGCTGACGAAGGGCTTGCCGTCGCGCACGGTGACCAGGGTCGCGAACGGATTCGCTACGACCAGGCCGTCCAGTCCGGCGAGATCGGTTTCGGCGAATGCGCTGCGCGTGTACATGGCCAGTCGCCCTGCTCAGTCCCGCGACGGCAGCCGTCGGGTCATCGCTGCGCGCAGCGCTTCCTCGTCGTCGCCGACGACATGCGGCGGTTCGATCTCGTCGAGGTCGAAGCCCATCTGCTCGGCATCGTCGTCGTCGAGGCCGTCGAACGCGCGGTACTCGGCGTCCATCAATGCGGCTCGCGCGGTGTCCTCACTGTCGTAGACGTCGATCCTGGCGTCGCAGTCGAAGACCTCGGCGGTGCCACCGGCGCGCACGCGCATGCGCGCCCACACCAGCAGGTTGCCGACCATCGCCAGCCACCATTGTTCGGAAACGTGGGTGGCATCGTCGTCGAGGCTGCTGTCGTCGGGTGCGTCGTTCTCGTTCATGCCTTCATCCTCGTTTGGAATCCATCCATGGTTCGCCAGGCTCACCACGAACGCACTCTCCAATTTCCGGTCTTTTCAAGGTTTC
>JBBQHA010000122.1:0-9647 GCA_038323475.1 Lysobacterales bacterium
AGGGCGAGGTTCAGGAGATGATCGATATCTGCGACTTCGCCGTCGGCCTCTCGCGGAACCTCCACGGGCTGACGATCGCCAGCGAGCGGCCGAGGCATCGGATGTTCGACCAGTGGCACCCGCTCGGGCCGATCGGGATCATCACGGCGTTCAACTTCCCGGTCGCGGTGTGGGCGTGGAATGCCTTCGTCGCCGCGGTCTGCGGCAATATATGCATCTGGAAGCCGTCGCCGAAGACCCCGCTGTCCGCCATCGCTTCGATGAAAATCTGCAACGACGCGCTCAAGGCTGGCGGTTTCCCCGATGTGTTCTTCCTGTTCAACGACGCCGGCACCGAACTCGCGCAGGCATTCGTCGATGATCGCCGCATCCCGCTGATCAGCTTCACCGGCTCGACCAGGATCGGCCGCAATGTCGGCGAACGGGTCGCGAACCGCATGGGGCGTTCGCTGCTCGAACTCGGCGGCAACAACGCGATCATCGTCGACGAAACCGCCGAACTGAAGCTCGCGATCCCGGCGATCGTGTTCGGCGCGGTCGGCACCGCCGGCCAGCGCTGCACGACGACGCGCCGCCTGTTCGTGCAGGAATCGATCTACGACGACGTGCTCGCCAAGCTCGTCGCCGCGTACGCGCAGGTCGAGAAGAAGATCGGCGATCCGACCGACGCGAACAACCTGATGGGCCCGCTCAACAGCCAGGACGCGGTGAAGGGCTATCTCGCCGCGATCGCGAAGGCCAAGGCGAGCGGCGGCACCGTCGCCAGCGGCGGCGCGGCAATCGAGGGCAAGGGCAATTACGTGCTGCCGGCGATCGTCACCGGCCTGACCAACGACGCCGAAGTCGTGCAGACCGAGACCTTCGCGCCGATCCTGTACGTGATGAAATATGCGACGCTCGACGAAGCGCTGCACGTGCAGAACGCGGTGCCGCAGGGATTGTCGTCGTCGATTTTCACGACCAACCTCAAGACCGCCGAAGCCTTCCTGTCCGCAGCGGGATCCGATTGCGGGATCGCGAACGTCAACATCGGCACCTCCGGCGCCGAGATCGGCGGCGCGTTCGGCGGCGAGAAGGAAACCGGCGGCGGCCGCGAGTCGGGATCGGACGCATGGAAAGCCTACATGCGCCGGCAGACCAACACGATCAACTATTCGAATTCGCTGCCGCTGGCGCAGGGCATCAAGTTCGATTTCTGATCGGCGCGTTCCCGCAATTACCGAGGAAATCCGCGATGCGTCACGCAATACTTGTCCTGCCTGCGCTCGCCTTGGCGACCACGCTGGATGCGGCGCCTTCGGTCCTTGCGGGACATCGTGTCCACGAAAAGACGTTTCGTATCCTTGGCGATCAGGACGTCACCCTGCATGTGACGGACGCGGGACCGATCCCCGAGGAGTCCGAAAAACTTCGATTCATCCAGGCGGGCCAGACCTGGAAAAGGTCCGTGAACGGATCTTTGCCGAGATTCCACTGGTCGTTCGGCATCGAACTGCTGCATGGCGCGAGACCGACCAGGATCGCCATCGAGGATGTCACCGGGAAAGCCGCCGTGGCGATGACCGACGACGCATCGCCCACGACGAAGCAATTCGGCGAAGGCATCGCCTGGTTTGACCATAACGGGCAAGACTGCGATATAAAACGCGACGCTCCCTGTGCAGCGATGATTTTCCACCCGGGCCCGCAATGGTTCGTCTTCAAGGCAACCGTCACTTTCGAGGATGGCAGCACCGACGTGCTTTACCAGGCCAGCGCATTCGACCCGGACAGAATGGGGCCTGTTTTCCAATTGCTCGACGTAGATCGTTGACACCACTGCCAATCGCGGAATCGCCATGAATACGCCCGTTCGACCGACCTGCAGCACCGCCACGATCAGCCTGGTGTTCGGCATCCTG
Source organism: Lysobacterales bacterium (assembly GCA_038323475.1). GTDB lineage: Bacteria > Pseudomonadota > Gammaproteobacteria > Xanthomonadales > Xanthomonadaceae > SZAS-103. The sequence continues at coordinate 1,902 of JBBQHA010000122.1, forward strand.
TCCTGGTTCGCGCTGCCCTTCATCGGCGCGGTGATCGCGATCGTCTGCGGGCACATGGCGCGTTCGGAAATCCGCCGCGCGCCGGGCGGGATGGAAGGCGACGGACTCGCCGTTGGCGGACTGATCCTCGGTTACCTGCACCTTGCCTTGATCATGGTCGTGATCGTCGTGGTGTTCGTGTTCCTCGGCGGGCTGGCGTTCTTCGCCACCCTCGCCCATCACCTCGGCCACGCCTGATCCCGTGTACCGACTCGCACGCCCATTCCTGTTCGCGCTCGACGCCGAGAAGGCGCACGGTGTCGGCCTGAACGCGATCGAGGCCGCGTATCGCAGCGGCCTCAACCCGCTGCTCGCGCGCCAGCCGCCGCGGCTGCCGACACGCGTGTTCGGACGGCTGTTCGAGAACCCGATGGGACTCGCCGCCGGCCTCGACAAGAACGGCGAACACGTGGACGCACTGCTCGCGCTTGGCTTCGGTTACATCGAGGTCGGCACGGTCACGCCGCGCCCGCAAACCGGCAATCCGAAACCGCGCATGTTCCGCTTGCCCGACGTGCAGGGCGTGATCAACCGCCTCGGCTTCAACAACGACGGCGTCGATGCCCTCGTGCACAACGTTTCGCGTGCGCGACGCAAGGGCATCGTCGGCATCAACATCGGCAAGAACGCGGATACCCCGATCGAGCGCGCCGCGGAGGACTACCTGTTCTGCCTCGAGCGCGTCTATGCGATCGCCGACTACATCACCGTCAACATCTCCTCGCCGAATACCGCTGGCCTGCGCGACCTGCAACACGACGACGCCCTGCGCGCCCTGGTCGGTACGCTGCGCGAGGCGCAGGAAAAACTCGGCGCGCAACACGGCAAGCGCAAGCCGATGCTGCTCAAGATCGCCCCGGACCTGGAAGACGCGGCGATCGACGCGATGGCGCGCATCCTGCTCGACGCCGGCGTCGACGGCATCATCGCGACCAACACCACGATCGCGCGCACGACGATCCATGGCCATCGGCTCGAAGGCGAAGCCGGCGGCCTGTCTGGCAAACCGCTGTACGCGAGGTCCACCGCCGTGCTGTCGCGCCTGCGCGCGCGCGTCGGCGAGAAAATCCCGCTGATCGGCGTCGGCGGCATCCTGTCCGGTGGCGACGCGGTCGCGAAAGTCGCGGCGGGAGCGACCCTGCTGCAGTGCTACACCGGCCTGATCTATCGCGGTCCGGCCCTGATCAGCGAGTGCGTGACCGCCTTGCGCGCCCGCCGCGAGGGCGCGGTTTGATGGACCTGCGGCGACGTCCCGAAGGCGCGCGTCGATGAGCACGTTGCGACTGACCGAGAACGCCCCGCTCGACGCACGCAACACCTTCCGCGTTCCCGCGCGCGCGCCGCTGTTCGCTGAAATCAGGGACCGTTCGGCGCTGGAAGCGCTGTTCGAAAACTGGCAGCTGCACAGCGACATGCTGGTGCTCGGTGAAGGCAGCAATCTGCTGTTCGCGGGCGACGCCCCAGGTCTGGTGACCACGATCGCGCTGTGCGAGATCACGATTCTCGAGCAGGACGGCCAGAGTGCGCTGGTACGCGTCGACGCAGGCGTGCGCTGGAACGACCTCGTCCACTGGACGCTCGCGCAGGGGCTCGAGGGCCTGGAAAACCTCGCCCTGATCCCGGGCCTGGTCGGAGCCGCGCCGATCCAGAACATCGGCGCCTACGGCAGCGAAGTCGGGGAATTCATCGAGACGGTCGAGGCCTTCGACATGGTCTGGAGCTACCTGCACCGGATCGACAATGGGGCGTGCAAATTCGGCTACCGCGACAGCATCTTCAAACAGCAGAAAGACAGCTGGATCGTGACGGCGGTCGAGTTCCGTTTGCCCCGCGAGCACGAACTGCGGCTCGACTACGCGGGCATCCGCGAGGAACTGGCCGCGATGGGCGTGGATGCGCCGCGCGCCGTGCACGTCGCCGAAGCAGTCACCCGCCTGCGCACGCGCAAGCTGCCGAATCCGGCACTGATCGGCAACGCGGGCAGCTTCTTCAAGAATCCGCAGGTCGCCGCCGATGTCGCGGCCGCGCTGAAAGCCGACCACGCTGCGCTGCCGGTGTTTCCCGCCAGCGATCCAAACCTGCGCAAGCTCTCGGCGGCGTGGATGATCGAAGCCAGCGGCTGGAAAGGCCATCGCGACGGCGATGCAGGCGTATCCGCGCAGCACGCGCTGGTGCTGGTCAACCACGGCCACGCGACCGGCGCGCAGATGCTAGACCTCGCGCGTCGCGTCGTCGCGTCGGTGCACGACAAGTTCGGCGTGATGCTGGAACCGGAACCGCGCATCATCGGCGCGCGCTTCGATGGATCGCCTGCGTGAACAGGGCGCCGCACCACGGGCATGCCGGCGACAATGTTCCGCGCGCCGTCGCATTGATGGCGATCAGCACGGTGATGTTCGGCGGCATGGCGCTCACGATCCGCTACGCGTCGAAGCAATTGCATCCGTTCGAGATCGCGTTTTTCCGCAACCTGTTCGGTTTCGCGTTCACCCTGCCGCTGCTGGCGCGCCACGGCATGGCGATCTTCCGCACGCAGAAGATTTCGCTGTACTTCATGCGTTGCGCGATGGGCATCGTCTCGATGCTGGCCGGTTTCTGGGCGATCGCGAACCTGCCGCTCGCGCAGGCGACATCGCTGACCTACTCCACGCCGCTGTTCGTGACGATCGGCGCGATGCTGTTCCTCGGCGAGATCGTGCGCGCGCGCCGCTGGGGCGCAGTCGCGCTGGGCTTTGTCGGAGTGCTGCTGATCGTGCGTCCCGGCCATGCGAACTTCAACGCGGGATCGCTGGTCGCGCTGCTCGCCGCGGCGATGAGCGGGATGGTCGCGGTCAGCATCAAGTTCCTCTCGCGCACCGAGAAATCCGACACCATCGTGATCTACACGACGATGCTGTGGGTGCCGATGTCGCTGGTCCCCGCGTTGTTCTACTGGCAGGCGCCGGTCGGCATCACCTGGCTGTGGATCGTGCTCTCCGGATTCTTCGGCACCTGCGGCCACATGTTCTGGACGCGCGCGCTGAAACTCGCCGACGCCTCCCTGCTGACCCCGATCGGCTTCCTGCAGGTGCCGCTGGTCGCGCTGTTCGGCTACTTCCTGTTCGACGAAAAACTCGACCGCTGGACCGCCGTCGGCGCCGCCATCATCTTCCTGTCGAACGCCTACATCGCCCACCGCGAATCGCGGACCGCGCAGCGCGCGGTGACGGATCCGGAGATCAATGCGGAGACGCCGGCGCCGCGTTAGGATTGGAACCGATCTCCGGCCTGTGCGTTGTGAGCATGCAAATCCGCATCGACGACCTGACCGGCCCGCAGATCATCGACCTGCTGCACGAGCACCTGCACAGCATGACCCTGCACTCCCCGCCGGAAAGCATCCACGCGCTCGACCTCGATGCACTGCGCAAGCCCGACATCACGTTCTGGAGCGCGTGGGATGGCGCGGAACTGATGGGTTGCGGCGCGCTCAAGGAACTGGACTCCAGCCACGGCGAGATCAAGTCGATGCGCACCGCTTCGGCGCACCTGCGCAAGGGCGTCGCAGCGACGATGCTGGGCCATCTCATCGAAGAAGCCCGGGGCCGCTCGTATCGACGGTTGAGCCTGGAAACCGGTTCGATGGAGGCGTTCGCGCCAGCGCACAGGCTCTATGAAGGTTTCGGGTTCGCATTGTGTGGGCCGTTCGCGGACTACGTCACCGACCCCTGCAGCGTTTTCATGGCGATGGACCTGGACGACGCCGGCCCCGTGCTGTCGTGATGCGCGCGGTGCAGCGACCTTCGCTGTCGCGTAAATTGGCGGCTTGGAAAAACGAGGAAACCCGAGAGAAAAATACATCGAAGATCCTGCTTGTCGTCATGGCGGCGCTGACGCTGGGCATTGCCGGCTGCGACAGCCATGGATCGTGGTCGCTCGCCGGGTTGTTCCACGAGAAAAAACCGGCTTCGCCCCCGCCGCCGGCGACCGATCCGGTCCCGCCGACATCGGATTCCACCGCTCCATCCGGCCCAGCTCCGGCCGAGGCTTCGGCCCCGGCACCTCCGGATACCGCAACGCGCCCGTTCCACTTCCTTCGCGACGGCCAGGACACCGTGTCGTCGAACCCGGCTCAATGCGGCTTCGACCACTTCGTCCCCGCGGCGAACACCAAGGTCTTTGCCACGGGCGCATATTCCGGCCGAACCCTCGACTTTCAGATCGACCAAAGCGGGCACCAGGCCACCCAGATCGATGTCGCGGTCAACCATCGTGGCACGCCAGTCGTGCTGATGCTCGGCGCCTACGAACCGACCATCTGGAACATCGGCTGGTCGCAGGGCACGCAGATCGCGGCAGTGCTGGTCGGCGGCTACCACCGCCAAGTCATCGCTGGGCTGCCGTCCAGCGTGCCGACGCTGATCAGCAGCTACGACAACAAGGGTGCGTGCGGATACTTCTACATCAGCGCGGACAAGCTCGATGGCCTCAATCCGAAATCGCGCAAGGTGTTCGGACGCGCCGTGGACATGGTCTATCCGGCCAAGGATGGAAGGGCCGTGATCGGCGATGCACTCACCCCGAGCGATTCCCTGGTGACGGGCACCGGCAAGTCGCCGGAGGCCTATCGCGCCGTGGACACACCGCTCGCCGGCCCGGCTGGATTGACGGACGCAGTCAGCAAGGGACTGCTGCGTGAAGCCACGACCGCGGATGCCCAGCCATGGGCCGTCGCGCAGGCGGCGTTGCCAACGCTTGCCGACGTTCCGCCCGTTGCGGGCGTGGGCCGTCCGCAACCGAAAGCCCCAGGGCTTTACAACGCCTACGTCGTACTCAAGCCGATGGTGGTGCCGGCAGGACTCTACGGAGCAAACGCAGCGACGTTCTTCGCCCCCAGGGGCGTACCCCGGCCGACCGGAAACCTCGGCCACTCCCACCTGTACGACTTCAACACGTTGACGTGCGCGGGACTCACGTGTCGCGATGAGTGAGTGTGGCGCCGATCGGCGCTGACGGCGTTATCGCCTGGGATCGAGCTTTCGGCAGCGCAATTTATGTGTGCGACGTCATCGTCGATCGCCGCGACGAACTCGCTTGCGCCGCAGTCGACACGCCGGGTCATTGCCTTGCGACCAACGAAGGAAGCGATCCCGGCGAACGAAAAGCCAGCATGTGCATCGCTATTCCCCAGGACACGCCTGCGCACCAACCGGCCAGCACGTCCGATGGATAGTGCACGCCGTTGTAGATCCGCGATGCGCCGACGAGCAATCCGAATGCCGTCGAGAGGAGGATGACCGGCCATCGCCAGCGACCGTTCCAGGCCAGCGCGGTCACGACCACTGCAAGCGTGGCATCAGCCATGGCATGCCCGCTCGGAAAACCGAAGCTGTGCTGGATCTCCGCTGGCGCCCACAGCGTTGGCCTGGGCCGCGCAAATGCAATCCTCAGCGCCATGTTCAGCAACATCGAACCGCCGAGCGCCGCGAAAACGAAACCAGCATCGCGGAACCGACGGCGCACCGCGAACACGGCTACGAGCACCACACCGAAGGGTATGACCCCGTATCCGTACCCGACGCGGGCGAGCCACCAAGCCAGGCGGTCCAGGCTGGAACCGGCAATCCCATGTATGGCCAACTGGAGTGGCCCGTCGAATGCAAAATCAGATCCATGCTCCAGTACCCATGCCAGCAGACCGAACACCGCGGCTGGCATGAGGCACAACCACCATCGGATATGTCCGCGGGACGTCGCGCGTGGCAATTCCCGCGCCACGACAGACTCGCCGTCAGCCATCCTGCCGGACCGAGATGCCGTAATTGCGCGCGACGTAGTCGTCGATCACCGCGACAAACTCCTGCGCAATGTTCTCGCCGCGCAGGGTCATCGCCTTCTGGCCATCGATGAACACCGGCGCGATCGGCGCTTCGCCGGTCCCGGGCAGCGAGATGCCGATGTTCGCGTGGCGCGATTCGCCGGGTCCGTTGACGATGCAGCCCATCACCGCGAGGGTGAGGTTCTCCGCGCCGGGCCGGCTGATCTTCCATTCGGGCATCTTCGCGCGCACGTGTTCCTGCACGGTCTGCGCGAGTTCCTGGAAGAACTCCGACGTCGTGCGTCCGCAGCCGGGACATGCGGTGACCAGCGGCGTGAACGCGCGCAGGCCGATGGTCTGCAGCAGTTCCTGGGCGACGATGACTTCCTGCGTGCGCGACGCGCCGGGTTCCGGCGTCAGCGAGATGCGCACGGTGTCGCCGATGCCCTCTTGCAGCAGTACAGCGAGTGCGGCGGTCGATGCGACGATCCCCTTGCTGCCCATGCCTGCCTCGGTCAGTCCGAGGTGCAACGCGTAATCGCAGCGCGCGGCGAGGTCGCGATAGACGGCGATCAATTCCTGCACGCCGGACACCTTGCACGACAGCACGATGCGGTCCGCGCCAAGACCCAGCTCGACCGCGCGATCCGCCGAATCCAGCGCAGAGCGGATCAACGCTTCGCGCATCACCCGCGGCGCGTCCCACGGCTCGTCGCGCAAGTGGTTCTCGTCCATCAGCCGCGTCGCCAGCGACTGGTCCAGCGATCCCCAGTTCACGCCGATCCGGATCGGCTTGGCGTACTTGATCGCGAACTCGATCAGGGTCGCGAACTGGGTATCGCGCTTGCGTCCGAAACCGACATTGCCCGGATTGATGCGGTATTTCGCAAGCGCTTCGGCGGCGGCCGGTTCCGCAGTCAGCAACTGGTGGCCGTTGTAGTGGAAGTCGCCGATCAGCGGCGCATCCACGTTCATCATGTCGAGCTTGTCGCGGATGCGCGGTACCGCGGCAGCGGCTTCCGGTGTATTCACCGTGATCCGCACGAGTTCGGAACCGGCGCGCCACAGGTCGGCGACCTGCTTCACGGTCGAGGCGACATCGGCGGTGTCGGTATTGGTCATCGACTGCACGACCACCGGCGCATCGCCGCCGATCACGATCTTGCCGACACGCACCGCACGCGCATTCCTGCGCGAAAGCAGGCCGAAAGCATTGCTCATCAACGGATTCCTCGAGTGTCTTCGCGTATTGTATGCGACCAGCGTTAGAGTGCCTGGCCATGAGCGCCATCCCGATCCCGCGCAACGTCCTGACCCCGAGCCAGCTCGGTGCGCTCGCGCGCGACCTGCTCGAGGGCAGCTTCCCGCTGGTCTGGGTCGAGGGCGAACTCGGCGGCGTGTCGAAACCCGCGTCGGGCCACCTGTATTTCAACCTCAAGGACGAGCGCGCGCAGTTGCGCTGCGCGATGTTCCGGCCGAAAAGCCAGTACATCCAGTTCGCCCCACGCGACGGCGTGCAGGTGCTCATCCGGGGTCGCCTGACCGTGTACGAGGCGCGCGGCGACCTGCAATTGATCGTCGACCACATGGAGGAAGCCGGCGAAGGCGCGTTGCGCCGCGCATTCGACGAACTGAAGGCGAAGCTCGCGGCGGAAGGCCTGTTCGATGCCGCCCGCAAGCGCCCATTGCCGAAGTTCGTGCGCCGGCTCGGCGTGATCACCTCGCCCAGCGGCGCGGCGGTGCGCGACGTGCTGCATGTCCTGGAGCGGCGCTTTCCGCTGCTCGATGTCGAGATCGTTCCGGTCCCCGTGCAAGGCGCGATGGCCGCGCCGGCGATCGTGCAGGCGTTGCGCTGGGCGGGCGCGAGTGGGCGCTACGACGTATTGCTGCTGACCCGCGGCGGCGGCTCG
>JBBQHA010000123.1:0-9540 GCA_038323475.1 Lysobacterales bacterium
ACACGTAGCCCAATCCCCACACCGTCTGCAGGTGGCGCGGACTCTTGGGGTCGGTTTCGATCAGCCGTCGCAGCCGCGAGATGGTCACGTCGATGCTGCGTTCGAACGGTTCCTGGCTGCGGCCGCGCGCGAGGCTCAGCAGCCTGTCCCGGCTGAGCGGCTGGTTCGGATGGCGCAGCAGCACGGACAACAACGCGAACTCTCCCGAGGTCAGGCGCTGGCCGCGACCGTTGCGTTCGAGCGTGCGCGCCGCGAAATCGAGGGCGCAGTCGCCGAAGCGCATGACGCCCTGCTCGGCTTGCGGCGCGCCGACCGCCAGCGTTTCGCGACGCCGCAGCACCGCGCGGATGCGCGCAAGCAGTTCGCGCGGATTGCCGGGCTTGGGCAAGTAGTCGTCCGCGCCGATCTCGAGGCCGACGATGCGATCGACCTCGTCGCCGCGCGCGGTCAGCATGATCACCGGCGTGCGGTCGCCACTCCCGCGCAGCCTCCGGCAGTAACTCAGGCCGTCTTCACCGGGCAGGCCCAGGTCGAGCACGATCAAGTCGATGTGGTGGCGCTGCAACTGCTTTTCCGCGGCGGCGACATCGGCCGCGCCGACGGCATCGAAGCCCTGCTCCTGCAGGTAGCGCTCCAGCAGTCCGCGCAGGCGTGCATCGTCCTCGACGACGAGCAATTGCAAGCGGGCGGGCGTATCCATGTCCCTACTATCGAGCCGCGCCACGGTGGCGGCAAGCACCCGGCCGGGTGGTCATTTGTAAACGGATGTTTCGGATCGCGCGGAACGAAACAATCGCTTGCGACTGCAGGGGTGCGTGAAACGCTTTCCGCGCGGCAAGCGCCTAGTGTGGACATCGAGGAACAACGCAGCCCGCCCGGCCGCTGGTGCTGCAAACGCCCGGATTCGACCCCGACCCCGCAACCACAACCACAACCGCAACCACAACGGAGTATTCCCATGAACAGACTCATGCTTTCCATCGCCAGCATCGCCCTCGTGTTCGCCGCGACCACCATCGATGCGAATGCCAGGCCCACCCGCACCGGCGGCGGCGCGGCAGTCCACACGCCGAAAGGCGGCACCGCGGCGGGCGGCGCGCATACCGCGACCGGCGCGCGCGGCACCCGCTCGGCTGGCGGCGCGGTCGTCGGCGACGGAACCGGCAACGTGCGCGGCGGCAGCGCCGCCAGCACGACCGGGGCGAACGGCGGCAACGTGAAGCGCACTGGCGCCTTCCAGCACAACGCCGACGGCACGATGTCGCGTCGTGGCGCGAGCTCGGGCACCGGCGCGAACGGCGGCAGCTTCAACAGCCAGGGCCAGGCCAGCGGCGATGGCCAGGGCAACGGCGTCGGCAACCGCCAGACCCATGCGAACGGAGCGAACGGCGGCACCTACGACGGATCCACCACCACATCGAAGGACGGCGTCGACCACACCGGCACCTGCACCAACGCGGCGGGCGAAACGATCGACTGCAGGTAATCCGCCCGTCATCCCTCCGGCTGTCGCGCATGCGTCGCGACGCCGGATCACGGAGCAAGCCCCATGCAACACCCGCAATATTTCTTCAGGCTCGCATTGCCGATCCTGCTCGTCATCGCCATGGCCGAAGCGATCTGGATGCTGCGCCACCAGCTCTCCTACCCCTGGCGGCAGACCGGCGTGACCGCGATCATCGCGCTCGGCCAGAGTGCGAGCGCCGCGCTGTTCGGGGGAGGAGTCACGGCCGCGCTGTCCTGGGTCTGGGGCCACCGCCTGCTGACCATCCCCTTCGACCATGCTTGGACCTGGCTCGCGCTCTTCGTCGGCGTCGAGTTCTGCTATTACTGGTTCCACCGCGCAAGCCATGTCTGCCGCTGGTTCTGGGCCACCCACGTAGTCCATCACACGCCCGAGCGGATGGTGCTGTCGGGCGCGATCAGGCTGGGCTGGACATCCGCGATCTCCGGCGCCTTCGGGTTCTATGTCCCGCTGGTCTGGCTGGGCTTCGCGCCGCAGGCGGTGTTCGGCGTGCTCGCCGCGAACCTGCTCTACCAATACTGGCTGCACACCGAATTGGTGCCCACGCTCGGCCCGCTGGAATGGGTGTTCAACACACCGTCGCACCATCGGGTCCACCACGCGCGCAATACCGAATACCTCGACGCGAATTTCGGTGGCGTGCTGATCGTGTTCGACCGGCTGTTCGGGACCTTCGTCGCCGAAAATGCAGACAACCCCTGCGATTACGGCCTGGTGAAGCCGATCGGCAGCGAGCATCCCTTGCGCATCGCACTCGGCGAATGGATCGCGATCGGCCGCGACCTGCGCCATCCAGGCAGCATCCGCAACGCGCTCGGCTACCTGTTCGGCGCGCCGGGCTGGTCTCCGGATGGGAGCGGCCAGACGACGGCGAATATCCGCGCGCAATCCGCCGTAGCGAAGACCGCCTCCCATCGCCCCATCGCCATCGCTGCGCCCGTGGCACACGACGCGCACTGATCCTCCAACAACTGGAGTCGCCATGACATTCCGCCTTGTCCTCCTCACCGCGGCCCTCGCAATCAGTGCGGGCGCGCAAACCAGCCACGCGACCGATGCGACGACCGTCAAGGTCAGGCAGGCGCTCGCGGTCGAACTGCCGAAACGCTTCGCCCACGCCGATGCCAACCACGATGGCCGCCTCACCCGCGAGGAAGCGCGCGACACGATGCCCCGCGTCCACATGTATTTCGACGAGATCGGCACCGCCGGCCGCGGTTACGTGACCGAGCAGGACATCCGCGACGCGGTCGAGCAGAAAGTCCTGCCGCGACTGGGGCAGCATTTCGATCCGGAGTGACTTCGCGGGGCAGGCTGCCACCTCTTATCGGTTCAAGGACCGCACATCTGGAGAGACCCGGCCCTACAGGGCGTTCTTCGCGGCGCGAACTGCCACTGGCAGTTCGCAGGCGCCGCTCATCGTCCGGCCCGGACAATCACATGACAGCGGGGGGCGCGCCAGCTAGGCTGTGCGACCTGCATGCTGGCTGTCGCGATGCCCGTCCTGCTCGTCCTGTGCACCTGCCCCGATCCCGCCGGGGCGGACCTGCTGGCCGGATCGCTGGTCGAGCAACGCCTCGCCGCGTGCGTGAACATCCTGCCCGACCTGCGGTCCGTGTATCGCTGGGAAGGCCGGATCGAACGCGCGCAGGAAAGCCTGCTGTTGATCAAGACCAGCGCCGACCGCTTCGACGCATTGAAGGAACACATCGTGTCCGTGCATCCGTACGCATTGCCCGAAATCCTGGCGCTGGACGTGGTCGCCGGACTGGATCGCTACCTCGACTGGGTGCTCACCGAAACCAGGCAGCCTGGAGCCGCGGCATGAGCGGCTTCCGCAATGCGGTCGCCAGGTCGGCGCGCGCATCGGCCGTGGCGCTCGCCGCCTTGGTGTTGGTGCTGTGGATGCTCGCCGCGCCGGCGGCGCGCGCCGTCGACGAATCCGACCTGCTGCCGGTCGACCAGGCCTTCGCGCTGAGCGCCAGGGCGGTCGACCACGGCAACATCGAATTCAACTGGACGATCGCGAAAGGCTATTACCTGTATCGCGAACGCATGGGCGCGGCGCCAGCCGACGCCGCGTTCAAGGCCGATCCGCTGCAGTTGCCGGAAGGCATCCACAAGCACGACCAGTTCTTCGGCGAAGTGCAGATCTACCACGACCATGTCACCGCGACCCTGGCCGGCACCGCGGCGGCTGGCGTGGACGCGGCCGATTTCATCGTGAAATACCAGGGCTGCGCGGTTGCCGGCGTGTGCTATCCGCCGCAGAAACGCACCGTGCATGTCGCGTTGTCGGGCCCGGTCGCGGCTGCGGCCGATGCTGCCGTGGGCAATGCGGCCGCTCCCGCGCCAGCGAACCCCGGCTCGCTTGCTGCGCTGACCGGCAAGGGAGGGGCGAAACTGCCCGGCACCGACACCCTCCCGCTGCCGCCCGAACAGGCGTTCGGCTTCGAGGCGATCATCGACACGCCGAACCGCCTGCTGCTGCGCTTCACGCCGGCGAAGGGCTATTACCTGTATCGCGACAAGACCAGTTTCAGCATCGACAGCGACGGTGCGCTGACCCTGCCCGGCAAACCGCAATGGCCTGTCGCACAACAACACCATGACGACCATTTCGGCGATGTCGCGGTGTATTTCGATCAGGTCGAGGTCCCGCTGCCGTTGCAACGCAGCAGCCCTTCCGCGCAAAAAATCACCTTGCAGGCGACGTTCCAGGGCTGCCAGACGGATGGCGTCTGCTATCCACCGATGCAGCGCCGCGTCACCCTGGACCTCACATCCGGCGGCGTCGTTTCCGCCGAAGCCAGCGCGATCAGTGAACTGCCCCCGGGCATCCATCGGCCGGCCGGCGCCGCGTCGACCTCCGCGTTGATCACCGCACTCCTGCTCGCGCTCGGCGGCGGCCTGATCCTCAACCTGATGCCCTGCGTGTTGCCGGTGCTGTCACTGAAGGCGCTGTCGGTGATGCAGGCTGGCGAGAGCCGCGCGCGGACCCGAAGCCATGCGCTCTGGTATACCGCCGGCGTGTTGGTCAGCTTCGCGGCACTGGGCGCGCTGGCGATCGGATTGCGCCAGGCCGGCCTCGCGCTGGGCTGGGGCTTCCAGTTGCAGCAGCCACTCGTGGTCGCAGCGCTTGCCTACCTGATGCTCGCGATCGGACTGAGCCTGTCGGGGGTCTATCAATTCGGCGCGGGCGTGGCGGGCGTCGGCCAGCACTTGGCGGAAAAATCCGGGGCGGCGGGCGATTTTTTCACCGGCGTGCTCGCGGTGATCGTCGCCAGTCCATGCACAGCACCGTTCATGGGCACCGCGCTGGCATTCGCGTTCGCATCCTCGACTGCGATGGCGATCGCGATTTTCCTCGCGCTCGGGCTCGGCCTCGCGCTGCCGTTCCTGCTGATCGGCTTCGTGCCGGCGCTGGCCTCGCGCCTGCCGAAGCCGGGCGCGTGGATGGAAACGCTGAAGCAAGTGCTGGCGTTCCCGATGTACCTCACCGCCGCATGGATGGTGTCGATCCTCGCCGCACAGCGCGGTGCGGACGCGGTGTTGTACGTGCTGGCTGGCGCGGTCGCGCTCGCGCTCGGCGTCTGGTTGTGGGAACGCGGCCGCTATAGCGCGCGCCAGCACACGGTGCGCGCGTTTGGCTTGCTCGCCTTGCTGGTTGCGACGCTGCCATTGGTGGCGATCCAGCGCCTGCCCGCTTTGGCCGCGCGCGTCGCCGAACAGGGGACCGTTGCATATTCGGCAGCGAAACTCGCCGAACTGCGTGGAAAGGGGCAGATCGTGTTCGTCGACATTACCGCCGACTGGTGCATCACCTGCAAGGCGAACGAGAAAGCGGTTCTCGCCCGGCCCGCGTTCCTGGACGCGATGCGCAAGGCCGGCGCGATCTACATGGTCGGCGACTACACCGATGTCGACCAGCCGATCACCGACTTCCTCGCCGTGCACCACGCGGTCGGCATTCCGCTCTACGTGGTGTATCCGCGCGGTGGCGGCGATGGCGAGGTGCTGCCGAACATCCTGACCCAGTCCATCGTCGACGACGCGCTGGCACGCGCCAGCCGATGAATTGGCGGACGCTGGCCGTGGTCGGCGCGGCATTGCTGGCTGCCGTGCTCGGCCTGGTGATGTCGATCCGGCTCAACGGCCCTGGCCCGCTGCTCGGCACCGCAGCGGGACGCTGGCTGGTCGAACACGTGGCGCCGTCGCAGCTTCCACCCGGCACGCGGCCGGCCAGCGAAGGCGACCTGATCGGCCTGCTCGCGCTTGCCGATCTGGATGGTCATCCACGACAACTCCCGGCAACGCGCGGACATCGTGTCCTCGTGAATGTCTGGGCGAGCTGGTGCGGACCTTGCCGCGACGAGATGCCGCTGCTGGCCGGATTCGCCAAGGCGCAGGGCGCTGACGGGATCGTCGTGATCGGCATCGCACAGGACGATCCGGCTCCCGTGCGCGCCTATCTGCTGCGAACTCCGGTCAATTATCCGATTCTCCTCGATGACATCCAGGGCAGCTCCGGCGCGCGCCTGGGCAATCGGCTCGGCGCCCTGCCCTACAGCGTGCTGATTGATGGCGATGGTCGCCTGCTGCGTCGCAAATACGGCCCATTCGCCAGCGCAGAAGCGCTCGCGGCGTGGGTTTCAGTCCCCTGAAGCCGCTTGCCGGAAGCAGCACGCCAGAGTCGAAGTAGCCACGACTGCATGCACTGGCGGCGCTGAGTAGAAGCTCTAGCCGGCTTGCAACATTCGTTCAATTTCCATAAACGTCGCCGATACGGGGCGCATCCGCTGGACACGCGCGCCTCGTCACGCGACACTGCGCACCCCGCCGCTTTGTGGCGGTTCTGTGACCGTGAACCGAACCAGTGCCCAAGATCCTCGTCCTCCACGGCCCCAATCTCAACCTGCTCGGCGAACGCGAGCCGGCTGTCTATGGGTCGACGACGCTGGCCGAGATCGATGGCGCTTTGTTTGAGCGTGCGGAAGCCGCAGGTCATGCGCTGGAATCGCTGCAGTCCAATGCCGAACACGCGCTGGTCGATCGCATCCAGGCCGCGCGCGGCGATGGCACCGCCTTCATCCTGATCAATCCCGCCGCTTTCACCCACACCTCGGTGGCGATCCGCGATGCGCTCGCCGCCGTGCGCATTCCCTTCATCGAAGTCCACCTCTCGAATCCGCACGCACGCGAGCCGTTCCGCAAGCAGTCGTATTTCAGCGACCTCGCGGCCGGCCTGGTCGCCGGATTCGGCGCGGACAGTTACCGCTACGCACTCGATGCCGCATTGCAACGGCTTGGCGCACCCGCAAACCCAATCCTGTCGTCCCGAACATCGTGAGGGATCTGCCTTCAATGGTTGCCGAAGAAAGCCATAGCAGATCCCTCGCCGCGCGCTGGATGACATCCTGTTTGTTCACATGTTGAGAGAGGCCCATTCATGGACCTGCGCAAGATCAAGAAACTCATCGACCTGCTCGACGAATCCACCCTCGCCGAAATCGAAATCAAGGAAGGGCAAACCGGGGCTTTCGCGTGATGCGTTGAAACGCATCGCGCGCCGGTGAGCGCCCGCACACGGATGTGCGGGCCGGCGCCAAACACCAGGGACGGTTCGTAGCGAATCAAACTCAGGAAGTTGTCATGGACCTTCGCAAAATAAAGAAGCTGATTGATTTGCTGGATGAATCCAATCTGGCCGAAATCGAAATCAAGGAAGGCGAGGAGAGCGTCCGCCTCTCGCGCATGCCCAAGAACATGCCGCAGCAGGTGACCTACGCCGCCCCGCCGCAGCAGGTCCAGGCGCCAGCGCATGCCGAAGCGCCGCGTCCCGCGACCCATGCCCCCGCGCCGCACGCCGACACCGCGCACATCGGCAAGGGCGGCCGCGAACTGCCCGACGGCCACGTCCTGCGCTCGCCGATGGTCGGCACGTTCTACGCGTCGCCGAACCCGGAATCGCCGCCGTTCGTGAAAGTCGGCCAGGCCGTGAAGGCCGGCGACACCCTGGCGATCATCGAGGCGATGAAGATGTTCAACCCGATCGAGGCCGATGTGTCCGGCACCGTCACCGCGGTGCTCGCGAGCAGCGGCCAGCCGATCGAGTTCGACGAACCGCTGTTCGTGATTTCATGACGAGGGAACCGGGAACGGGGAACGGGGAACAGAACGGCCCGAAAAGTTCAGGGCCTGCCTCGTCGATTCCGTACTCAACCGTTCCCCGTTCCCTGTTCCCCGTTCCCGCTTTCGAGCACCACGCATGCCCATGCTAGACAAAGTCGTCATCGCCAACCGTGGTGAAATCGCGCTGCGCATCCTGCGCGCCTGCCACGCGCTCGGCATCCGCACGGTCGCGGTGCATTCGACCGTGGACCGCAACCTCAAGCACGTCGCGATGGCCGACGAATCGGTCTGCATCGGGCCGGCGCCGTCGTCCGAAAGCTACCTCAACATTCCCGCGCTGATTGCCGCCGCCGAAGTCACCGACGCGCAGGCGATCCATCCGGGCTACGGATTCCTTTCCGAGAATGCGGATTTCGCCGAGCGCGTCGAGCAATCCGGTTTCATCTTCATCGGCCCGCGCGCCGACACGATCCGGCTGATGGGCGACAAGGTCGAAGCGATCAAGGCGATGAATGCCGCCGGCGTGCCCTGCGTGCCCGGTTCCGATGGCCCGGTACCGGAGGATCCCGTCGACTGCATGGCGATCGCCAAGCGCATCGGCTACCCGATCATCGTCAAGGCGGCCGGCGGTGGCGGCGGGCGCGGCATGCGCGTCGTCCACACCGAGGCCGCGCTGCTGAACTCCATCGCGACCACCCAGCAGGAAGCCAAGGCCGCGTTCGGCAATCCGCAGGTCTACATGGAAAAGTTCCTGGAGAACCCGCGCCATATCGAGATCCAGGTCCTCGCCGACGGCCAGGGCCACGCGATCCACCTCGGCGAACGCGACTGTTCGATGCAGCGCCGCCACCAGAAAGTCGTTGAGGAAGCGCCGGCGCCCGGCATCACCCCGAAGCAGCGCGCGGAGATCGGCGCGGTCTGCGTCGAGGCCTGCATCCGCATCGGTTATCGCGGCGCGGGCACATTCGAGTTCCTGTACGAGAACGGCCGCTTCTACTTCATCGAAATGAACACCCGCATCCAGGTCGAACACCCGGTGACCGAACTGATCACCGGCGTCGACCTCGTGCGCGAACAGCTGCTGATCGCGGCCGGTCGACCGCTGTCGCTGAAGCAGGACGACATCGTGATCCGCGGCCACGCGATCGAATGCCGCATCAACGCCGAAGATCCCGACACGTTCATGCCCTGCCCGGGCCTGATCCAGCATTTCCACGCCCCCGGCGGCCCCGGCGTGCGCGTCGACAGCCACATCTACGAAGGCTATCGGGTGCCGCCGAACTACGACTCGATGATCGGCAAGCTGATCGTCCACGGCAACGACCGCGAACAGGCGATCTGCCGCATGCGCGTGGCGCTGAGCGAGATGGTGGTGGACGGAATCAGGACGAATATCCCGCTGCAGCAGCGGATCCTGGCGGACCAGGGGTTCGAGACCGGCGGCACGAACATCCACTATCTCGAAAAGCGGCTTTCCGAGCGGAAGGACAAGGCGATCGGGCTTGGATGATGCGTTTGCGAAGTGACTGACGCACTTCGCGCATCATCCAGGCGCCCGTAGCAGGAGCGAAGGGCCGGGTTGGTTGGGGATGCATCGATGCCGAGCCTGGCAACGGCTCGACGCGTGCAACGCGACGAAATGCGTTTGCGAAGTGACTGCTGTCACTTCAAGCATCATCCAAGGCCCATAGCTGAATGCGTAGGGCCGGAGTCGATTGGTGAGTGAGGCCAGGACGGCCGAGCCTGGCAACGGCTCGACGCGTGCAACGCGACGAAATGCGATCGCGAGGCGGATTGGGCGCGCCGTCGCCGCGCAGCGGCGATGGCTGCGCGGCGCGATGCCCTTACCGGTACAGGCGGATGATCGACAGGGTCCAGCTGGA
>JBBQHA010000124.1:0-9537 GCA_038323475.1 Lysobacterales bacterium
CGGCGTCCTGCCGCGAGGAGTCGTCGATGATTTCCAGGTGCGCCGGCACGCCGTTGCGCCAGTCTTCCGGGTAGTCCTTGCCGATCGACAGGATCACGTCGCGGTCCTGGTTGCGGATCGCAGCGTCCGCGTCGGCGGGCGGCGGCAGCACGTCGACATTCTGCCCGCCCAGCCACGCGACCAGGTTCGGCGCGTACTGTGCTCCGACCACCGGCAATTCCAGCGGCTTTTCCAGCTGGCTGCTGACGCGGTTCTGCGCCAGCGAACTGATGCCGAGGATCAGTACCGGCATCAGCACCGGGCCGGTCAGCAAGGCGACGCGGATCGTGCGCTTGTCGCGGAACATGTCGCGCAGTTCCTTCACCATCACCGTGATCATGGCGCTGATCGAATGGTTGTTCATGCGTGCAGTCCTTCGTCGGATCCGATCGCCTTGACGAAGGCGTCTTCTAGGTTGTCCTGGCCGGTTTGCGCGCGCAGTTCGTCGGCGGTTCCCTGCGCGACGACGCGGCCCTTTGCGATCACGACGATGCGATCGCAGAGCGCTGCGACCTCCTGCATGATGTGGCTGGAGAAAATCACGCAGCGCCCTTCCGCCCGCAGGCCGTGCAGGAACTCGCGCAGGCCGCGCGTGGTCATCACGTCGAGCCCGTTCGTCGGTTCGTCGAGGATCACGTTCATCGGATCGTGGACGAGTGCGCGCGCGATCGCGGTCTTGGTGCGCTGGCCCTGCGAGAAACCTTCGGTCGGGCGATCGAGGAAGTCCTCCATGTCCAGCGCCGTCGACAGCAGCGCGATGCGCGCTGCGATCTCGTCTTCGCGCATCTGGTGCAGCCGTCCGAAATAGGCGATGTTCTCGCGCGCGGTCAGCCGCTTGTAGACGCCGCGCGCGTCCGGCAGCACGCCGAGCCGGCGTCGCACCGCCTCGGCGTCGCGGACCGAGTCGAAACCGTCCACGGTCACCGTGCCCGGATCCGGCTGCATCAGCGTGTAGAGCATGCGCAAGGTCGTGGTCTTGCCCGCGCCGTTCGGTCCGAGCAGGCCGGTGATCTCGCCGTCCTGGGCGACGAAGCTCACGTCGTCCACGGCGACGACCTTGCCGGCCTTGCTGGCGAATGACTTGTGCAGGTTCTTGGCTTCGATCATGGGGAAGAGCCGGGAATGGGGGGGGAGTAGAGAATCGGGAAAGCTAAGCGTGCGCTTGTGCCGCGCCCTCGGTCGGCAGCTTCGCGGCGATCCAGCCGGTGATGCCCGCCGACAACACGCGCACGTTGGCGTAACCCATGGCCTTCGCGCGCCGCGCCGCGTTCGGCGCCTTGCGGCACATCGGGTTGGAGCAATAGAACACGAGGGCGGCCTGCTTGTCCGGCGGCAGGTCCGCTTCGGTCCAGGTCAGCGGGTCGAACAGCCGTGCGCCGGGAACGTGCGTCTTTTCCCAGCTCTGGCGCGAATTCACATCGATGACCGTCACCTGCCGAGCCAGCACCAGCCGGTGCAGTTCGGCCGGGGAAACGGACTTGAGCCCCATCAGGAAGGCGAACATGCGCTGACTCCGTCGATCAGGCGAGCGTGCAGGTCGTGCGCGGTTTTCCATCGCGCAGGAACAGGACGGTCCACGCGCCCAGCCCCAGCACGGGAATGAGCGAACCGGTGTGGCCTGGCTCGCGCAACAACGCGAGCAAACCCGCCAGTACGAACGCGGAAGCCAGGATCCATGCCGGCAACGAAGGCCTGGCCGGCATCCCGCGCAGTCGCGCCGCCCACGCATCGGCGAGCAGCAGGCACGACGCCAGCAGCGCGGTCCCCGCCAGGTCGGACCATGCGGCCTGCGCGGATTGCCCCGCGACGATGCCGGCTGCGAGCACGAGGCTCGGTCCGATGCCGCGCCAGATGGGTCGGGTCATGTCGGTCTCCTGTGAGAAGCGGGAACGGGGAGCGGGGAACGGGAACGGCAAGCGAACGACGCGGCATGAGCGTAAGAATTTTCGAGCTGCGGGAATGCGTCCTGGAACCGGTCGGTTGGTCGGACACGGCCCTCAGCGTTGCCCGATCCCCGACGCATCACGGCTCCCACCCGCTGTAACTCGTGAATGGCGGCGCGTACGGCAACTTGTCCAGGCAATGTGCGTCCAGCGATTTCGCGTCGGCGGTATCGAGGAAGCGCGCCATCAGCTTCGGCATGCAGCCGACCGGGATCACGTTGTGGCCCTGCCCGCGCAGGATCAGCAGGCGGCCGTGGCTGAGGTTCTTCACGACCTGTTCGCCGTAGCGCGGCGGCGTGACCGGATCGAAATCGCCTTCGAGCACGAGGATTGGCAGGTCGCTCTTGAGTGGATCGTGGAAATCGGCTGGGCGCTGGCCATGCGGCCACACCGCGCATTGCGTGCGCAGGCTGTCGATCATTTCGTTGCCGAGCACACTGTCGGCGTATGCGGGATCGGCCTTGAGTCCGTCCGCATCCTCGCTGCAGATCACCGACAGCTGCATGCCCGCGGTCATCGTTTCGCCGAGGTTGCCGCTGACGAGTTTCGCCTGCGCCATCAGCGGCTCGTAGCGTCCCTTCGTCGCCTCGGACAAGGTCAGCGGCAACGAGGCGGCCAGGATCGGCAGGTACGCGTACATCCGCGCGACCAGGGCGAGGTGTCCGCGGGTCAGGGTTTCCTGCTTCGCCTCGCCGGTCATCGGATCGCGGTAGTTCACCAGCACCGGCTTCAGCTGGAGCTGCGCGAGCAGGGCGGTGAGGTTCGCGCGCGGATCGCCCATCCGCTCGGCGCAGTGCGGCGTCTTGGCGCACAGCTTGAAACCCATCGCGAGCGCGTCGTCGAGGTTGCGCGCGAAATCGTTGCCCAGGATCAGCTCGTTCGGGGCGACGCTGTCGAGCACGACCGCGCGGGTATGGCTCGGGAAGCGGCGCGCGTAGTGCTGGGCGACACGGGTTCCGTAGGAAACGCCGACCAGGTCGATCTGCTCCGCGCCGATCGCCGCACGCACCGCATCGAGGTCGCGGATCGCTTCGCTGGTCGTGTAGAAGCGCAAGTCGGCCTTCGCCGACAAGGTGTCGCGGCAGTGTTCGGTGAAACGGCGCACCGCTTCCTGGCTGTTGGCCGCGGCCTGCTGCTCGACGCTGCTCTTGCC
Source organism: Lysobacterales bacterium (assembly GCA_038323475.1). Lineage (GTDB taxonomy): Bacteria > Pseudomonadota > Gammaproteobacteria > Xanthomonadales > Xanthomonadaceae > SZAS-103. The sequence goes on from JBBQHA010000124.1 coordinate 3,136, forward strand.
GCCTTCCTTGTCCTCGCAGGCGAGCGGGTTGGAAGCGCCGGTGCCGCGCTGGTCGACGAGCACCACGCTGCGCTTCTTCACCGTTTCGGCGAACGCCGGAGCGATGTCGGGATACGTATTCAGCGCCGACTGGCCGGGGCCACCGGCGAGCATGAACACCGGATCGGTCGCGCCGTCGTTGCGCGCGGGAATCCACGCGATCGCGAGCTGGATCTTGCGACCCTCCGGATGCGCGTAGTCCTCCGGCACCGTGAAGCGCGTGCACTGCGCTTCGACGGTCGCGGTGGCGAGTTTCGGCGCCAGCGTGCACGGTTGGAAATCCAGCGTGCCGAGCTTGCGCGCCTGCGCCGGGACGCACAGCAGCAGCGCCGCGGCGAGTGCGCCGCCAGCGAGTGCGCGTAAAGGTTGGACGGTCATGCCGACTCCTCGGGCAGGAAGATGGTTTCGATGCGCTTGCCGAACATGCGCGCGATCTTGAACGCCAGCGGCAGGCTTGGATCGTACTTGCCCGTCTCGATCGCGTTGACGGTCTGCCGCGACACGTCGAGCAATTCGGCCAGCTGCGCCTGCGACCAGCGCTGGACTTCGCGGAGTTCGCGCACGCGGTTGTTCATCCGCAATCCGCGCCGCCGTAGCGCCGGCCGAGCACGATGTGGGACACGCCGTAAATCAGCGACAGCGCGGGGAACACCCAGATCAGGACGTCGCCCTCGATCCGGATCACGCCCGCGGCCGCGAGGAATCCGCCGGCGAGGCTCGCCGCGGCGACGACGCCGGTCGCAAAGCCGAGCGCCATCATGTGCAGCCGCTGCTGCAGCTCGTCGCTGGCCATGACGCGCCTCGCGATCAGCCAGACCAGGGCGATCACCGGGACCGTCGGCGCGAGCGCGAGTGCGACCTTCAGCGGGAGATTCGCGGTGCCGCGCACATGCGGCCACTCGAGCAGCATGAGGGCGACGTAGGCCGTCATCAGGATCCACATGTGCCGCCGGTACTGCTTCTCGGTGTAGCGCGCCATCGCCGGTTCCTGTGTCAAGCAACCTTGACAAGGCCAGTCTGAGGCGACTTTCGCGCGGTGTCAAGCACCCTTGACATGTGCCGTCGTCGGGGGCGCAGCGAGCGATCCGCCTCGTCTGTGCGCATGCGAAGTGCATGCAGATCCTCCGCCACGCGCATCCCTGCGCGCTCAGGGTGGGCGGTCCCTGTCATCCCGAATGCAATGAGGGATCTGTCGCGTCGTCGTCTCGCGAGCCGCGAAAGACCCTTCGACATGCGGATCCCTGCGCTGCTCAGGGTGGGCGGTCCTTGTCATCCCGAATGCAATGAGGGATCTGTCGCGTCGTCGTCTCGCGAGCCGCGAAAGACCCTTCGACATGCACATCCCTGCGCTGCTCAGGGTGACGACATCCTGTCCGAGTTCCTGCGGAACTCACTTGCTGCTGACGTATTTCTCGCGCCGGATCGCCGGCACCGGCAGGCCGTAGCCCTTGAGCGCTTCGAAGCAGGTATCGACCATCAGCGGGTTGCCGCAGAGGTAGGCGATGTCGGTCGCCGGGTCCGGCGCGAATTCGGCCAGCGCCTCCTGCACATAACCCTTGCGCACGTCGGCATGCGGGTCGGCCGGAAGTTCGCGCGAGAAGCACGGCACGAAGCGGAAACCCGGATGCGCCGCCGCGAAGGCGTAGAAATCCTCGGCGTAGATCAGCTCCTCGGGCCTGCGCGCGCCGAACAACAGCACGACCTCGATGCCGCGCCCGGCCATCAGCTTTTCGATCGACGACAACATCGCGCGGTACGGGGTGACGCCGGTGCCGGTACCGATCAGCAGGTAGCGCTTGTTGGTGTCGGCGGGCATCAGGCAGAACCGGCCGTAGGGGCCGCTCGCATCGATCTGGCCGCCTTCATCCAGCGACTCGAACAGTTTCGTCGCCGCGCCGCCAGCCACGTAACTCACCGCGATCTCGACGGTTTCGCCGGCGCCGAGGGCGTGGTCGTGGATCGTCGCGAGCGAATAGCTGCGCTTGGTCGCGGCGCCATCCTCGTAGTGGAAATGCACCTGCACGAACTGGCCCGGGATGAAGTCCAGCGGCAGCCCGTCGTCGCGCGTGAACACGAGATGGCGCACGGTCGGAGCGAGCATGCGGCTCGATACCAGTTTCAATGGGAAATGGACGGCCACGTAACCTCGGCATGACGGGGCCGCGGTGGGCGCGGCCGGCCCGATATACTAACGGCCTTGCGCGGTCTTTGCTTCGTCCGCGCGCTCTGGACGCCCATGACCGACCCTTCCGCACCAACCCTGCCCGCCTTGCAGGTCGCCAATCTCCGCAAGGTCTACGCGACCGGCGTCGAGGCGCTCAAGGGCATTTCGCTCAGCGTGGAACCCGGCGATTTCTTCGCCCTGCTCGGCCCGAACGGCGCCGGCAAGTCCACCCTGATCGGCATCGTCAGCTCGCTGGTGAACGCCACCGCCGGTTCCGTGCACGTGTTCGGCATCGACCTGCAGGCGCACCGCAGCGAGGCGATGCGGCAGATCGGGCTGGTGCCGCAGGAAATGAACTTCAATTTCTTCGAGAAACCCTTCGACATCCTGGTGAACTACGCCGGTTTTTACGGCGTGCCGCGCCACGAGGCCGTCGTCCGCGCCGAGGAAGAACTCAAGCGCGCGCAGTTGTGGGACAAGGCGCAGACGATGTCGCGCAACCTGTCCGGCGGCATGAAGCGGCGCCTGATGATCGCCCGCGCGATGATGACCAGGCCGCGCCTGCTGATCCTCGACGAACCGACCGCCGGCGTCGACATCGAGATCCGCCGCGGCATGTGGAAGACGCTCAAGGAAGTCAACGCGGCCGGCACCACGGTGATCCTCACCACGCACTACCTCGAGGAAGCCGAGAGCCTGTGCCGCAACGTCGCGATCATCAACCGCGGCCAGATCATCGAGCAGGGGCCGATGAAGGCGCTGCTCGCCAAGCTCGATGTCGAGGGTTTCCTGTTCGACATCGATGGCCAGCTGCCGGCAGCGCTGCCGCAGATCGAGGGCACCACCCTGCACGCGGCCGACGACCACACCATCGACATCGACATGCCGCGCGCGATGGACCTCAATCGCGTGTTCGCCGCGCTCGGCGACGCAGGCATCCGGGTGCGTTCGATGCGCACCAAGTCGAACCGGCTGGAAGAACTGTTCGTGCGCCTGACCGGCGACGACGACCGCGCGAGCGGCAAGGGAGCCGCGCAATGAATACGTCGCCCACCGCGATCGCGGCCGCGAGCCCGATGCGCTCGAACATGATCGCGCTCGGCACCATCGGGCGCCGCGAAGTCGCGCGCATCCTGCGCATCTGGGCGCAAACCCTGGTTCCGCCCGCGATCACGATGACCCTGTACTTCCTGATCTTCGGGCGCCTGATCGGCAGCCGCATCGGCAGCATGAACGGCATCACCTACATGGAGTTCATCGTGCCCGGGCTGGTGATGATGAGCATCATCCAGAACGCTTACGGCAACATCTCGTCGAGCTTCTTCGGCGCGAAGTTCGGTCGCCACGTCGAGGAGCTGTTGGTCAGCCCGATGCCGAACTGGGTGATCCTCGGCGGTTACGTCGCCGGCGGGGTGCTGCGCGGACTGATGGTCGGCATCATCGTGCTCATCATCGCGATGTTCTTCACGCCGGTGCGCGTGCCGCATCCGCTGGTGATGGTCAGCACGGTGCTGCTCGGCGCGACGATCTTCTCGCTCGCGGGTTTCATCAACGCCGTGTACGCGAAGAAGTTCGACGATGTCGCGATCGTGCCGACCTTCATCCTCACCCCGCTGACCTACCTCGGCGGCGTGTTCTATTCGGTGAAGCTGCTGCCGCCATGGGCCGAAGCCGCGACCCACATGAACCCGATCTTCTACATGGTCAACGCATTCCGCTACGGCCTGCTCGGCGCGAGCGACGTGCCGCTGTGGGTGGCCTACGCGTTGATGCTCGGCTTCACCGGAGCGCTGACGGCGCTGGCGCTGTGGTTGCTCAAGCGCGGCGTGGGCCTGCGGTCGTAAGTCCTATCGCGAGTTCGTCGCGATGACCTCATAGCCGGGCGGACCCCACACGTGCGACTGTTCCAACAGGGTCACGGCGTCGCCCGCGGTCAAACGCGCGGTGGATAGCGTCACCGAATCCCCTGCCGTGAGTTGGGTACCGTAATCCACGTAGGCAAGCACAACATGTCCGTCGGCAAGTCGCACCGATGCGGCTTCGCGCGTGCCGCCCTGGACTTTGGCAACGCTGATGGGCCCCGCGGACTGGACGATGCCAATGACCTTCCGGGTCGACACGGTCGCCTGGTTGTACAGGACGGCGAAAGCAAGCATGACCGCAACGCCGCCGCCGGCTGCCCCCCCGGCGATCCTGCGTGCAGTCCACGGTTCCTTGAAAGGGTCTTGGGCCATCGAGGCTGGACTTTATAGGATGCGCGCTTCGCTGGAACAAGACTTGCGTGCCGGCGACTCCTCGCGCAGCATGGCCGCGAACATCAGCACTGGGGAGTGCCATGCGCAAAACCATTCTCGCCATGACCGTGGCCGCCCTGCTCCTGAGCGCGAATCTGAGCGCGCAGGATGCCCCGCAACAACCAGGCCAGACCGCCGATGCAGGCGCGGCCGCGGCTCCGCCCGGAGCGGACCAGGCGCAGGCGGGGCTCGCCAAGGCGCAGGCATTCCTCGCGACCCTGCATTTCCAGCAGGGCGACATCACCGTGCCGGGCAGTGACGCGCGGTTCAATCTCGGGCCGGAATTCCGCTTCCTCGACAAGACCGATGCGCGCAAGGTGCTCGAGCAGTTCTGGAGCAACCCGCCGAACGACACCGTGCTGGGCATGGTCGTTCCCGCGTCGACGCCGCTCACCGATGATCATTCGTGGGCGGTCGTGGTCACCCGCACCGACGAAGGCCATGTCGCCGACGACGACGCCGCCAAGACCGACTACGACGCGCTGCTCAAGGACATGCAGAAGGCCGACGCCGACGACAACGCCGAGCGCAAGAAGGCCGGCTATCCGGAGTTGACCCTGATCGGCTGGGCCGCGCCGCCGCGCTACGATTCGGCAAGCAAGAAACTGTACTGGGCGCGCGAACTCGCCTCGACGGACGCCGAGCAGCACACACTCAACTACGACATCCGCGTGCTCGGTCGCAGCGGTTACCTGAGCCTCAACGCGGTTGCCGGCATGAACGATCTCGCCACGGTGCAGGCCGGAATGCAGCGATTGCTGCCGATGGTGGAATTCGATCCGGGCAAGCGCTATGCCGATTTCGATTCCTCGCACGACAAGCTGGCTGGGTACGGAATCGCCGCCCTCGTCGCCGGCGGCATCGCCGCGAAGGCCGGCCTGTTCGCCAAGATCGGGGTGATCCTGCTGGCGTTCAAGAAACTGGTGGTCGTGACCGTGGTCGCGATCGGCGCGGCGTTCAAGAAGTTGTTCGGCGGCAAGGGCAAGGGCGGCCCGACCGTCCAGTAAGCCAGCGCCGCACCCGCTTGCGCGATGCGACCAGGAGCCGGCATGAACAGCACGACGACCGAAAACACGTCCGGCCAGGGTTCGATGGCCGTGGTGCCGCGTGAGATCCAGGGCTGGAACTGGGGTGCGTTCCTGCTGACCTGGATCTGGGGCATCGGCAACAACGTGCTGATCGCGTTGCTGATGCTGGTGCCCTTCGTGAACATCGTGATGTGGTTCGTGCTCGGCGCCAGAGGCACAGAGTGGGCGTGGCAGAACAAGCGCTGGGACAGCGTCGAGCACTTCCAGCGCGTGCAGCGCCAGTGGACGAAGTGGGGCCTGATCGTGGTGGCGGCCAGCTTCGTGCTGAGCGCGGTCTGCGCCGCATTGCTGTTCTGGGTGATCACCGCGGCGATGAAGGGCAGCGAGCCGTACCGCACTGCGATCGACCACCTGCATGCCGACAGCGCCGCGATGACCTTGCTCGGCCAGCCGGTCGCGACGGGCTTCCCGCGCGGTTCGATGGCGACGACGAATGGCGAGGGCTCGGCGAGCCTGAGCATCCCGGTGCAGGGGAGCAGCAAGTCCGGCGTGCTGTACGTGGAAGGCGTCAGCAGTGGCGACGCATGGCATTACCAGCGCATCGAGTTGGTGGTATCCGGTCAGCACATCGACCTGAACCAGTCGGAAGAAGCGGGTCGCGGCGACGGCAGGTAGGCACGCGCTACCCGTTCGGATGCACGCATTGGATTGCGCACAGCGCGCCCGTCACCCGGGCAACCTGAAAAATGCCCGTGCCGTTGCAGCGGTCGCCGCAGCGGTGGCCGCGACATCCTCGCCGCGATCGCGCGCGAGTTCGGCGACGATGTGGGCCAGGTACATCGGTTCGTTGCGCCGGTGCGAGGGTTGCGGCTTGACC
>JBBQHA010000125.1:0-9493 GCA_038323475.1 Lysobacterales bacterium
CGTCCGTTTGCAGCAGGCTCCACACCAATCCCGCCGACAGGAAGCCGTTGTACAGCCCCTGGTTCGCGGCCAGCGACTTGCTCGCCAGTGCGAACTCCTCGGTGGTGCCGAAGATGCGGCGCGTCTTCTTCGTCGTCCAAGTGAACATTTCCAGGTACAGGAAATACAGGTGTTCGAACGCGACGATTCCAATCAGGATCAGGCTCAGCATGTGCATGTGGTTGTCCTTTGTGGGTGTCCTTTGTGGATGGAACGATCGCATCAGGAATGCAGGCAAGTCCGAGTCATGTTCCTGCCGATCCGCTCTACTTCTTCGATGGTACGTCGGGCGCCTGCGTGGCCGCCGGCCCACTCGCGAAATTGCCTTCCCAGCCGCACTGCTGGTCCTTGTTCTGTTCTTCCAGCCACGCCTGCAACGGCGCGAAGTATTCGAGCATCGCGTCGGCATCGACGCCGTCGTCGCCGGTGAATTCCTTCAGCGTCTTCTGCCAGGGCTGGCTCGCGCCTTTGCCCAGCATGGCGAGGTAAAGCCTGCCGGCTGCGGCATTGCCCGCGAACGAGCATTCGTTGAGCGGGCCGGTGTGGCCGGCGGCCTTGCACAGCGCGTGGTAGAACTGGAACTGCAGGATGTCGGCGAGGAAATAGCGCGTGTACGGCGTGTTCGATGCCACATGGTATTTCGCGCCCGGGTCGAAGAATTCCTCGCCGCGCGGCGTTGGCGGGGCGACGCCCTGGTATTTCGCGCGCAGCGCCCACCATGCCTTGTTGTAGGCGGCGGGCTTGATCGAGCCGTCGAACACGCCCCAGCGCCAGCGGTCGATCATCAGTCCGAACGGCAGGAACGCGACCTTCTCCAGCGCCATCCGCATCTGCGCATTGATCGTCGCCTCGTGGCTTTGCGCCTGGCTGCCGGCGAGGCCCATGTCGTGCAGGTATTGCGGCGTCATCGACAGCACGATGGTATCGCCGATCGCCTCGTGGAAGCCGTCGTTGGCGCCGGTCTGGAACAGGAACGGCAGCGCGTCGTAGGCGAGGTAGTAATAGACGTGGCCGAGTTCGTGGTAGATGGCCCTGAAATCGTCGGTGTCCGGGCGGATGCACATCTTGATGCGCACGTCGCCTTGCGTGTCCATGTCCCACGCGCTTGCGTGGCAGACCACGTCGCGGTCGCGCGGCTTGATGAATTGCGCATGCGTCCAGAAGCCGTCCGGCAGTTTCCGCATGCCGAGCGCGACGTAGAAGCCTTCCGCGCGGCGCGCCATCGCCTGCGCTTCGGCGAGGTCCGCTTCGCGTCCCGTTTCGACCTGCGCATCCGCGGTCAATTCGCCTGCATGCGCCGCGATCGCCTTGTCGTATCGCGCGTCGCGCTCGGCCTTCAGCGCGGAGCCGACGTCGAGCGGGCTCACGTCCGGATACGGCGCGAGCACGTCCCACAGGTTGCCCCAGCCCTGCGCCCACATGTTGCCGGTCAGGTGCGCCGGGATCATGCCATCGATCTGCCCGCGCGCGCCGTATTTCTTCACCAGCCGTACCCGCGCATAGCACTGCAACTGGTCGTAGAGCGGCTTCACCTGTCCCCAGAGGCGGTCGGTCTGGGTCTGGAATTCGGCCGGGCTCATGTCGTAGCCGTCGCGCCACATCTCGCCCACGTTCGCGAAGCCGATCTGCTTCGCACCCTCGTTCACGAGTGCGACGAAACGCGCGTAATCCTCGCGCATCGGCACGGCGGTGGCATGCCAGCCAGTCCATGCATCGAGTTGGGCGTCGTAGTCGCGGCTGGTCTTCAGCACGGCCTCGAGGTCGCCCAATTGGCGGCACTGGTTCCGGTCGCCGTTCCTGCAATACGTGCCGGCGCCATACATGCCTTCCATGCGCGCGGCGATCGTGGCGAGTTCGGCCAGTTTCGCCGGGTCTTTCGGCGCGGGCATCGCGGTGGACAGGCGCAGCAACTGGATCGCGCGTGCGGTTTCCGGTTTCAGGGCCAGCCCGTCGTAGCGACGGGACTCGTCGATGTACGCGTTCAGCAGGGCGAGATGGCGTGCGTTGGCCTGTGCGGCCAGGCGCTGGCTGTCGTCGTTGATGTCGGTGGAGGCAAGCCACTGCGCCGACTGCAGTTCCGCGTACTCGTCACGAAAGGCACGGTTGACGCGGACGACGAATGCGTCCGCATCCGCCGGTGTCGCGGACGATGTGCCGTGGTTGCCGGCGGCGCTTTCCGCATCCGGCGCTTTCGAGCACCCGGTCGACAGCGCCAGGCCCGTGCAGGCAGCCAGCGCGAACAATCCGCGGAGGGGCGTCATGGCGGGATCGACTCCATCGCGCCGGCGGCGCAGTGCAAGGCAGGCTAGTGCGCGCGGACGGTTGGCGCAATGGGCGGTCCGGACCGGCCCGCGGCGACGCGCTCGTTCCTGCGGGCTGGCGTCTCTGCCAGAATCGGCGCATGGGCGCAGACGACGGCGCGATCGATGTGGGCCTGGAATCGCTGCTGGCGGCGGCGAAGCGGCGGTTCGAGTGCGCCGATTACCCGGCGACCGAGCGCCTGGCGCGCGAGGCTCTGGATGCAGCCGAAGCGCGGCACGACATCGCATCGGCCATCGAGGCGCGGGTCTGGCTGGGCGCCGGGCTGACCCAGCAGGGACAGTACGCCGCCGCGCTGCGCTGGCTGCACGATGCGTTCGACCTGACCGAGGTGCACGCGCTGCCGCTGCATGCCGGCCGCGCCTGCAACTACATCGCCGTCTGCCATGAGGAACTCGGCGATTTCCCGACCGCGGTGGAATGGTACGAACGCGGACTCGTGCGGGCGCGCAGCATCGGCGGTCGCGAAGTCGAGGTGTACCTGTTGTCCAATCTCGCTGACGGTTGGGTGACGGCGGGTTCGGCGCACAAGGCGATGCCCTTGCTCGACCAGGCCGTCGAGGTGGCGCGTTCGATCGGCGACCGGGCGCACGAGGCGTGGTGCCTGAGTGCACGCGCGCGCCTGCGGGAGAGCCTCGGCGAGAACGATATCGCGCGGTGCGACCACGCGACGGCGGTCGAAGTCGCGCGCAGCAGCCGCGCCGAACGCATCCTCGCCGAGACTCTGCGCGACGAGGGCGCGTTCCTCGCTCGCAATGGCGATGCGGCGACGGCCATCGAGCGTCTCACCAGTTCGCTCGACCTCGCCAGCAAACTGGAGATCCGTCGCGAGATGTATCGCGCGCACGAGGCGCTCGCGACGGTGCATGAGCAGCTCGGCCAGTGGCAGGCGGCGCTGCACCACTACCGGCAATTCCATGCGCTGCATACGGGCGTGTTCGACGAGGTCGTCAAGGCCAAGCTCGAGAACCTCAACGCGGTGTCCGAATTGCAGCGCGCGCGGCACCAGGAGGAAATCTCGCGCCTGCGCAACGATGAACTCGCGAGCGCGCTACGCCAGGTCGAGCACCAGGCGCGCGAGCTGGAGAAGCTGAGCCTGCACGACGCGTTGACCGGCGTCTGCAACCGTCGTTACCTCGAGACCGCGCTCGCGGAGGGTTACGCGCGTGCGCGGCAGACGCAGCAGCCGTTGTGCGTGGCGATGATCGATGTCGACCACTTCAAGCAGATCAACGATCGCCACGGGCATGCGATCGGCGACGACGTGCTGTGCCGGCTCGCGCGCGTGGTCGAGCAGCGTCTGCGCGCCGGCGACTTCCTTGCGCGCCACGGCGGCGAGGAGTTCGTGCTGGTGCTGCCGCACATCGGCATGCAGCAGATGCTCGAACGCGGCGAGGCGATCCGGTCGGCGATCGAAGCCGACGACTGGGCGCGGATCGTTCCCGGATTGCGCGTCACCATCAGCCTCGGCATCGCCGGCGCGGAGGAAGCGCCGAGTTGGGAAGCTCTGGTCGCGCTTGCCGACCAGCGCATGTATCGGGCGAAGAACAGCGGCCGCAATCGCGTCTGCGGGCCCGATCCGCCGTCGGATGCCGCAGCGGGCTGAGTCGTAGCGACAATGCCTCAGTCAGCGCACTCCACGCGGTCGCGGCCGGAGGTCTTGGCGCGGTACAAGGCTTCATCGGCGCGGTTGATCACGTTGGCGATCGATTCGCCCTTGCGGTACTGGGCGACGCCCGCCGAGAACGTGATCGCGAGCGGGCCGGCGCTCGTCGGAAACGGAGTCGCATGCATCGCCGCGCGCAGCCGCTCGACGCAGGCGCACGCGCCGGGACCGGCGGCATAGGGCAACAGCAGCAGGAATTCCTCGCCGCCGTAGCGGCCGAACATGCTGTCGACCTGGCCGCGGCCGATCACGTCCATGCGCCGCATGTGCGTGCGGATGCGTTCGGAAAATCCGCGCAACGCTTCGTCGCCCACGCCATGGCCGTGGGTGTCGTTGATCCGCTTGAACAGGTCGAGGTCGAGGATGCACAGCGCGAATGGCTCGTTGTAGCGCGTGGCGCGCTCCTGCTGCGCTTCAAGCGTCTCCATCAGGTGCCGACGGTTGTGCAGGCCGGTGAGTTCGTCGCGGCTGGCGAGCTCCTTCAGCCGCGCGAGCGCAGCGGCGAGCTCGTCCTTCCTGCGCGCGAGCGTCGACCGCAATCCGGCGATGTAGCCGCCGAGCAGCGACATCCACAGCAGCACCATCATCAGGATCGTGAAATGCAGCAGTTCCAGGCGGAATGCCATGCCGCTGCGCAGCGGCGCGGGGTACTTGAGCATCAGCATCATGCCGTAGCCCAGCGCAGCGGCGCAGGTCAGCAGCAGATACTGGCGCGTGCTGAAGCTGAAGAGACCGAAGAAGAATGCCGTGAAGAACAGCATCAGCACGATGACCATCGCATCGCTGACGAGGTAGTAGCCGATCACCAGGGCAAGCAGTCCGGCGATGCAGATCTGCGACAGCATCAGGCTCGGATCGGCGAAGCGCTGGGTGATCCGGCTGCGGATCGCGACGAAGTATCCGATGTTGATCGCCAACGCCAGCACGAGGAACCACGCGAGTCCTTCGTAGCCGAACCCGATCCAGCCTTGCCGGACCGAATACACCAACGGCACCAGGAACATCAGGTAGGACACGAAACCCATCAACTGGCGCTGCAGGCGCGTCGCCAGCGTCCGGTCGTCGGTGGGAATCAGCGAAAACGACACGCGAATCTCCGGCAGGGCGGTCCAGTCGGAGTATGGGCGCGCGTACGGAAAAATAGTCCGCGCGGCATTCCGGTGGTGGACTTCGGTACATGCGGCCGCGTGCCGGCCATTACGCCCTCGCAGGTCGGGACGTCGGCAGCGACCGCTCACGCGCCCGGCGAATACATCCCGGACGCGCATCCATCCGCATCATCGGAGCCGAGGCCATCGGTGAAGCGATGATGGCCTGGCCTGTGTCGTCGTCCGATCAGTGGACCGTCGCCGTCACCACGTTGGAATTGGCGGAGACGCGTCCGGTGGTCGCGTTGTAGGCATGCAGGCGGTATCGGTAAGTACCCGCGGCAACGCCGGCCTGGACGAATTGCGTGGTGTTCGCCGCGACGCGCCCGACCTCGGCATAGGTCGTCGACGGTGAAGTCGCTCGTTCGATCGCAAAGCCTTCCTCATTGTTCGAGTTGTCCTGCCACGTTAGATTGACTTTGCCGCCCGTTGCGACATGGGCCTGCAGGTTGATGGGCGCTGGGATCGGGCCGGAACCATTCGTGACGGTGATAATGGCGGTCTTGCTGCCGGTCGCTCCCTTGTCGTCGGTCACGGTCAGGGTCGCGTTGTAGGTGCCGACCGCGGTGTAGGTATGCGCGGGAGGGTTTGCCGCATTGCTCGTGGTGCCGTCGCCGAAATTCCACGCGTATGCGACGATGCTGCCATCGCTGTCGGATGAGCCGGTGGACCTCAGATAGGTGCGGAACTGCGCGATGCCACCGCTCGGCATGGCCGTCGCGACCGCGGTCGGCGGGTTGTTCGCTCCGCCGCTGCCTGGCACGACGAACAGGGTGATGCTCTGCGCGGGCACCGAGAGCGTGATGTTGCCGGCGGCGACCGCGACGTCCGCGGGGTGCGCGATCGTGTTGGACGAGGTCAACTGCCACACGTGCGCGCTCGCGCCAGGCGTGAAGTTCGCCACATGCACGGTGACCGGCGTGGTGCCGGTCAGCACCTTGGACACCACCATCACCGTCAGCGCGCCATCGGTGCTGCGGGTCGCGGCGAACGCCGACAGGTTGTCCGGATTCGGGACCGTCGCCGACACCGATGTGTCGCCGAACCCCGACTTGCTGCCGTCGTAGTTGCGATACATCTTCATCGCCTTGTAGGTCGGCGTGGACGGGTCGGGCGTGGTCCAGCGCGCCGCGTAGTCGAGGCCCTCGCGGCCGAAGATGCCGTAGATGTCGGCTTGCGTCGTCGCGCCGTTGATGTGTCCCTCGGCGCCCCAGTTGTATTCGGTGATCGCGGTCTTGAGGCCGGGATAGTAGGTCGCGACCCAGGCCTTCATGCGCGGGATCAGGTAGACCCTGGCTCCGATCCAGCTCTCGTCCGTGTAGTTCGGATCCCACAGCGAGCGCGTCGAACGGTTGCGCAACTGCTGCATCGCGGTCGAGGTGTCGTCGCCGAATTCGCCGCTCTGCGGGTAGATGTGCAGCGAGAACACATCGAGCACGTGCTTGCCATTCGCGACGTCGTACTGGTGCAACTGGTCGAGCAGCCACGGCATGTAGTCCATGTTCCCGTTCGCGGCACGATCCGGATAGCAGCACCATCCATGCGCGGCGCCGTATTGCTGGTCGTAGCCGGAATAGAAATAGCCGCTCCAGCCCCACTCTTCGGGACCGACCACGATCGCGCCCGGATCGGCGGCCTTGATCATGTTGCTGTAGTCGATCATCTTCTGGCGGATCTCGCCTTCGGTCGCGCCGATGGGATGCACGTCGCGGTGGGTGCCCTGCCAGATGCTGTGTTCGTTGTCGAGGATGTAGAACTTCAGGCCGCTGCTCGCGGCAAGGCCCCACTTGGTGACGATGTGCTGCACCCAGTTCTGCTGGAACGCCACGCCGGCGGCGACATTCGCGTCGTTCGGGTCGTTGGTGATGTTCTGTCCGTTGCTCGCGAGGACGCCGTTGCCGGCGTCGGAGTACCACTGCCAGTCGGCATCCTGTTGCGCACCGTATTTCGCCTGCGAGAAGCTCGCGAGCTTGCTGCGGCCGGTGCCGACCTTGGCGACCCAGTCGAGCATCGGGATCGTGATCATCGGCTGGGCATTGCCCGTGTGGCTGACCGAGATGAAGGTGTCGCCGAGTTCGCCGGCGGTGGCGCTGTTCTCGGGAATGCTCTCGAAGTACCAGTCGAAATCGTGGTTCGCCGCATTGAGCTGCCAGTTGTAGCGCGACGCGTTGTTGCCGCCGAGGCGGTTGAGCGGGGTGTTCAGGTCGTTCAAGGTGGCGGCGCTGCTGCCATTGCCTGGCGGCGCGACGCCGTAGATGTAGGGACTGATCGGATGCTTGTTCGCGTTGGCATCGACGTTGACGGTGACGGCGGCGTTCTGCGCCTGGGCGATCGCCATGCACAGGGCGGCAATGGCGAAAGAGGCGCAACGGGTGCGCTGGATCTGTGTCGTGTTCATGGTTCACCCCGGGGGAAGGATGCTAGAGGACGCATGGTCGAGCACGCGCAGTGTCGTCCGCGTTCGTCAAGTGAAGTGTGATGGGTGCCACAATTCGGAAGTGACGCGCGACACGTTTCAAGCCGCGGATATTCCGGTCGCAGGCGCAGGCAATCGCAATGCGTGCTGCGCATCCACGATTCCACGTTCGAGCAGGAATGCGAACGCGTCCTCGGCATCGCGTTCGAACCACGCGCGCGCAGATCCAAGCCGGAACGTGTAGCCCCATGCGTCCATGTCGTCCATCAAGCGCGTGCTGCCGACATCGGGCAGCGCATCCGCGAGCAGGATCTGCAGCGCGCAGGTCGCGTCTTCTTCCGAGACGGAATCGCTCGCATCGGTATGGATCGTCGGGCGGCGGTCCGCCGGCATTACCAGCATGTGCGCGGATTCGTGCAGCAGCGAGTGCACCGGCGTGTCGTTGCGCGCATGCACGCAGGCGCCAATCAGCCCGGCTTCGGGTTCGCCCCAATAGCTTCCGGGGATCGGCACGCCGTCGGCGACCTGCAGCAGGCGCAGGCCGTAGCGCGCGAGCAGCGCTGCAGGTTCGGCGAATCCGATGTCTGCGAGTGTCAGCATGCTGCGTTCTTGTTTGTCGCGGGAAGGCCAGCGCTGCTCATGCGGGCGCGTTCCATCGAAAAGTCGCGCGCGCTGCGCCAGTTCTTGGGCATGCATCCCTGCCGTTTCGGCAGGCCGGCGCATTCGCGGGCCGACGCTTGCGGGGGCGAAGCGGTGCTTCGCCGAGACCTGTTTGTCCCGGCCGTCACACCAGTGTGCAGGCGTTCGCGGGGGCGAAGCAGTGCTTCGCCAATTCCCCGCTTACCCCGCCGCCGCCATGGGGGTCATGTCGTTCTTGTCCGGCAACGACACCGAGATGTCGAGGACGTCGTGGTCGCCTTCCTTGATCAGGTCGACCTTCACGGCCTCGAAATCCACGTTGACGTACTTGCGGATGACCTCCAGCAATTCGCGCCGGAGCATCGGCAGGTAGTCGGGCGTGCCGCGCGCGGTGCGTTCCTGCGCGACGATGATGCGCAGGCGCTCCTTCGCGATCGAGGCGGTGTGCTTCGGCTTGGAGCGCAGGAAATCGAAAAGGCCCATGGCTCAGCCTCCGAACAGTTTGGCGAAGAAGCCTTTCTTCTCGACCGTGGTGAAGCGCAACGGTCGTTTTTCGCCGAGCAGTCGCGCAACCGCGTCGTCGTAGGCCTGTCCGGCCTGCGAATTCATGTCGAGGATGACCGGCTCGCCGGAGTTCGACGACTGCAGCACTTCGGGCGCTTCCGGGATCACGCCGACCACCTCGAGGCCGAGGATTTCCTGCACGTCCTTGATCGAGAGCATGTCGCCTTTCTCGACGCGGACCGGGCTGTAGCGCGAGAGCAGCAGGTGTTCCTTGACGCGCTCGCCGCGTTCGGCGCGGCGCGTCTTGCTCGACAGCAGGCCGAGGATGCGGTCCGAGTCGCGCACCGAACTGACTTCCGGGTTCACCACCACCACCGCGCGATCTGCGAAATACATCGCGAGGAACGCGCCTTTCTCGATGCCGGCCGGCGAATCGCAGACGATGTATTGGAAACCGTCGTCGCCGAGGTCGGCGAGGATCTTCTCGACGCCTTCCTTGGTCAGCGCGTCCTTGTCGCGGGTCTGCGACGCGGCGAGCACGAACAGGTTGTCGAAGCGCTTGTCCTTGATCAGGGCCTGGCGCAGGTTGCATTCGCCATTGATGACGTTGACGAAGTCGTACACCACGCGACGCTCGCAACCCATGATGAGGTCGAGGTTGCGCAGGCCGACGTCGAAGTCGATGACCACGACCCGCTTGCCGTGGCGCGCGAGTCCGCAGGCGAGGCTGGCGCTGGTGGTGGTCTTGCCCACACCACCCTT